>CAZYKQ010000130.1:0-5063 GCA_964648235.1 uncultured Christensenella sp. | reverse complement strand
CCCGCAGGCGAAGCCGATTTTACAAGCTATGGGATAAACAGGTGCCCGGCATCGTGCTGGTGACGGTTCTGTTTATCATTGTGGCTGTTTTTACCATCATCAATTCCCACCTGGGCGGCGAGGTCAGCAAGCTAAGGGAGATGGTTCAGGAGGGCAACCGCCTGGTTTCGGATAAACAAAAGGAAGTGGCCGACCTTGCCAACACCCTGCAGCTGGCTAAAACTGATGATTTTATCGCCAACGAAGCCCGCACGCGCTACGGCTACCTGGCCGAGGGCGAGATCCGCTTTGTTGTGACCAACCCTGAAGTTTTGTGGGGGGAGGAAGGGCTGCCGCAGGGCCAGTCCACATCGCCGTGAGCATCCATCGCATGGGCGTTATCGCCATCGGCTCCAACTCCACCAGGATGCTGACCGCCAACCTGGATCAGTCGCTCTCCAACCCTGCCCGCGGGCGGGAGGAGACGGCCCTTTTTTTGTCTCTGGATGATAAAAGGCGTTTCAGTGAAGAAGGCATGGAACGCTGTGCCCGCGCCGTCTCCAAACTTCATTATGAAGCGCGGCAGGCCGGCGCCGAGCAGGTGCGTCTGATTGCCACCAGCGCCGTGCGCGACGCCATCAACCGCCATGAGCTTGATTTTTATATCGCCGCCATTGCCCCCATGATGCTCACGCGCATCATCTCCGGCGATGAGGAAGCCCGGCTTTCCTTTCTGGGCGCCACCTGCATCCCCATGCGGGAAGGCATCCAGGGCATGATCGACATCGGCGGCGGCTCCACCGAGGTGGCCCTGGGCGACGCCGGCGGCCTCTCCTTCGCCCGCAGCCTGCAGATAGGCGCGAGCCGCCTGCTGAAGCGGCAGGCCGTCAACTCCGCGGAGGACCTGGCCGCCGCGCACAGCATCGCGCGGGAGCGCCTCGACAAACACCTGCCGCCCCTGCCTTTGCAGCCGGAAGGCTGGGCTTTGGTCGGCGGTACGGGCACCACGCTGGTCAATATGATCCTGAAACAGCCCTGGGACAAACCCTGCCCGGAGGATCATTACGTCAGCCGCAAAGAGGTGAACGAGTGGCTGGAGCGTCTGAGCCTTACCCCCGCGGAGGATCGTGTCCGCCTGCCCGGCCTGCCGCCTCAGCGCGTGCACATTACGCCCACGGGCCTCACCATCCTCAGCAATCTGATGGAGCGCCTGGAGATTGACAGCATCCGCGTGACCCGGCGCAACAATCTGGACGGATACCTCTACCGCCTGTATTGCTGCCCCCAGGAGGATCCCGATGCCTGAGTGGACGCCCAAACAACGGGCCGCCATTGAGGCGCGCAACCGAAGCATACTGGTCAGCGCGGCAGCCGGTTCCGGCAAGACGACCGTTCTGATTGAGCGCATCATGGCCCTTTTGCGCGAGGGGGTAGGCATCGACCGAATGCTGGTGGTCACCTTCACGCGCGCCGCTGCCGGGGAGATGCGCGAGCGCCTGCAGCGGACGCTGACGGCTGAAGCCCGGCAAAACAAAGCGCTCAAAGCCCAGCGCGACCGGCTGGGCACGGCCGATATCAGCACCTTGCACCAGTTTTGCATCAAGCTGATCCGCCGTCACTTCCAGGCCGTGGGCGCCGACCCGATGTCGGGCGTCGGCGATGAAAGCCTGCTTAAAAGCATGCAGGACCGCGCTTTGTCCGAAGAAATGGAAGCCCTCTATGAGCAGCCGGACGAGGACGGCGCCTGCCTGATCAACCAGTATACGGATGTACAGATTGAAGAGATGGTCCGCAAACTGTACCTCTTTTTGCGCGCCCAGGAAGAGCCCTGGGCCTGGCTGGACGAGCAGCTTCGCGATGCCCCGGCAGAGGATATCCGAACGCAGCCCTGGTTTTCCCAGCTGCGCCGGACCGCCCTGCGCGAGGCTGAGGAAGCCCTTGCGCTCATCGAACAGGGCCTCCGGATAACACAGCATCCCCAAGGGCCCGCCCGCTATGACAGCGCCGCCAAAACCGATCTGGAGATAGCCCAGGCCATACTCGGTCGGCTCTCCCGGGGGGAGGACATCCCGGAAGACTGGACGGTCAGTTTCGTACGCCTGCCCAGCAGCAAAGCCCCGGAGGAGGAAAGCGAAGAGCTGCGCGAGCGCTTCAAGCTTCTGCGCAAGGCCGCCAAGGGCTGTTTGAGCGCGGCGCTTGACACGCTGCCGCGCGGCGAAAAAGCGCTTCAAAAAGCCGCGGACGATATCCGCTATACATTGCCTGCCCTGAGGGCGCTGTGCGCCCTGACCCGCCGGACACATGAGCGCTATGGCGAATATAAAAGCGCCCGCCAGCTTTGGGACTATTCGGATCTTGAGCACCTGGCGCTCGAATGCCTCAAAGACCCCATCGTCCAGGGCAGGGAGCAGGCGCACTACAAGGCCTTGTTTGTGGATGAGTATCAGGATATTTCCCGCATTCAGGAGGCCATCATCCGCAGAATGCACGGCCAGGACAGCAGCCTGTTCATGGTAGGCGATGTCAAGCAGAGTATCTACCGCTTCCGCCTGGCGGAACCGGGCCTGTTCCTGGATAAGTACGAGCGCTTTGACGAAGCGGAGGGCGCTGCCGAGCGCGTGATCACGCTCAGCGAAAATTTCCGCTCCCGCGACAACATCCTGCTGTCTGTCAACCATGTCTTTGACCATACCCTCCGCGGCGGCGCTCTGGAGATCGGCTACGGCAGCGAGGAACGCTTGTATCCCGGTACGCATTCCAGCCAGGATCCGGCCTGCGAGCTGCACCTGATTTTGCCTGAAAGCTCTAAGGATGCGCCCGAAGAGCCGCCGCAACAGGAAGAGGAAGAAACAGATACCGAAGGGGCAAACGAAGCCGAGGCAGAAGAGATCCCCGGCGCCAGCGAGCGTGAGGCCGCTTTGATGGCGCGTCTGATGACGCAGCTGCGCGGCAGCGAAATGACGGAGCACGGCGCGCGTCGGCTTATGTCCTGGCGGGATATGGTTGTGCTGCTTCGCAGCGCTTCCGGCCGGGCTGAAACCATTGCCCGCGTGCTGCGCGATCAGGGCATTCCCGTCTATTCGGATGCCGACCAGCAGTTTTTTGACCTCATAGAGGTGTCGGACGTGCTGAACCTGTTGCATGTGCTGGATAATCCCCTGGACGACGAGCGGCTTTTGTCCGTCCTTGCCGCCCCGCCTTTCTCCTTCAGCCCCGATGATTTTGTGCGTTTGCGCGGCGGAAGCGACAATCGCCTGCCCTTCCACCAGGTCTTTTTCTCGCTGGAGGAAAGCGACCCGCAGGTGAAGCAGGCGATCGACCGCCTTGCCGCCTGGCGCGTCCAGTGTGAAAACAGAGAACTGAGCAGCTTTCTGCGCTGGCTGCTCCGTGAAACAGGCATCTACGCCCGCGCCGGGGCAAAACCCCAGGGTGAGCTGCGCCGCGCCAACCTGCGCCTTTTGTGTGAACGCTCCGGCCCCAACCCCGCGCCCCAGACCCTGCATGGTTTTTTAAGCCGCGTTAAGGAGGCAAGAAAGCAAAACGATACCCGCGCGGCCGCCACCTTGGGCGCGGGTGAGGACGTGGTACGCATCATGACCATCCACAAATCCAAGGGGCTGGAGTTTCCCGTGGTCTTCCTGCCTGATTTATCCCACCGCTTCCGCGTGGGCAAGCAGGGCGGCGATCTTCTTCTCCTGGATACGGACAGCGGGCCCGCCCTGAAGCTGGTGGACCCAGACCGGCGGATGACCTATGACACCCTCTGGGGCAAATCCATCCAGTTGAAAAAGGACGGGCAAACCCGCGCCGAGGAAGCGCGGCTGCTCTACGTTGCCATGACCCGCGCCAAAGAGCGGCTGATCCTGATCTCCGCTGTGCGCAGCATCTCAGGCGAGCGAAAGAAATGGGAAATGGCCGTCGGCAGCGCCGGGGCCGACCGTGCCGTCAACATGCTGGAGTGGATCGGCGCAAGCCTGTGGCCCGCCTTGCAATCGGGTGAGGATACCCTGTGGGAAGCGCCGGACGGCAGCCGCTTCAGCGTCCGCTATCATCTTAGCCGTCAGCTGCAGGCGCCGCCCCCGCCCCCTTCGGCCTCCCCCTTCCCGCCCCTGGGCAAAGAAATGCCGGGGGAAGAGATTGTCCGGATGATGGCCCCCCTGCCGGTCCCCGCGGGGCACCCCTTGAAGATGTCAGTCACCCAGATGACGCACCGGGAGCTTACGGTGGAGGAAGAAACGCCCGGCACCAAGCGCCTGCCCTTGGAGCGGCTCAGCCGATCCGCGGCGAAGCCCGGCCCCGCGTTGCCGGGAATTTCCCGCGGCATCGCGGCGCACAAAGCCCTGGGCAGCCTGGATCTTGCCGTTGTGCGCGGGTTGCGCGGGGACGCGCTGCGCCGGGCCATCCTAAGCGGGCTTGACGCCTTGGCTGCGGGCGATATCCTTCAGCCGCAGGAGCGGGAGGCCGTGGACGCGCAGGCCCTGTGCGGCTTTTACGAAAGCCCGGTCGGCCAGCGGCTTCTGGCCGCCGCCGCGGTCGAGCGCGAATGGCCCTTCACGCTGTTGTGCGAGCAGGAATTGATCCTGCAGGGCGTGCTGGACTGCTGTTTTCTGGAGGATGAAGGCTGGGTGCTGATCGATTACAAGACCGACAGGACGCCGCCGGACACCATCGCCCGGCGTTACCGCAGCCAGCTGCGCTGGTATATGCGCGCGCTGCGGGATATTACCGGACGGCCGGTCAAGGAAGCCTATCTCTACGCTTTGGAATACGGACAATTTATTCCGGTCACCGAGGATGAACCGATACGCTATCAGGGACAGGAGGTGGATGAGCATGCGCAGCGGCCTGATGGGCGGCACCTTTGACCCCATCCACCTGGGGCATCTGGACATCGCGCAAAAGGCGCTGGACCAGCTGAAGCTGGACCGGGTGATCTTTCTGCCCGACGGTGACCCGCCTCACAAGACGCCCCGCGCCACAGGTGCGCAGCGCCTTAAGATGTGCGAGCTGGCCTGTGAAGGCCGCCCGGGCTTTGAGGTATCGGATATGGAGCTGCGGCGCCTCGGCACCACCTACACGGTGGA
>CAZYKQ010000129.1:0-5074 GCA_964648235.1 uncultured Christensenella sp. | reverse complement strand
GCAATGACGCGTCCGCAACCAGTCCAACAAAAGCTGCCTGTCCAAGCGATTTTCAGGCGTTTGTCGCTGCAGCACCGACCAATAGAATTCTCTCCTGAAAATGTTCGGAAAAATAGACAGAATATGACAGTTCTGTTATAATGAGCCACGTTATAATCTAATCAGCCGATTCTTCTTGATGAGGTTGATATGGGAAGGTGCAAGGTGTTGATCAACTCCGCTTTTGGTTTTCATGTTTTGCTCGTGCGCAAAAGTATCCGAAAGAGGGTTTGTTCAGTTTGTTACCATTCAATGCATGAAAACGACAATCATCAATCTGCCAGTGCGGTGTTTTGTAAGTGATCCCCTTTGTTTTCATTGTCGTCTCCTTCGCAACGATGGTTTTCTCTGATGTGCTGAAGATGCGCGGGCAGGACAAAGCCGGAAAACGCCTGTTTGCGTTAAGCTTGCCTGTTCTCGGCCTTGCCCTTATGATGGCAATGGTGTCCGGCCCTTGTTATGCCGTCTCTCTGCCGGCACGATTTGTGTTTTTCGCGCTGACAGCCCTGGGCGCATGGGGGGAATATGCCTCTCTTTTCGGCGCTCTGCCCGTCAAGGATACCTATTTGAGCCCTCAGGCGGATCAGAAGCTGGTGGACAGCGGTGTTTACGCGCTGTGCAGGCACCCCGGAGCTTTGTTTTTCCCCTTGATGTTTGTTTCGCTGGCCCTGGGTCTGGGAAGCCGCGGGCTGCTGTTCAGCAGCCTGATCGCGTCAGCGCTCAATCTATTGTATGTGGTTTTCCAGGATCAAAGGGTTTTTCCGGTTACCATCCCTGGCTATGACGGCTACCGGCAAAGGGTTCCCTTCCTTCTCCCCACCGCGCAAAGCATAGCCCGCGCGTTTGGAAAAACGATTGACAAGCAGGATGATGTATGAAGTTTAAAGAGAAACTCCGCAAAGATTCCCCCCAGGAGATTTGGCAGGAATACTGCGGTTTTCTTGACATGAGTATGGAGGAATATATGCAGGTTCAAAAGAGCCTGCTGATGGAGCAGATCAAGCTCCTATCCTCCTCAAAACTTGGAAAAAGGCTGATGAAGGACACCATCCCCCAGTCAGTCGACGAATTCCGCCGCATGGTGCCCTTGACCCGGTTTGAAGATTATGCGGATACCCTCTTGATGCGCCGCGAGGATGAGTTGCCGGTCAAGCCCGTTGTCTGGCTGGAAACAACCTGGGAGGGGGGTGAGTTTCCCCGTAAGTCAGCCCCTTACTCCAAGGGCATGATGGATACGTATACCCGCAATATGCTGTCGATCATCATCCTGTCAGGCTCAACACGCCGAGGGCATTACCGGGTGCGAGAGCGGGGCAAGATTCTCTATACGCTGGCGCCCATGCCTTATCCCACCGGTCTGTTTCCCCACCTGGCCAAAGGAGAGATTGACTTTCGCTTTATGCCCCCCGTGAAAGAGGCCGTCAGCATGTCTTTCTCAAAGCAGATGGCCAAAGGCTTTGAGATGGCTGTAAAACACGGCATGAACCAGTTTTTTGGGATGAGCAGCATCCTGTACTATATCAGCGAAAATCTTCTCAGCTCCTCCTCGGGTTCAGGATTCAGTCTAAAAAAAATCGCGGGCATGTCCCCTGTTATGCTTTACAGGCTTTTAAAGGCCCGCTATCGCAGCAAGCGGGACAAGGTGCCGATGCTGCCCCGGGATATTTTCAAGCTGGACGCCTTCGTCTGCGTAGGCAATGATTCCACCCTGTATAAACCGGACCTCGAGCGCTTCTGGGGCAAACGGCCAATGGAAATCGCCGGCGGCACGGAACCGACGCTGATAGGCACCGAAACATGGAGTCATGACGGCCTGGTTCTTTTTCCTGATGTCTGCTTTTATGAATTTATCCCTGAAAAGGAGATGCACCGCAGCCTGGAGGATCCAAGCTACACCCCCCGCACCTATCTGATGGATGAGCTGAGCCCCAATCAGCTGTACGAGTTGGTCATCACCGTGTTCAAGGGCGGCGCGTTTACACGTTACCGGGTGGGGGATGTCTATCGCTGCCTGAGGCTGCATAATCCGCATGACGGTCTCTTCATTCCTCAGTTTGAGTTTATCGACCGTACACCCAACGTCATCGACATCGGCGGTTTTACGCGCATTACCGCCAGAGAAATCGAGAAGGTCATCAGCCTGTCCCGTCTGCCGATCAAGCACTGGTCGGCGCTTAAGGAATATGACAGTGAAAAGCACGCCTTTTTGCAGATGTTCATCGAGCTGGATGAGGAGGTGGGCAGCCAGACGGCCGCGGCCGATATTGTCAAGCAGCACCTGAGCATTTATTTCCAGTACTATGACGACGACTATATTGATCTGAAAAAGCTGATCAACATGGATCCATTGCGTGTCAACGTAGTCCCCGGAGGCTCCTTCAGCGCCTTTGAAAACATGCGCGGTCACAGCCTGCGCAGCATCAACCCGCCGACCACCGATGTGGTTGATTTCAGGGCCATGTGCGGCCTTTCCAGGAACGGGGGTGTGAACGCATGGCAGTAAATCAAACGCTCTTTGTCGCCATCCCCGCCATAGCGATGCTGCTTAACCTGTTTTTGCTGCTCATCTGCCTGTCCGCGAAAAAAAACAAACTGATCACCGCTTTCATGTTGCAGATTGGCTCCTTTGTGCTGTGGACGGGCGGATCGCTTGCCATGCGCTCAATGGTCTACCCCGGCGCGGCTTTCTGGTTTAACATCTCGATCACCGGTATCTTCCTTGTCCCCTTCACCGTATTTAATTTTGTTTACCATTACACCGAAACCAAAGGAAACTTCACCTATACGCTGATCGCTGTCAGTTGGGTTGCGCTTGCCGTCCTGGCGAACACGGATGTTTTCTTCACTTCTCCGACCGTTGTCTCGGAAAACGGCACACGCAGCTTCACCTATGGCGTCAGCTACTGGACCCTCATCCCCTTGGTCCTGTCCCTTATCACCATCGCCCTGTCCTTTCAGATGGTTTACCAGGGTATCAAGTACAAAGGCCAGTCTCTGAATGCCTTCATGCCGTTTTTTATCGGCATGATCGTTCTGTTCTCCGGCCTGGCAGCGTCGATGATGATTCCGGGCGCGGACTCCTTCCCAATCGATCCGCTGGCCGCCGGCATCAACGCGATGCTCTTGTTTTATAGCCTGTATAAAAAGCGCCTGATCTCTTTTAAGATGATTACCTCCCGCGGGCCTTTGTATCTGTCCGCCTCAATCATTATGACCGTCATTATGACGGGGCTTTATTCGCCCTTTGAGCGGACCTACGATCTGCACTTTCCCGATTTTGTTGCGGCCAAGCCCATTGTGTTCGCGGTGCTTTTATCATTGACCACCATTCTTGTCTATATCCTGATCAAAAATCTGACATACTCCCTGTTTAACAAGTCCTTGGCAACCAGGGAGGAGGAGCTTCGCCTGTTCAGCCGGGAGATCAACGAATCCCTCAACGATCAGCAAATTTTTAAAACCTTCTGCAACCTGATTGAGCGCGCGACCGACTGTGACATGGCCTATGTTCTGGTACGCAATGACAAAAATGATTTTGTCACCAAGGCGGTAACAAAATCCATCTCTACAACCGGACTGACCATCCGGGGGGAAAGCCCTGTCGTTGCCTGGCTGGAGGAACATAACTTGTCCATCAGCTATAAGGACTTCACGCGCACGAAGAATTTCCGGGCCATGTGGGAAAGCGAAAAAGATCTGTTAGAGTCAAATTATATCAAGCTGTTGCTGCCCTTGTCCGAGGGCGGAAAGCTTCTGGGCTTTGCCATGCTGGCCGACCGTGAAGGCCGTAAAAACTATTCCGCGGCAGAAATCACCTTTCTGGAATCCGCAGGCGCCGTCATGTCCATTGCGGCCAAGAACGCCATGATGTACGCGGCGATGCAGCGGGAGGCTTATGTTGATACGCTCACCGGCCTGTACAACCGCCGCTATTTTACCGATCATGCCAAAAAACAGTTCGAGCAGGCGCGTATGAACAGCTATTCCATTGCGATGGTCAGTCTGGATGATTTCGCCCTGTTCCGGGAACTCTACGGAACACAACAGATCGAAAAAGTGATATGTGATCTGGCCGACATCCTCCGTTCGACCCTCGGCGATCGCGGTTGCCTTGCCCGCTATGAAAGCAGGGAGTTCGCCCTGTCGCTGCCCTTTATGGACACGCAGACGGCCAGTCAGCTGATCGATGTGGCGCGGGCTACCTTTAAAACCCATATCGACCATAACCGCGAGCGGGGCTATCCTTTCTTCACCTTCTCCGCAGGCATCTGCGGCTACCCCGTCACAGCGTCCACCTTCGATGAAACACTGAAGTTTGCGGGCATTGCCCTGTACGCCGCCAAAAAGAACGGCAAGAACCGCACACAAATCTACCGCGCCGATACCGCCAGCATCACAGCCACGCCTGAAGCCGTCAAATTCGACGAGCAGTGCGCCCGCACCATCTACGCTCTGACAGCCGCTATCGACGTGAAGGATCATTACACCTATCAACACTCCCAGAATGTAGCGGCTTATGCCTCCAGGCTGGCCCGGGCCATCGGTCTTGATCCGGAGCATGTGGAAATTATCCGTCAGGCAGGCTTGCTGCACGACATCGGCAAGATTGGCATCCCCGAAAGCATCCTGGGCAAGGAAGGCATGCTGACGGATGAGGAATACGCCATCATGAAACAGCATCCGGAAGCCTCCGTTGCCATGATTAAATACCTGCCAAGCCTGGATTATGTTGTTCCCACAGCCTTCAGCCACCACGAACGCTGGGATGGCAAAGGCTATCCGCGCGGCCTGGCAGGGGAGGATATCCCTGTGGGCGCGCGTTGCCTGTGCATCGCCGACTCCTTTGATGCCATGACCACCTCACGCAGCTACAAACCCGCCATGAAAACCAAGGACGCCCTGGATGAAATCCGCCGCAACCTCGGCACCCAGTTTGATCCCAAAATCGGCCTGGCCTTTATCAAAATGATTGAAGAAGAAAGCGAACCGCCGGCTGTGGGCTGATGCTTCAGGTCAAGACAGCCTGTTCAATGAC
>CAZYKQ010000128.1:0-5188 GCA_964648235.1 uncultured Christensenella sp. | reverse complement strand
TGTTGGTCAAGCATCGAATCCATTCACCTTGCTTTTCTAAAAATGGTGTCAAAAAAGGACGTACTGCGCTTGCAGCACGTCCCTGTAAAGCCTTCAGAGGCTGTTTATCAGGGTGCAACCGGCTCGCCTCCGGCACGTTCCTTGCGGAACTCGGCCTGAGTATACGGGGAAAACCGGCACAGTGTCAATAAGAAAAATACGGGATGAAGTTACTGGTTCATGGCATTGCTGAGTTCAATGGCTTCCTCCATCCACTGGAGATAAAGCCCTTGCTCCTGTACGTCTTTGACGATGACATTAAGCGCTTCCACCAATTCGGGGGAATTTTTTGGTACGCCCATCACTACGCCCAAAGAGGTGTATTCAAACGCGGTTTCGCAGATGGCCAGGTCTTCATGGGTGGCGACGTAGTTGTCGGCGACCACAGAGGCGAGGGCCAGGCCGTCCACCTTGCCTGATTTCAACATCATGACAGCGTCGGGGATCTTGTTGATGGGTTCCATCACGGCATCGGGCAGCTGCTCCTTGACCAGATCCTGCTGGAGGGTGCCGTTTTGGGCCGCGACGGTCTTGCCTTTGAAGTCTTCCAGCGTCTTGAGCGCTTCCGCCTGTTGCTTCATGATCACGATGACCTGGTTGCCGTCGTTGTAGTACACATCGCTGAAATCCATGCTTTCGGCGCGCTCGGCCTTGGGCACCATGCCCGTAACGGCCAGGTCGGCTTTGCCCATGACGACGGCAGCCAGACAGGCGTCAAAATCCATAGGCTCCAGTTGCAAAGGCACGCCCAGGTGCTCGGCGACATAGTTGATCAAGCTGATGTCCGCGCCAACGGGATTGCCCTGCAAATCCAGAAATTCGTAGGGAGCGTAGTCGGGAGAAGTGACCACAACGATCTTCCCGTCAGCCTTGATCTTTTCCAGCAGATTATTTTCGGACATCGCCGAACCTGTCCATCCAAACACCATGACCAGAGCCGCCGCCATCGCGAGCACCTTGCTCATCTTTTTTGTCATCGTTACGTCCTCCTGCATAAATATAGAATGGAGACACAATAATATGGATAAATATACACGTCAAGCCTGTTTTAAAAAAATATTTCATCTTGGGAAACATTCTCCTCCGCCTGTAGTATTCAAGAATAATAGAGGTGAAAAAAGGGGTATACAAAGCGAAATGAACCTGCTATAATGTGCGCGTTCATATTGAATTATTATGCAAGGGAGAATGCCATGCCAAGCCTCAGCCACAGGGTCAGTGCATTTACAGATTCCGTCATCAGGCGCATGACGCGCATATCGGACGCGCACGGCGCCATCAACTTGTCGCAGGGATTTCCGGATTTTGATCCGCCCATGGAGATACTGGATGCCCTGGCCCGGGTAGCCCATCACGGTCCGCATCAGTACGCGGTTACTTTCGGCGCGCCGGAGTTCCGGGAGGCTTTGGTAAAAAAACACGAGATGTTTTCCGGGCTTTGTTATGATCCTCAGGAGGAAGTGGTGATCACCTGCGGCGGCACGGAGGCCATGATTTGCGCGATGATGGCGGTCTGTAATCCCGGTGACAAGGCCGTGGTCTTCAGCCCCTTTTATGAAAATTACGCGGCGGACGCCATTTTATCCGGTGCCGAGCCGATCTATGTACCGCTGGTGCCGCCGGACTTTCACATTGATCAGGCAGCGCTGCAAATGGCCTTTGAACAAAGGCCGAAGGCCATTGTGGTCTGTAACCCTTCCAACCCCTGCGGCAAGGTGTTCACGAGGGAAGAGCTGCTGGTGATTGCCGGGTTGGCGCAAAGGTATGATTGCTTTGTCATCACGGATGAAGTCTATGAACATATTGTGTTTAAGCCTTACGAACACGTGCATTTCGCAGCTTTACCCGGCATGAGAGAGCGTACCCTGACCTGCAGCTCGCTGTCAAAAACCTATTCCATTACCGGCTGGCGCCTGGGCTATCTGATGGGCCCCCCGGCGGTGATCGACGGCGCGCGCAAGGTGCATGACTTTTTGACGGTCGGGGCCGCGGCCCCTTTGCAGGAAGCCGCTTTGCCCGGCCTCCGGTTTGGGCGGGACTATTATGAAGATCTTCAAACGCTCTACACGCAAAAGCGTGACTTCTTTATAAAAGGCCTGGATGAGGCGGGCCTCAAACACAATGACCCGCAGGGCGCGTATTTCGTGCTGGTGGACATCAGCGAATTTCTTCAAAAAGACAAGTTTCGGGGCATGGACAGCTTGGATTTTTGTGAGTGGATGGTCAAGGAGATCGGCGTCGCGGCTGTGCCGGGCTCCAGCTTCTTCAGGGAGGGCGGCGACCGGTATATCCGCCTGCATTTCGCAAGAGAGCAGGCTACGCTTGAAGAAGCGCTGAATCGATTGAAAAGGTTGGTAGAATAGGGTGAATAAGAGTTACAGCATGTACCTGCCTGCTTACACGGCAGGGGAGGATGCCTATCAGTCTGTGGCAAAAGAAGCGGCGAAGCACGGCAAACGCCTGCTGCTGGTCGGCGGAATAAAGGCCCTGGCTGCCGGCAGGACTAAGCTGCTTGCGGCTCTCTGTGAGGATATACAGGTGGTTCATACTGAGGCCTTTGTTGGCATTTGCGCGGATTGGGAAGCCGAGGATATAGCTACGCTTGCCAAAGAACACCAAGCGGATATTCTCTGCGGCATGGGCGGCGGCCGCGCCATTGATACGGTGAAAGCGGCGGGGGAGCTGACGGGCCTGCCCGTATTTACCTTTCCCACCATCGCGGCTACCTGTGCCGCAGTGACCCGACTGAGCGTCATGCATAAGCCCGATGGCAGCTTCGACAGGTTGTTTTACCTCAGCCAGCCGCCCGTACATGCCTTTATTGATACGAATATACTGGCCCAATCGCCGCCTGAGTATTTGCGGGCAGGCATGGGCGACAGCATTGGCAAGCAGGTGGAGACGGCTTTTTGTGCGCGCGGTACTCACTGGACACACGGGGACAGAGTGGCCTTGTCTGTCGCGGGCGGGCTGATGGACGCGATGGCACAGGACGGGGCTGAGGCAATGGAGCAGATACAGGCACGGACAAACGGTACGGCGCTGATGAATATGGCGCTGCTTAACATCATCAGCGTTGGCTGCGTATCCTTGATGGTGCGCGAGGAATTCAACTGTGCCCTGGCTCATTCGCTCAACTACTCACTGGATAACAAGCCGGGCCTTGAAGGCTATCTGCATGGCGACATGGTGGGCTGGGGGGCCGCGGTGCAGCTGGCCATGGACGGCCGCCTTGATCAGGCAAGGGCTGTTTTGAAGCTTCTGCGCACCATTGGCACCCCCTGTAATCTGAGGGAGATGGGCGCCGATATCTCAAGCCCTGTGATCATAGCAGCCATACGCTCCGCAGAGGAAAAGCCGGATTTGGATTTCGTGCCCTACCCAATCAGCGCGGACATGATCCTGGACGCGGTCAGACTGGTCGAGCGAATGGCCGAGGAGGTTCCTCTTGATCACGCATATGATCCCCGGCGTTAAAAAAACGCTCAGCCGCTACAGCGGGTTGTTTGGATTGGCGCATCAGTAGCTGAAATCGATCTGCGCCATATAATCCGTGTAGCTGTATTGATACGCCGTGATGCCAAAGCGGGCATAATTATCTGATAGCCATCGGTCCAGGAGGCCGCGGATCATGAAGTACCGGTCAGCTCCGTTGTAATTTACCCTGACTTGGTCCGGTTTTTGCGCCAGCTGATTCTCCATCAGCGCACTGAACTCAGCTTCATCCGCAAAGCCCAGGTAACCCTCGTCAGAGTTATATGCAATGTCCAGATAGCCGTTGTAGGCGCTGCCGCCGAAGGTCCAGCTTTGCGCAAAGCGCATGAGCGCGTTAGCGTCCATCCAACGCTTGACCTCAAACTGGGTATCAAAATACCTGTCGCTGCCCTGATAGCTGTAAAGAACATTGCTTTGGCGCTCATCAAGCGCTTTGCTTAACAGATCACCCAGGCTCTGCGCGTCTTCAAAAGGCAGGTAGCCGCTTAAAAGGTTATAGTTGTAACGGGTGTCACTTGCCTTAGGAGGGATAAAGTTGGATATGCTCCAGTCGTGGTCCCTTGAAAACAGGGCATCTGTCAGGCCAAAGTAGTCATGCGTTTCCGCTCCGCCGCCTTTTGGATCGTTCCAGGTGGTGTCGATATAGTACCACTGGCCATCCAAGGAGACCAGGTTCCATGCGTGGGACTCTCCCCGGCTGTAACCTGTCAGGTACAGGCTGTCAATCCCTGCCTCCTGCAGGAGAATCTGATAGGCCAGGGCATAGCTTTCACACACGCCGGTGCCGTTGAGCAACACGCCCTCAGGATGATGCATCTCCATGCTTTCATCATAGTCGGCATGATAAATCAGCCAATCGTTCAGCCACAGAGCCCTTTCATAGCCGCTGCCCAGGCCCAGCGCATCCCCTTCCTGCGTCAGCTGGGCTACCTTGCCCGGCAGGGTGGCGGGGTCATGCACGTCCGACGCCTCGTAACCAAACAAGGGCTGTGAGTCCAGCTTGATGTAGCGGTAATCGTCATCGGAGATTTCAACCTGCAGGAAATACTTGCCCGTTTCCGTTGGCGTAACGGAAAAGGTATACTCACCCGCGAGTTCTTTGGTGTAGGCAAGGGCCGCGAAATCTTCATTTGCCTGTACATCCGGATTGTGATAGAAGCCATATTTAAACTTGTAAGGGGCCGGGTCTTCAGGCAATCTGACGGTAAAGGTGAAGGGTTGGCCGATGGTCAGGTAAGGGGCGCTGGTTTCAATGTAGGCATAGGCCAGCTCCTTCACCGGCGTATGGGCGGCGTATACGGGCGCAAGCGGCAAAAACATCAGCATCGCTGCCATTGCCAGAGACAAAAGGCGCTTGTTCATATTCGTCCTGTTGCTTCCTTCCTTCTCAGTCTGTGTGCGGATCAGGGATCCAGAGCCATCGTAACAAGCGGCAGGAATGATGTCAAATCACAAGGCTTGATTTCTTGACATACCATATACCCGAATGTATAGTACAACAGAAACCTTTAGCCGCCCCGGCGGTTATAAATCTCTCACTGATACACGGTCATTCCGGCACGGGTCTTTGAATACCCGGACAGTTGCTAAGGAGGTATCTATGGCATTCTCGGTCAATCATCCCTTTATCTACTTGGTGGCGGGCGTTGTGGTG
>CAZYKQ010000127.1:2561-5232 GCA_964648235.1 uncultured Christensenella sp. | reverse complement strand
ACCGAATTGAAGGCGTGGACGGAAACAGTTAAGGGTACACTTTGTTTATTTTATATCTTTTAAAGCGTTAAATCATCCATATTGTGGTTGAAAAGATCATTGGTGAATCGTTTGTCATTCAAGGAGCCGCTTACGGGCAGTAAGTCAGAGGAGGCACGAAAAAAGGCCTTGCAGGTCTCGTACATTCTTTTTGATTAGCTAATGGTTTTAATTTCTACCCGCCATGATGTATACTTAGGGTGACGGAAAACGAACCGCGGCTGTTGAATCCGCGGGGACAGGAGAGGAAAATTTGCAGATGACCGTCGGGGAAAATCGGCGCTCTGCTCAGCTGCTGTACGTTTTGACGGCCTTATTTTGGTTTTCACAATATACTGTCACGCCGTATATCAACGCAGAACTTGAGCTCATGGGACAAACGGCCGGGTTTATGGGCCTGGTCAGCGGGGCTTATGGTTTCAGTCAGATGCTGGTGCGCGTGCCGGCGGGCATGTTGGCCGACCGTATGGGGCGTCAAAAGCCCTTTATCGTGATGGGCTGCGCGCTGACTGCCCTGGCCGGCATCGGCTTTTTGCTTTGGTATACGCCGATGAGCTTTCTGATGATGCGCCTGGTGGCCGGTCTGGCTTCGGCCAGCTGGGTGAGCTTCACTGTGATGTACGGCAGCTTCTTTCCCCAGCAGGAGGGGCCGAGGCGTATATCCCAGCTTAATATTGCAAACCAGGGCGGGCGGCTGATATGCTATGTGCTGGCGGCCTGGGCTGTGGCGCGGCGCGGTTTGCGCAGCGCCTTTGAAATCGCGGCGGCGGCAGGTCTGCTGTGCCTGATTTTGAGCCTGATGCTCAAAGAAAAGCCGAATCCCGGGGCAGGGCTTTCCCTCAGCAGCATGCGGCGTGTTATCGGTGACCGCAATATGCAGGTGACGTCGCTGCTGGGCCTGCTGACTCAAGTGATCGCCTTCGGCACTTATCTGACCTTTTCGGTCAACCTGGGCATCCGACTGGGGGCCGACAAACCGGCGCTCAGCACGCTCAGCCTGGTCTTTACCGGGGCGTCCGCGCTGACCAATATGGCGGCCACCGGCCGCGCCTTTGAAAAGGTAAGGCCCAAGGCGCTCATCCGGCTGGGGTTCATCCTGGCGGCGCTTTACTGCGCGCTGGCTCCGCTGTGCCGGAGCATGAACCAGCTGTACCTGGCGCAGGCGCTGGCAGGCATGTCAAACGGGCTCACCTTTGCCATACTGCTTGGGCAGTGCGTCAAGGACATAAAGCCCGAACTGCGCGGCGCGGGCATGGGCCTGTATCAGGCCATTTACGGCCTGGGCATGACCATCGGCCCCGTTGTGATGGGCCTGATGATCGATGCCTTGGGTATGAACCCGGCTTTCTTTGCCATGGCCGGGCTGAGCCTGCTGACGGCGGGCATCACCGGGCGCTGCCTGGCGCCCTAAGCGCTGGGCTGCGATTTGGTGAACAATTGAAAGAAAAAACAGAGAAAGGCTGGAAAGCCAATGGAAAAACCTTCCAAACAGCTGCTGCCCCGCGAGAAGCTGAAGAGCCGGGGCGCGGCGGCCCTGACGGATGTGGAGCTGTTGCAGGCTGTCATCGGCAGCGGCGGCAAGGGGAATGATTTCAAGCAGATCGCGAAGAACCTCAACGAGAAGATCAGGCAGACGGGGATTGAAAAGCTGAGGCTCGAGGATGTCAAAGCCATCAAAGGCATCGGCGATGCCAAGGGCACCGTCGTGTTCGCGGCGCTGGAATACTGGCGCAGGAAGTTTGAGCATCAACCCCGCCCGGTCATCGATTCACCCGAGAAGGCAGCGGAGCAGCTTGCCTTTATCAAACATAAAAAGCAGGAATACTTTGTGATGCTGACGCTGGACGGGGCCAGGCGGCTGATCAACACACATACCGTGACCGTGGGCACGCTGACGGCCTCGCTGGTGCACCCCAGGGAGGTGTTCGCGCTGGCCATTGAGGACAGGGCAGCGTCCATCATCATCGCCCACAACCACCCCAGCGGATCACTGATGGTGGGGCAAAAGGACAAGGAGGTATCCCAACGCATCAGAGAGGCGGGGGAACTGCTTGGTATCCACGTGGATGATCATCTGGTGATCAGCACGGAGGGCTTTGTCAGCGCGATGTGATGGACGGGGGATCGACCAACCGCGAAAGGCACGAAAAGCGCGAAAAGGAGACGGGAACATGGAAAAAATCAAACGTAGCAATGATCTGGATAGCAAGGGTGAAGGCATCCTGTATAAAGAAGAGTGTTTTCAGATCCAAGGCGCTGTTTATGATGTTTACCGTGGGATGGGATGTGGCTTCCTTGAAGCTGTTTATCAGGAATGCTTAGAGAAAGAGTTTGAAAGCAGAGGGATTCCTTTTGAGGCGCAGAAGATGCTGCCTGTATTCTATAAGGGGGAGGCCTTGAAACTTCAATACATGCCTGATTTTATATGTTACGGAAAGATTATCGTTGAATTGAAGGCGGTGAAAGGATCGGGTGATGAGCATCGGGCACAACTGCTCAATTATTTGAAAGTAACGGGTATGGAACTGGGCTTGTTGATCAACTTTGGTGCATTCCCCAGGGTTCAAATTGTCCGCATGGCGAATCAGAGGTTGAAAATTAGAAGTTAATATTTGACGATAACTTAACAAAA
>CAZYKQ010000127.1:0-2461 GCA_964648235.1 uncultured Christensenella sp. | reverse complement strand
ATACATGCCATGAATTGTGGCTGAAGGAATCGAATTAACCTATAATTTTCGCGTATTTCGTGCTTTTCGCGGTTAGTCAATTTCTCTTGTTCCCCGATCAAGGCTTCCATCTTATTCGCACATCATTCCAACATCTCTTTGACGTAGTTTGGCAGATAGAAGGCGCCCTTGTGCAGATCCGTATTGTAGTAGCGTGTCTTGATGCCCAGGCTGTTCCAGCGCTCCGCGTCCAGGTTGTCCAGCGGATCAAAAGTAATGCTGCCAAAGCCGAACAGCCAGTGGCCGGAAGGATAACTGGGGATATGCGCCTGATAAACGCGGTGGATGGGGAAGCTTTCTCTGATGCGGCGATGGGCCCGCTTCATGGCGTCGGCTTCGAAAGAATAGAAGGGGCTTTCATGCTGGTTGATCATGATGCCATCCTCCCGCAGGGCCTTGTAACAGTTGCCGTAAAATTCTTTGGTAAACAGCACCTCGCCCGGGCCGAAAGGATCGGTGGAATCCACGATGATCAGATCATACACATCCTGCAGCTTTCGGATGAACCTGAGCCCGTCCTGTATATGTACCTGAACGCGCGGATCATGATAGCCTACGGCGCAGCTGGGCAGATACTCCCGGCAGGCTTCTACCAGGGTGCCGTCGATTTCCACCAGGTCAATCGACTCAACGTCCGGGTAGCGGCACAGCTCGCGCAGCGCGCCCCCGTCACCGGCCCCCACCACCAGAACTTTCCTGACGCGGGGATGTACGGCCATCGCCGGGTGAATCAGCATTTCGTGGTAGATAAACTCATCTTTCTCCGTTAAAACAATCACGTCGTCCAGCGTCAGTACACGGCCGAACTCGCGGCTTTGGAAGATGTCAATCTTCTGGTAGTTGCTGGTGTTTGAATACAGCTGCTCATCCACCATGATGTTTAGTTTTACATGATCCGTGTGGTTTTCGGAAAACCAAAATGCCATGATGTTTATACCTCAGCTTACAACTTGTATGGTCTGCGCGGTGATGTCGCGCGTGCCGGTCAGCACGCAGCCTTTTTCTTTGGAGGAGATAATAAAATCAACGATCTCATGCGTGATTTTCTCGCCGGGGGCCAGCAGGGGAATGCCCGGGGGATAGGTCATCAGGGCCTCGGCGCTGATGAGGCCCGCGGCCTCCCTCAGCGGCACCGCGCGTTTGTCGGCATAGAAGGCTTCCTTGGGGCTCAGCACCAGCTGCGGGGCCAGGTATTCATAGGAAAACGCCAAACCGGCAGGCCTTTTGTAGCGGCGGCGGATCTCATACAGCGCGCCGATCAGCCGTTCGATGTTTTTATTTTTGTCACCGATGGAGATATAGGCCAGGAAATTGCTCAGGTCTCCAAACTCGATCTGAATATCATATTCGTCATGGAGAATATCATGAACCTCAATGCCGGCCAAGCCCAGATCGCGCGTGTTGACTGACAGTTTGGTGGTGTCAAAATCATAGATGGTATCCCCGTTGATCATATCAGAGGAATACACCAGATAATCACCGATCTGCTGGATCTCATCCCGCGCGTAGGCGGCATACTGCTTCACCTTTTCAAAAATATCCCGCCCGCCCAGAGCCAGACTGCGGCGTGAAATATCAAGGGAGCTGATCAGCAGATAGCTGGCCGAAGTGGTCATGGTCAGGTTAATGGTTTGGCGCACAAGGTTCGGGTTCAGGCCCGGCCCGCACAACAGAAAGCTTGATTGCGTAAGGCTGCCGCCGGATTTGTGCATACTGACGGCGGCCATGTCCGCCCCGGCTTTCATGCCGCTGACGGGGAGGCCTTCGCCAAAATAAAAGTGCGCGCCGTGCGCTTCATCACACAGCACTTTCATGCCGTGGGCATGGGCGCAGTTGACAATTTCTTTCAGGTTGGAACAGATGCCGTAGTAAGTCGGGTTGTTGATAAAGACTGCCTTGGCGTCAGGGTTCTGGGAAATGGCGCCCGTGACATCGCGCACTGACATGCCCAGCGCGATGCCCAGCCGTTCGCTGGTCTGGGGGTTGATGTAGACGGGGATGCCGCCGCAGATGACCAGCGCGTTAATGACACTCTGGTGCACGTTGCGGGGAAGGATCAGCTTGTCGCCCTCGCGGATGGTGGAAAAGATCATGGCCTGAATGGAGGCCGTGGTGCCGCCCACCATAAAGAAGGCCGCGGCTGCGCCAAATGCCTCCGCTGCCAGCTCCTCGCCTTCTTTGATGATGCCGGTAGGGTGGCAGAGGCTGTCGAGATATTTGGTGGAATTGACATCCACCGACAGGCAGCGTTCACCTAAAAAATCCATCAGCTCTTTGTTGCCCCGTCCGCGCTTATGCCCGGGAACGTCAAAGGGCACCAGCTTTTCGCGGCGCATGTCCTCCAGCGCTTCCCAGACAGGGGCTTTGTGTTGGTCAAGCATCGAATCCATTCACCTTGCTTTTCTAAAAATGGTGTCAAAAA
>CAZYKQ010000126.1:0-5240 GCA_964648235.1 uncultured Christensenella sp. | reverse complement strand
TTTTGCACCACGGTGCAGGGGCCTGCGAGGATCACAGTGACCGGCACCAGGCGGCCGTCGGGCAGGAATTTCTGCGTCATGCCCAACTTTTTGCCTAAAATTGCTTTTTTCATGATGGTTCCTCCTGCCTTACAGTTTGATTTCAATTTCGACGCCGGCGGGAAGATCCAGCTTCATCATGGCGTCCACGGTCCGGGCATTGGGGTTATGAATATCGATCAGGCGCTTGTGCGTGCGGCGCTCAAACTGCTCGCGGCTATCCTTGTACTTGTGCGGCGCGCGGAGAATGGTGATGATTTCCTTCTCGGTCGGCAGCGGAATGGGGCCGGATACACGAGCGCCTGTGCGCTTTGCTGTATCCACAATCCGCTCGGCAGACTGATCGATTAAGTTGTGTTCATATGCTTTGAGTTTGATCCGGATTTTCTGATTGGCCATTTGATTTCCTCCTATTAAATCGTTCTCATGGTCCCGGCTGATTGTCTGCGCCGACGCAAGATGGCGCAGTGTTTTTTGCCGGTATTTCTTTCCCGCTTGGTCTGGCGGAAAAGAGCCTGAGTCCGTCGCCCGATCAGTCGGGCTGGTCGGCGATAATTACCCGCCCAAGGCCGGGGCGGCAACCTATCGCGTCATCCCTAAACAGACAGCCTTATTATTATACGCATGCGCACAAACAATTGCAAGTGTTATTTGCAATATTTCTCATCTTTTTATGTCGTCACCATCCCTTTTCCCTTGCCTGAACATCGGTTTGAAGGCACTCAGGAATCATCACAGTGACCACCTGTCCGTGTGTATCTAATGATGGGCAAAACGACTCTGTCACATTTTCCCGCGGCGAAAGGAATTCATCCATCTCATCATTCGTCAAAGATTTTATGGTTCCACAGATAATATGGGCGCAGAAGCAAAAAGAAGATGCCTGCGCAGGCCATCGTCATCAGCCTGTGCAGATACTTAAGCCTTAGCAGGTCCGGCGTGCGCAGCGACAGCAGGCCTGTCTCCTGGCTTCTGAGCGTCCAGAAAGTTTCGATAATCTTTACGGGGTCTACCAGGTTGCCCGGAACCCACTCCGGAAATATATATACGGGCGCCAGAGCCGCCTGCAGAATCAGCGCGATCGCTGCTGTATTCAGCGCGTACATCACAAAGATCGTCAAGCCCCTTAAAAATAGTTCCGGCAGAATATTGACGGCGTAGCGGCTTTCAAGTTTCCTTTTTCCGCCGGCAAAGATGGCGCGGGTCGCGCGGCCGGATAGTTTCAAAGTCACGGCCACCGCCATCGCTCCCAGTACGCACAATGTCAGCCGCAGCGGCAGGCTCACGCGATAGGCCTCCTTGGGCATACTGTAAAAATCGCCCCCGCTGTACCAGTCACTCATTGCCTGGCTGAGCGCTGCATAGGCACCCGATCCGGATTTGGGCTTCATCACCACGGAAAGCATCTTCGTCTGAACGCCTGCCTTATCCAAGGCCTTCAGCGGCACCAGCACGCGGCTGGCCTCCCGGTCTCCCAGTGTCCTGCCGCCCCTGGTCACGCCGACCACTGTAAAGTCAACCCCTGAAATGGTCAGCGTGCGCCCGACAGGGTTGCCCACACGATAAAGCGCGATGGCCAGCTTCTCGTCAATCACAGCGGAGTAGGCGCCCATTTCAATTTCTTCAATATAAAGCTGCCTGCCTTCCAAAAGAACACTGTCTGGGTGCAATTTGCTGCCCCACTGCCCTTTTACAAGCGCCTCTCCTCCGGCGGTCCCAGTCAGCATGGTATTGGGCGCGTATGCCACCACACCATAAGATGATGTAACGCTGCCAAGCTCCTCCATACTCCGCTGCAGGCCGGTGAGCATCTCTTCCAGCGCGGTCATTTTTTCTCCGCCGGTCGTTTGTTCATCCTGACCCTGCTCATCGGAGGCGGCAGGTTCGGGGCTCTCCACCTTGGGCGAGAGAACATTGTACTCAAATATTTCAGGCGTTTTCTCGGCGCTCATCAGGATGGCTCCTGCGCACAATGCCAATAAAATGATCATGCCCAGGCGCTTAATTGACATATTCCATCACCGCCTGGCCATCCCTCAAAGGTCTGTCCTCCCCGTCGGCAACCTGCACAGCGCTCAGATCATCTTCCAGGGCAACCAACTTGGCTGATGTATCAATCACGGTGACGCTCTGCTTTTTCACTGTGTAAGTACTGTTCCCCATTACGCCATCGCGGCTTTGCTGAATGGCGTAGATATAATACTGCCCGTCATCCTCGCTGCGCAGGGCGCTGGCAGGAAGCAGGGTTGTGGTACGCTGTGCCTTATACAGGATATCTACCTTCAGTTCCTCCTCGCCCATCAGCTTGCTCAATCCGCCCAGGGCGGATAAAACGGTCTCATCCAGCTCAATGACCGCATAGGTCTTGCCGCCCGCGCTTGTTTCAATGCCGCTGATGGTCAGCTCGCGGTCGCTGCCTTCCACACGGGCCTTCATGCCCTGGGTAATAGTCTTCTTGACGTCTGTAATATCGCAGCGCAACAGGGGGTTTTCTCCTGCCGCGCTCAGTGAGTAGGCCGGCTTGCTTCCGTCATAGCCATCCCCCGCCTTCAAGGAAAACTCCGTCAGCCATCCCCCTCGGACCGCCTTGATGTTCTCAAGCTGAAGCTTTTGACGCTCCAGCTCCAGCATCTCATTGAGAAGATCATAGATCTCCTCGCTGAACTTGTCGATCTTCACAATGTATTCAAAGGTGCCCAGCGGCGTGCGGACAATCTTGCTGCCGCCGGTATAGATTTTTTTGAGTTCTTCATTCGCCTCGTCCATGGCAATCTTGGCGTCATAAGCGGCCTGTACGGCTGCTTTCAGCCCGGCCTGCGGCGTTGAGAAGTTCCCCCATTCACTCACGTCATCGGGCAGCTCCTGCCCGTCCCTCATCGCCAGTTTTTTGGCTTCAAACAATTTGTCCCAGTACGCGTCCGTCAGCTTCAGCACGCTGTTGTAGTACTCATTGTGCGGAGTGGTCTGCGGAAGGCGCATTTTTGAGGCGACTTCCTGCGTGCGTTCGGCAATCTTTGCCTCATATTTTGTTCTGATCTCCGCCAGGGCATCCTCATATCCCGGAATGGAGGCGGTAAACAGGCTATCCCCCTCCTTGATCAAATAGCCGGGCCGGGCCATCACCTTGTCAACAGTCAGCTTCAGCTTCCTGGCCCCGCTGATGGTAAATGGCTCGCTGTCTGAAAAGCGGATCTCTCCCCTCACACGGATGCGATCCTCCAGCTTGCCGCGGGTGGCGGCAAGTTTTTTTACCTTGGCCGTGGTCACCGTCTGAGCAGTCCGGGCGAAAAACAGACAAGCCAGCAGGATGCCGACCAGTATCAATAAAACTCTGATTGCCTTCTTCTTTGTACTCACCGGGCACTCCTCACTTCATATCACTCAATTGGATGCCAAGCAAAATGTCATCCTGAAAATAGGTATAAATCAACAAAGCCGGCAGAATATACAACGCCGCTCCTGCGAAAGCGACACCCGCTTCGCTTGTGCTCAGGTCATTGAACATGACCGACAAAGGCATGCTGGCGCGGTCGTTGCTCAGATAGATCAAAGGCTGTTCCACCATATTCCAGGAGTCCGCGAAGCTCAGCGCCGCCGCCGCGCCCAGAATAGGCTTGGAAATCGGCAGCACCATATGCGTGAAGCAGCGCCAGGTGCCGGCCCCGTCCATCATCGCCGCCTCAAACATATCGCTGGGAATGCTCACCATATATTGCCGAATCAGGAAGATATACAGCGGCGAAAAAATCATCGGAAGGATCACGGCCCAGCGCGTGTTCATCAGGCCCAGCGTTCTCATGGTCAGGACGCTTGGCGCCATAGTTACCTGAAAAGGGAGAAGCATCAGCATCAATATCATGAAAAACAAGGCGTCCCGCCCCTTGAACCTGAAGCGGCTCAGCGCATAGGAGAGCATCGGGATCACAAGCGCCTGGCCCAGCAGAATGATAACCGTATAGTAGACTGAATTGAAAAATAACTTCAGATAGACGGGCTTCTCAATCATCAGGCTGTAATACTGCCCCAAAGAGACAATGGAGGGAGACAGCAAAATATCCATCCACTGATTCTGCGCATAGTTCCCCTGCGTCTTCGTATAGGCTGCCATTTCCGTTTCTGGGAAAAAGCTGTAAAGGAAAGTCTGCGCGATGGGCAGCAGCAGCAACGCGCAGACCAGGGCTAATACGGCGTAGCTGATGATCCGGCCCGGACGCAGCGGCCGGCGAAGGTGCCTGCGGGGTTTGATAACATTATCCCTCATTGCCGCGCACCCCTCTGCTTGCATAAAGCACACCGAACAGCACGAAGACAATCAGCGCGAAGCTGTAAGCGGCTGTTGTGACGTTCTGGTAATCCAGTTTGGCAAACTGATTGTTCATATAATGTTGAAGCGTATAGACCGAGTCGCGTGGATAAGCGCCGCCGATGAAGTATACCTCTTTAAAAATCTTAAAGGCGTTCACCCAGGCCATCACGAAGACCAGAAAGGCAGTGGGCAGCACCATGGGCAGCGTGATCTTCAATTCCTGCTGCACCACGTTGGCCCCTTCCAGGCGGGCAAACTCATACAAGGCATCCGGCACGGAGGATAGCGCAGCTGAAAACAGCACAATGGAAAAGCCCAGATTCTTCCATATATATAAAAGCACCACCGGCACACGCAGAGCTTCGGATTCCAGCCACAGTACACGCTCAAATCCAAGCGCCGCGACGATGCGGTTGATGATGCCGCCGTAGTCAAACATGATCATCCATACAATCAGCAGCGCGGAGCTGGGCACCAGGTAAGGCATCAGCAGCACGCTGCGAAAGCCGACTGACTTTTCTCTCAATGCCCGCAGCATGACCGCCAGTACAAAGGAAAACACAAAAATCAGCGGAGCGGAAATCAGGCTTAATTCCATCGAATTCTTAAGCCCCAGACGAAAAACTTCGTTTTTCCATATCTTTTGATAGTTTGCGAACCAGACAATGCTGTTGGAGATCGTGCCGTCCGTCATGCTGTAATAAATACCGCCTAAAAAAGGGACTACATAAAATAGCAGCAGCCCCAGCAATCCCGGCAGCAGAAAGAGCAAAAGGCTCTTCTTTTTGTAAAACATCCCCGCTCCTTAACAGTCAAATTAATAACAACCCTATACTACTTTATTCCTTTGGTAACATCAAGGCACTCAAGGGGCTTGAATTGTAACAAATTCAGC
>CAZYKQ010000125.1:0-5260 GCA_964648235.1 uncultured Christensenella sp. | reverse complement strand
AGGAGAGAGAGAAAATGACAAAGATCGCATTTATCGGTATCGGTGTAATGGGACGCGGCATGGTCGCCAATCTGCTGAAGGCGGGTTATCCCGTCAACGTCTACAGCCGCAGGGAGGCGTCCGCCGCTGAGGTCGTTGCGCAAGGTGCGGTGTGGCAAGGAAGCATTGCCGACTGCGTGCGCTCATCAGAGATCATCATCACCATGGTCGGCTACCCCAAAGATGTGGAGGAGGTCTACTTTGGAAAGGGCGGTATTGTTGACTCCGCGCCGGCGGGAGCCATCCTGATCGATATGACCACCACCTCGCCCAAGCTGGCCGTACGTATCGATGAGGCAGCTAAGGGAAAAGGTCTCTTTGCGCTGGACGCGCCCGTTTCCGGAGGGGATACCGGCGCCAGGAACGCCACGCTGGCCATTATGGCGGGGGGCGATGAGGAGGTCTTCAAAAAGGCGCTGCCGGTGTTTGAGTGCATGGGCAAGTCCGTCCGCTATCAGGGAAAGGCCGGCAGCGGCCAGCACACCAAGATGGCCAACCAGATTGCCATCGCGGGCGCGGTCGCCGGGGTAGCGGAGGCCCTCAGTTACGCGAAAGCAGCCGGACTTGACCCCAGCATGGTGCTGGAAACCATTTCAGGCGGTGCCGCAGGCAGCTGGCAGCTGAGCAATAACGGCCCGAAGATGGTAAGCGGAGACTTCGCGCCGGGCTTTTATATCAAGCATTTTATTAAAGACATGGCACTGGCTTGCGAGGAGGCGGAGGACAGGTCCCTTGCTTTGCCTGTGCTTGCGAAGGTGCTGGACAGCTACCGGGCTCTGGCAGAGCGCGGCCTGGGCGATGAGGGCACGCAGGCCATCATCCTGGCTTATCAGCAAAAAGAAGCAGACAGGTGAAACCCCGGCCGGGGCCTGACTGAGAAGCAGCAAAAACAGAAATTTAATAACAAATGGCTGTAAGGGCTATTCAGGGATCATCCTTTGCGGATGATCCCATTTGCGATCAGGTCCGTTCCCGCGCACATCAGACAGATGAAAAGTAAAAAAGGCAGCGTGAGAACAGAAGGCAAGGGATTGAATACCAGAAAAACGGCCGCGATCAGCAGCGCCAGGTTGAGGGACAGGCTGAGTTTTGCCAGGCTCCGGTTCCTTCCGCGCCATCCGTGCAAGGCGATCAGGCCCTTTGCCGCGGTAAGCGCGAAGGCCGCCGCCGCGATCCACTTGAGAATCGGCGCCATCAATCCGGGCATAGCCAGCATCAGGATGCCTATGCTGACCAGCAGGACGCCGATGCTAAGGCCGATCTTATCCTTGATGGTCAGATTGTTATTCAGCTGATAAAAGGACGCGATGCCCGCCGCGCCGCGAAGCAGCAGCGCCAGGCCGAGGATGGTCAGGAAGGTGCCGAGGGCGTTTTCCGGCTGCGTCACGGCCCATACCGCGCCGGCGACCATCACCAGGCCAAGGCCGATTTGCGTCAACTTTGTCCGGAATATCTTTTTTTGAATGCTTTTTGCCATAGCGATCCATCTCCTCTTCATCGATCAGTCAACCAGATATAAAAACACCTGCATCATATGATGAAAAAACTATAGGAGCAGCAAGCCTCCGGCTTTTTTCAGGACATCCTGCTCGTTTGACACGCCCTGCGCGAAATCAGGTTTGCCGCCTCCCTTTGCCCCGCAGGCGCGCAGCAGGGCGGCCATATCCGAAGCCGGATTTGTGTCGGCGGATCTGGCAAATAACAGGCGCTGACCCTTTTGCCCGTCGGGTGACGCAAGCAGCGCGATTACATTGCCCTGCCCGATCAAAAGCGCCGCGATATCGCGCAGGGTGTCGGGGTCGGGAAGGGTGGCCGTGACCAGACGCCCGCCGCCGGGAAGAGCGAGAGCGTGGGAGAGAAGTTCATGCGCCTGATAACCGGCTGTTTCCTGTTTCAATGCCGTTATTTGCGCGCGAAGATCCGCCTGCTCACGGCGCAGCTGCTCCGCTGCCCGGCCGATCTCTTCCAAAGGGGCGCTGAGGGCCTTGCCCGCCTGCTTCGCTGAAAGCATCAGCGTTTGAACGCAGCGCACAGCCCTCATGCCGCACAGAAAGCTCAGCCGCAACTTGCCGCGCGCAGGGGCGGCAGAGAGCGGCAGGATCAGGCCGACTTCGCCTGTGTTCTTGGGGTGGGTGCCGCCGCAGGCCACGCATTCAAAATCGCCCGCCATCACCACCCGCACATGCTCGGCAACGGTCGGCTCTTTGCGCAGGGGGAGACCGGCCATTTCTTCTTGCGAAGGGAACCATGCGCGGATAGGGGCTGCAGCCTGTACGCGGCTGTTGGACAGGGCGCCAAGCCGCGACAGTTCCTGCTCAGTTAAGGTCATTCGGCCGTCGGGCATGGTGACATCGATGGTGCATAGATCGGCGCCGATATGAAGGCCGTGCGTATACCCGCCAAAAAGTGACAGCAGACTGCCGGCCAGGATATGCTCCCCGCCGTGCTGCTGCATATGGTCGAAACGGCGGAGCCAATCGATCGCGCAGGCAACTGTTTCCCCCGGAATAAGCGGCATATCTGTCCGGTGGATCACATCTCCTTCTTTATCCGAATAGACATCCAGTACATTGGCAGATCCGATACGCCCCGTATCATGAGGCTGCCCGCCGGAGGTGGGGTAGAAGGCGCTGCGGTTCAGCACGATCAAAAAACCATTCTCCCCGTCCTCCCGACAGGAGACAACGCGCGCTTCAAAGTTTTTCAGGTAGGAATCATCATAGTACAGCCTGTCCGTCATCGTCCGATCTCCTTTGCTGGATTGAAGATTAGCACGCTCGGCTCTTGTTTGCAAGGGCGCAAAGGTGGTAGACTATGCACTGGGTTAGTGTATTTTTTCGGAGGGATGTATGACGGGTGATATCATTCTGGGGCTGATGATCCCCTTTATCGGCACCACGGCGGGTTCCGCCATGGTCTATTTGATGCGGGGGGCGATGCGGCCGGCGATTCAGAAAATTCTGACGGGCTTTGCCGCAGGGGTGATGATAGCGGCTTCCGTCTGGTCCTTGCTGTTGCCGGCGATCGAGCAATCCGAAGCGCTTGGGCTGATCGGATGGATGCCGCCTGCCATTGGCTTTTTACTGGGCATGGGCTTTTTGCTTTTGCTTGATACCTTTACGCCGCACCTGCACATGGGGGCCGATGAGCCGGAAGGCATTAAGACGGATGCCAAGAAAAACACCATGCTGATGCTGGCGGTCACCTTGCATAATATACCGGAGGGCATCGCCGTCGGTGTCGTCTACGCGGCGCTGGCGGTCGGGGATTCCAGCATCGCGCTGTCATCCGCCCTTGCCTTGTCTCTGGGTATCGCCATCCAGAATTTCCCGGAAGGAGCTATTATTTCCATGCCGCTGCGCGCGGGCGGGGACAGCAAGCACAAGGCCTTTGTGATGGGGACACTCAGCGGCGCGGTGGAGCCGATTGCCGCGGGGATAACCGTATTGATGGCCCATCTGCTGGTGCCGGTGCTTCCCTACCTTCTGGCCTTTGCCGCCGGCGCCATGATCTATGTCGTGGTGGAAGAATTGATCCCTGAACTGCAGGTCGGCAGCCACTCCAATATCGGCACCATCGGGGTCGCGCTTGGCTTTACAGTCATGATGATTCTGGACGTGGCCTTAGGCTGATGCGAGTTTGAAGTCCGAAACCGCTTTTATAACAGCGTTGTTTGAAATCCGCTGAATGGATTTGTTCCCCGGGAAGGAGTTTCATATGATCAGGTTTGGTACCGGCGGCTGGCGCGGCATCATCGGCAAGGATTTTACCTATGATAATATCTGTCTGGTCGCGCAGGCGCTGGCAGATATGATCAAACAGGACGATCAGCAGGATCAGCCGGTCATGGTTGGGTTTGACAGGCGCTTTTTGTCCTATGAGGCCGCTTGCTGGGTGGCGGAGACACTGTGCGCCAGCGGTATTTCTGTCTGGTTTATGAAACGTACGGCTCCGACACCTCTGGTTATGCACACGGTAAAAGTCAAGGGTTTGTTCTTTGGCGTCCAGGTGACCGCCAGCCATAACCCTTCCAGCTACAACGGCATCAAGCTGATTGTGCAAGGGGGCCGGGACGCGCAGAGCGAGGTGACCGACCGCCTCGAAAGGCTTATCGAGAAGGTGGAAGCCGAAGGAAGGAAGCCCGGCTCTCTTCCCTTTGCGCAGGCGGAGGCGCAGGGGATGATCAGCTACCCTGACAGCATCTTCAACGACTTTATTGACAGCATTCAGGATCGCATCCGCATGGACATTATCCGCGAGCGCGGCCCTCGCATCCTTTTTGACCCCATGCACGGGTCAGGCGCCTACCCGCTGATGGTGCTGCTGTATACAGCCCGCTGCACGGTCGATCATATCAACTTTGAGCGGGATGCTTACTTTGGCGGGCTTTTGCCTGCGCCCAGTGAAGTCAGCCTGCGCGAGCTGAGCCAGAAGGTCATCTCCAAGGGCTATGATCTGGGCATTGCCTTTGATGGCGACGGGGATCGCCTTGGTGTCATTGACCGCAACGGCCGCTACATGACCGCAGACGAAATTTTGATATTGCTTTATTATTACCTGCACGAATATCGGGGCTGGAAAGGCCCCGTGGTACGCAACATCTCAACGACCCATATGCTGGATAAGCTGGCAGCCTCATTCGGAGAAAAATGTTATGAAGTTCCGGTGGGCTTCAAACATGTCTCTCAAAAAATAGAGGAAACTGACGCGGTCCTGGGCGGAGAATCATCAGGCGGCCTGACTGTCCGGGGGCATATTGCCGGCAAGGATTCCGTTTACGCCGCTGTTTTGCTGGTAGAAGCCCTGTGCGCGATCGGGGAAAGTCCTTCGGCTATTCTGGATGGTCTGTATGACCGGCTGGGCAGGCGTTACACTGTCGAGGAGAGCCTGGAGCTGACAGCGCTTGAAAAGCAGGCCGTGCAAAGAGAGATTGTGGATGAATGCAAAATTCCGTCCTTTTCCCAGCCCATCCGGCGTGTTTCCAACGAGGACGGATGCAAGGTTTATTTTGCGGATGACAGCTTTGTTGTCTGCCGCTTCTCGGGGACAGAACCCCTTTTGCGCCTGTGCGCGGAGGCGGATGACAAAGCGCGGGCAGAGGGCTATATCCGCCTGTTCAAAGAGCAGATCAGGTCGCTGACAGACGGGCCTGAGATGTGAACGATCGCCTTGCGGCAAGCGTTCGGGTTCCTTTACATTTTTCTGTTCACGTGCTACAATC
>CAZYKQ010000124.1:0-5278 GCA_964648235.1 uncultured Christensenella sp. | reverse complement strand
CGTACACATTGCCCTTGGCGCCGACGGCGTTGGCTTCATCGGTATCGATGTGCATGGCCAGGGCATAGGTGGGGTGCACCCGCACCACGGTATCGCCGAAAATCAGCGAGCGGCCGTCGGTGTCGATCTTGACGCTGACTACCTGCTGATCCTGCACACCGAAGCGGGCGGCGTCGTCGGGATGCATATGAACATGGCGCTTGGCGGCGATAACGCCTTCCTGAAGCTCCACTGAACCGGCAGGCCCCACCAGCTTGCAGGGGGCGGACCCGGCAATGTCACCGCTTTCGCGCACCGGCGGGGTCAGCCCCAGGCTGCGGGCATCGGTCAGGGAAACTTCAACCTGTGTGGCCTTACGGACAGGGCCCAAAATGCTCATCTTCATCTCACCGCGCGGGCCGACAACGGTTACTTTTTCTTCACAGGCATATTGGCCGGGCTGAGAAAGCTCCTTCTTGGGGGTCAGCTGGTGGCCTGCGCCGAACAGCGTTTCTAAATCCTGCTGGGTCACATGCATGTGACGGGCGGATGTTTCAACCATTATGCTCATAATCGATACTCCTTCTGTGTCATTAATACAGCTTATTATAGACCTTTTATCCTGGATTGACAAGGCGGCCCGCGGGAAGAGAACTCACCAAAATGACCTGTATTTGTGTTATACTACGCGTATAAACCGACGCTGCCGGCGCACGAAGACCGGAATAAAGGAGACTGAAGGAGCAGCATGCAGGTCATATTGACAGAACATGGTTACACGGTCGACGGCGGCACCTTAACCGACAAGGAGCTGTACAATACCGCGTTTGACAAGGCCGGTGCGGATGACGCGGCGCTGCGCTTTCTCAGCGATATCGCCGGGCTGCTGATTGATGGGGTCCGCCGCGATCCGGATATTGAGTTGACGCGTCGGGCAGGCAAACTGGATAAGGAGCAAGCCCTGGCGCAGCTGAAGGAATTGCCGTATGTGCTGGGTTCCGAATTTGTCAGCCTGCTCTGGATTGAGGAGATATATGACCGGCTGGCGGAAGTGTTCAACGCCGAGCTTCAAGCGTTTGAAGGCACGGCTGAGGAATACCTGAAAAGTAAAAACTCCGCCCTGACTGTGAGCGGACGGGTGTTTTTCCATCTGGTTCAAACGCGGGAAGAGGATTTTCCCTTCGCCTTTATGGCGACCTATTCAAGTAGGAGGGAGGGTGCGGTGCAGCACCTGCCGCTCAAGCGCGCGCTTGAGGAATTTCAGGGCGACCAAGGGGCCATGTTGGGCCTGCTGTCCGCCGTGAGCAAAGCGGCAGGCGAAAGTGAATTGATCGGTGAGCTGACAGAGAGCGGCGAGTTGTTCAGCCCATTGAAATTTGAGCCGGCGGAAGCGTACACCTTCCTGCGGGAGGTGCCGCTGTATGAGGAGTGCGGCATCATCTGCCGCATCCCGGATTTCTGGAAGCGAAGCGCCAAACCCAGGCTGTCTCTGTCCTTTGGCGCCAATGAGCCGTCTGTGCTGGGGATGAACGCGCTGATCAGCTTTACGCCGTCGGCCTATTTCGGTGATACGCAGCTGAGCCGGGAGGAACTTGAAGAACTGCTGGGCGAAGATAGCGGGCTTGCGTTCATCAAAGGGAAATGGGTCGAAGTCAATCAGGAACGCATCAAGCAGATACTGTCCGCGCTTGACAGCCTGTCAGAAGGCGGAGAGATGACAGTGGCGGAAGCCATCAAGCTGCAGGCAGGCATCAGCGACGCGGAGGCGCTGGCAGATGGCGCCGCGGTTGAGGTGAGCAATGGGAAGTGGCTGCGGGATGTGCTTGCCGGCATGGCCCGGCCTGATTCGATAGAGGCCGTCAAGCCTGCAAAGAGCTTTATGGCTTCCCTTCGCCCCTATCAGCAGACGGGCATGAACTGGCTGATGTTTATGCGCTCGATGGGCTTCGGATCGTTGCTGGCAGACGATATGGGGCTTGGGAAAACCGTGCAGATACTGGCGGTGCTGGACAAGGTGCGCGAAAGTCAGCCCGCCGCGAAAACGCTGCTGATCGTCCCCGCGTCGCTGCTGGTGAACTGGCGCAAGGAGTCGGAACGCTTTGCGCCCGGTCTGCGGATATGCATTGTGCACGGCGCGGACAGCGAGGTGCGCTTTGACGATTACGATGTATTTATCACCACCTACGGGATGGCTGCGCGGCTTGACCAGTTGTCCTTACACCGATGGGACCTGCTGATACTCGATGAGGCGCAGGCGATCAAGAACCCCGGCATCAAGCAGACAAAGGCGGTCAAGGCGCTGGAGAGCGGTGTTCGTGTCGCGATGACGGGTACGCCGATCGAAAACCGGCTGTCCGATTTGTGGTCGTTGTTTGATTTTCTCAACCCCGGCTTGCTGGGCACGGCGGCAGAGTTTACGCGGTTTACAAAAAAGCTGAAGGACGCGCCGGATGGATATGCCAAGCTGCGCGGCGCGGTGTCGCCCTTTATCCTGCGCCGCATGAAAACGGACAAGGCCATTATTTCCGATCTGCCCGATAAAAATGAGATGATACAGTTTACAACGCTGAGCAAGAAGCAGGCGGCGCTTTACGGCGCTCTGGTGGGCGAGCTGAAGGTGATGCTGGCAGATGAGGCGGCCGCCTCGATGGAGCGGAGGGGGAAGATACTCACCGCGCTGATGAAGTTTAAGCAGATTTGCAACCACCCCGATCAATTTAACGGCCAGGGGACCTTTGACCCCAAATACAGCGGCAAGTTTGAAGCCTTGGCCGATATCTGTGAGATCATCCGCGATAAACGCGAGAGTGTGCTGGTGTTTACTCAGTTCCGTGAAATGACCGTCCCGCTTGCGCGCTATCTGGAGACCTTATTCGGCCGCGCGGGTGCTGTGATCCATGGCGGGGTGACGCCTAAAAAGCGCGGGGAGATCGTCGAGCGCTTCAATGGGGAGTATGTGCCGTTTATGGTGCTTTCACTAAAGGCGGGCGGTGTCGGGCTGAACCTGACGGCGGCCAATCACGTCATTCATTTTGACCGATGGTGGAATCCCGCGGTTGAGCAGCAGGCCACGGACAGGGCTTTCCGCATCGGTCAGACAAAAGATGTCATGGTGCATAAATTTGTGACCAGCGGAACGGTCGAGGAAAAGATCGATCAGATGATCGCGTCAAAGCAGAAGCTGGCAAGCGATGTGATCGCGGCAAGCAAGGGCGAAAACTGGGTGACGGAGATGTCGGACGCGGAGCTGATGGATCTGTTCCGGTTGGAGGTTTAAACGATGGGATGGGGATACGGCTACAGCGATTATCAATCGGTCGGCGAGCTGCGGGCAAAGGCGCAAAAGCAATTAGCCAAGCTGCAAAAAAAGCAGCCGGGCATTCAGCCCGTTATCATTGAGGGCAGGAAGATCACCACGACCTGGTGGGGAAACAGCTGGTGCGACAACTTCAGGCGCTACGCGGATTTTGAAAACAGGATTTCGCGGGGTTCGGCCTACTGCAAGAATGGCTTTGTGCTTGATCTGCGCATCGAGGAGGGCAGCGTGAGCGCCCAGGTGCAGGGGTCAAGGCTGTACCAGGTGAGCGTACATATCGATAAAATACCGGACAAAAAATGGAAGGCCATAGAGGCTGTCTGCGCGAACCGCATAGACAGCATGGCCGCGCTGGCAGAGGGCAGGTTTCCAAAGGAACTGGCGGATGTCTTTATGAAGCAGGGTGACGGTCTGTTTCCCGCGCCGAAGGAAATTTCGTTCAGCTGTACCTGCCCCGATCAGTATGGAAAGCATATGTGCAAGCACATCGCGGCCGCGCTGTATGGCATAGGCAACCGCCTGGATTCAGCCCCGCTGATGCTGTTCACCCTGCGCGGCATCGCGCCGGAGGTTCTGATCAAGAAGTCCGTTGAAGAAAAAATGAAAACGCTGCTCGCCAACGCGGGCAAATCATCAGGCCGTGTGATTGCCGACGCGGATATTGAACGGCTTTTCGGGGTATGAGTTAAGCTGTCTGTGTATATTCTATGGACAGATTCGGCGGATAAGTAGGAGGAAACATGCAGGATGTATTGATTGTTGTGGATATGCAAAACGACTTCATCAACGGCGCCCTGGGCAGCCCGGAGGCGCAGAGCATTGTTGAGCGGGCAGCGGAAAAAATGCATCACTTCAAAGGGCGTGTGATCACAACCAGGGATACCCATGGGGAGGATTATCTGACCAGCCAGGAAGGCAAAAAGCTGCCTGTGCCCCACTGCATACGCGGGACAAAGGGCTGGCAGCTGCATCCTCTCATTGAGGCGCAGCGACGGGAGGACTCCGTGGATAAGCCTGTTTTCGGATCGGCGGCTCTGGGGCAGATGCTATTTGAGGACAATAAGCGTGATCCCATCCGAAGCATCGAGCTGATCGGACTGTGCACGGACATCTGCGTGATATCAAACGCCATGATTCTGCGCGCCTTCTTGCCGGAAACAGAGATCATCGTGGACGCGTCCTGCTGCGCGGGCGTTAGCCCTCAAAGCCATCGGACGGCCCTGGAGGCCATGAAGGCCTGCCAGGTGAGGGTTGACGAATAAAGCCTGAATGGATTTACCGGCCTGTTTATCAATTAATAATACATATGAAATGAAAGAGGACAGCTGATGACGACTCCTTTGAAAAGGATCGCCTTTGAGGGCATAGCCAATTTCCGTGATCTGGGCGGCTACCCGGTCGGCATGGACCGGATGACGAAATACGGTGTATTTTACCGATCTACCAGCCTGAAGAGCGCCACTGCCAAGGATTTAAACAAAATGAGCGCCATGGGGATCAGCACCGTGATTGATCTGCGCTTTCCCCAGGAGGCGGCCGCCGCGCCCAACACCCTGGCGGGTGATGAGCGGTTTGACCATTACAATATCTCCCTGATCGGTGAATTGACGCCGCGCGATCTGCGGGTGAACGGGCGTGAGCAGGACACCGCCACCCTGCAATACATGTACCGCCAGATCCTGGACCTGTGCAGGCAGCAGATTATCGAGGTCATGCAGACCATTGACGCGGCGGAAGGCGCCGTGCTGTTCCATTGCGCCGCCGGCAAGGATCGCACCGGCCTGATCAGCATGCTGCTGTTATCAAACGCTGGCGTCGGCGGGCAGGATTTGATCGCTGATTACGAGGTCAGCCATACCTATATTGAAGACTTTACATCCGATGTAAGCGGTTCCAATTATATCAACATGAAGGAAACGCTGAATTACCTGTATGATGATTTCGGCTCCCCCCGTGACTACCTGCTTGAGATTGGGATGAAAC
>CAZYKQ010000123.1:0-5295 GCA_964648235.1 uncultured Christensenella sp. | reverse complement strand
ATTTCCGGCATCTGTAAGTTGCTGCAAAACACGTATCAACCTTCCTACATCATCCATGTGCAGTCCCGTTGTCGGCTCGTCAAGCATGATCAAAGTTTTCCCTGTAGCTCTTTTGCTCAGCTCGGTTGCCAGCTTCACACGCTGAGCTTCACCGCCGGATAGCGTCGTGCTTGATTGCCCCAGCCGGATATAGCCCAACCCAACGTCAAACAATGTCTGCAGTTTCGTCCGGATCCGCTGGTGATTGTCAAAGAACCTCAGAGCCTCTTCCACCGTCATGTCAAGCACATCCGCGATGTTTTTGCCGCGAAAGCGTACTTCCAGGGTTTCCCGGTTGTAGCGTCTGGCATGGCAGACTTCGCAAGGCACATAGATATCCGCCATGAAATGCATCTCGATCTTGATCATCCCGTCGCCCGAGCAGTTCTCACATCGCCCGCCGCGCACATTAAATGAAAAGCGGCCGTCCTTATATCCGCGCGCCTTGGCTTCGTTTGTCTGGGCAAATACCTGGCGAATCAAATCAAACAATCCGGTATAGGTGGCAGGGTTGCTGCGCGGGGTACGGCCAATCGGGCTTTGATCGATGCTGATAATCTTATCCAGCTGATTCACGCCCTCTATGCCCTCATGATCTCCGGGACGTGTTCTTGCGCGGTTGAGATCACGCGCCAAAGTTTTATAAACTATTTCGTTGACCAGGCTGGACTTTCCGGAGCCCGAAACACCTGCCACACAACAAAACACTCCCAAAGGAAAAGAAACAGTGATGTCTTTTAAGTTGTGCTCTCTTGCCCCTTTGACCGTCATCCATCCGGTCGGTTTGCGTCTTTCCCGGGGTACGGCAATATGGATAAGGCCGCTGAGATAAGCGCCGGTAATGGAGCCCGCTGTATGCATGACGTCCTCTACAGAACCTTGCGCCACAATATGCCCTCCATGCTCACCCGCGCCCGGGCCAATATCCACCAGATAATCGGCAGCCCGCAAGGTGTCCTCGTCATGCTCAACGATGATCAGGGTGTTGCCCAGATCACGCAGGTCCTGCAGTGTGGCTAACAACTTCGCATTGTCCCGCTGATGCAATCCAATGGAAGGTTCATCCAGTATGTACAACACCCCGACCAGCCTCGATCCAATCTGGGAGGCCAGGCGTATTCGCTGGGATTCCCCGCCTGACAGCGTAGCCGCGGCGCGCGACAGCGTCAGATAGTTTAGCCCGACATTGCATAAAAAGCGCAGCCTGTCCTTTGCTTCCTTCAAAATCTGGTCAGCAATGCGGTGCTGGGTTTCGCTGAGCCGAAGATCCGATAAAAACTCGCCTGCCTGAACTAAATTCATTCTTGTCAGCTCGATAATATTCTTATCACCGACCGTCACTGCCAGGGATTCCGGTTTCAGCTTGTTCCCCTGGCAAGCAGGGCATGGTTCTTCCCGCATCATCTCCTCATAAGCGGCCTTGGCGCTCTCGCTTGTGGTTTCACGATAGCGGCGTTCCACGATGGGCACCAGGCCTTCAAACGCCATATTCCATGTGCTGCTGCCAGCGCCCGATGTATATTTTACCGGAATTTTGACACCTTTGCTGCCGTACAAAATTGCGTCCGTCGCAGTCTTTGACAGCTCGCCAAAGGGTGTTTCCATGCTGAAACCGTAAAACGCGCTCAATGCCTCCAGAAGCATATGCGACATGCTGCTTTCATCCCCGGAGCCCTGGAAACCCGGCACTGCGATGGCTCCCTGATTCAACGACTTTGAAGGATCCGGAATCAGCAGATCAGGGCTGATCTTGATCAGGCTGCCCAGGCCGGAGCAAGTCGGGCAGGCGCCATAAGGGTTGTTAAATGAAAACATGCGGGGGGCCAGTTCTTCCAGGCTGACTCCGCAATCCGGGCATGCGTAATTCTGAGAATACGTAGTCACCTCCCCGTCAGGCATCAGCTGCGCGGCCATCAGGCCGCCTGACTGGCGAAGTGCCGTCTCAATGGAATCTGCCAAGCGCTGGGTCAGCCCTTCACGGATAACGACGCGGTCAACAACAATATCAATTTCATGTTTTTTCTTCTTGTCAAGCGCGGGCACATCATCGAGCTCATACTGCTCACCGTCAATACGAACGCGGACAAAGCCAGCCTTCCGCGCGTCTTCAAGTACCTTGAGATGTTCGCCTTTGCGTCCCCTGATGACGGGAGACAGTATCTGAAGACGCGTGCCTTCAGGCAGGGCCAGCAGCGCGTCTGTCATTTGATCGACCGTCTGCTGCTTTATTTCTTTTCCGCACTTGGGGCAGTGCGGAATGCCGACGCGGGCATATAAAAGCCGCAGATAGTCATATATCTCTGTTACCGTCCCAACGGTGGATCGAGGATTGTGCCCGGTGGATTTCTGGTCAATAGAGATAGCCGGAGACAACCCTTCGATGGAATCCACGTCCGGTTTTTCCATCTGCCCCAGAAACTGACGGGCATAGGAGGACATGCTTTCCACGTAACGCCTTTGTCCCTCCGCATAGATGGTGTCAAACGCCAAAGAAGACTTGCCGGAACCCGACAAGCCCGTAAACACAACAAGTTTTTCCCTGGGCAGCGTGAGCGAGACATTCTTTAAATTGTGTTCCCGCGCGCCTTTGATAACGATTTGATCCTGCATATACTCCTCCGGGCAAAGCCCAGCAAATAGTAGCACATTTGTTCTCATATCACAAGCCGTTTTGACAGGGGGCTTTATCATTTTACCCAAACACATCTTTGACGATGAGGGCAGCCATGCTATAATCGGGTCAGTTTATGAGACAGGAGGCAGCCTATGGCCTTTTTTCAATGCCATTTCTTCTCGACAACTCTGTGTTTCAACACGGACGTAAATGTCATCATACCGGCCGCTTCAGCAGCCGAAGCGGAGGGTGACGGCATCGCCGCCGGGAAGAAGTACCCGGTGATCTACCTGCTGCACGGTGCCTACGGTGACCACAGCGACTGGCAGCGGCTGACCCGCATCGAGCAGTACGCCCGAGTTCACAAGTTAGCTGTTGTTATGCCTGCCGCCTCCAACAGCTTTTATCTGGATATGCCCTATGGCTCTGATTATCTTAGCTTCATTTCACGCGAGCTTCCCGTTTTCATTCAAAAAAACTTTCCTGTCAGCCGGGATCGCGCATACAACTACACAGCAGGTCTATCGATGGGAGGCTATGGAGCCATCCGCGTGGCGCTGGAAAGGACGGACCTTTTTTCAGCAGCCATCAGCCTGTCGGGAGCGATCGATTTCCCGGCATTGCGGCATAGCAAGGCTGACGGCCCGAAGGCCTGGCAGGCTTTATTTGAGGACACGGAAACTTATCGGGCACAGGACGCTGACCTTCACCGGATCGCGGCAGAGCATACACAATCACGCCATCGTTTGCCACGGCTGTTCATCAGCTGCGGCACGGAAGATTTTCTCTATCAGATCAATCAAAGCGGGCGAGATAAGTTCGAATCTTTGGGCATGCAGATTCACTATGAGGAGCATCCCGGCACACACGACTGGGCCTATTGGGATGTGCACATTCTCCGTGGCATTGATTGGCTGGGCCTTCCCGGATCCTCTGTAAGCGCCTGAAAGGAGAATGGATATGGCCTATATACAATGCGGCATCGCTTCAGACAGCCTGCAAAAGAACACCACGGTACACCTTATACTGCCCTCTCCCACTCCGGATGATTATCTATGTAAGCGAAACATTGAAGCGCTGTATCCGGATGGTAACCGCTGGCCAACCCTCTACCTGCTGCATGGCAGCTTTGGCGGCGGCGATGACTGGCTGCGCCGAACCAATGTAGAACGTTACGCCGAAAAGTACCGGCTTGCCTTGGTGATGCCTTCCGTCGAAAACAGCCGGTACACGGATATGCATCGGGGGGAGAACTATCTGAGCTACATCACACGGGAACTGCCTGTTTTCATGCAGACCTTTTTCCCGCTGTCAAAGAGACGCGAGAATACCTACATTGCCGGGCTGTCGATGGGTGGTTACGGGGCCTTTCTGGCCGCCCTGACTGCGCCCGGCACCTTCTGCCGCGCGGCCAGCTTGTCTGGCTCGCTGGATGTCCGGGCTTTCATGCGGAGCCAGATGACACAGGGCAGCAAAATACCCCGCAATTACCTCATGGCTCTGTTTGAGGATCCCTTGAGTGTGCCCGACGACTATCATCTTCCCTCGCTGATCAAAAAGTGCCTCGCTCAAGGCATGACTCTTCCTGAGCTTTATATGTCCTGCGGCCTGGATGATTACACGCTGCAGGCCAACGACCGCTTCCATGAAGAAGCGGCGGCGCACGGCGTCAGCGTCAGATACGATAAGCATCCGGGCGCTCACGATTGGAACTATTGGGACACACATATCAATGATGTGATGGCCTGGATGACAGCTTCCCATGAGTAAGTTCGCTGTCATCGACACGGAAACCACCTGGCGGGACAGTGTCATGTCCATCGGTCTTGTAGTTGCCGACTCGGACAATTTCCAGATACTTGACCGGCGCTACTATCTCCTGACTCCCCATAAAAATGATGGTGGCATGTTCAGCCATGCCCTGTACCTTCCCGGCATCATCCCTGATCTTGAGTGCTCCAGAGAAAGGGCTCTTGATAAAATGCAGGAATTCCTGTCAAACCATAAGGTGTTCAATCTTTTTGCCTATAACGCCTCGTTTGACTGCAGTCACCTGCCTGAGCTTGGCGGTTATGCCTGGTTTGACATTATGAGGATTGCTGCTTATCGCCAGCATAATTCAAAAATACCAGCCCATGCGGACTGCTATGGCACGGGCAGGCTGAAGCGTGGTTTTGGCGTGGAGAACATCTACAGGATGCTCAGCGGCAATGTACAATACTTCGAAACACACAACGCGCTGAAAGATGCGATCGATGAATTGCATATCATGCGCTTGCTTGGCCATGGATTGGAGACGTACAAACAAGCGAGAGTTAAGTAAAATATCCCTCTGAATCATTCATTCCAAAATAAAAGAACACTATCCGTTTTCCAAGGATCTTCAAGGCACTTAGTTGGCTGCTGTTTGACATGGCGATCGGTTCCTGTAAACATAGGCTTCATTTGACAGCCCAAATCGCACCTGTGTTCAGGTTAAAGGCATGACCCAAATTACATTGCTTGTTCAAAGATCATTCTTTCGAAAAATAAAATCAATTATATCCCAAGGATTTATAACACAAAATCCCCAGATTTTTATAATCAAGGGATTCAATGGTACGCCCGGCGGGATTCGAACCCACGGCCTTCAGAGTCGGAGT
>CAZYKQ010000122.1:0-5323 GCA_964648235.1 uncultured Christensenella sp. | reverse complement strand
CATCATAGTAGATGTTCTTTGATACTCTCTTTCTTGCCATGTCGCATACCCTCCAGCACTTACTTGAGCAAATTGTAACCTTTTTTGTTACCATCGTCAACTATTCGATACTCAATCAATTAAAAAGACAAGCGTTTTCAATGTGTTTAGACGCTTGTCTGGTGGTGGAGGTGAGGGGAATCGAACCCCTGTCCGAAGATTCAGACACATGGTTTTCTCCGAGCGGAGCCTCACATTTTTATTTCCCTTATCCGATCGCCGTAGAGGCAGGCTGCCGGACTCGGTAGCTTCATAATACCGGATTCACTTCAAAGCTTTAGTGATCCTGTTCCTCACATCAATGACGCCGGTGAGCTCAAGCCGTGAGCGCTTGAGGCCGACGACGCGGCATTAGGCCGCGAAAGCTAATTGCTGATTATTGTCAGTTACTTTTTTTCCCCGTTGTTATGCGGTTCAGGGGCCGCAGCTCGCTTACCATGCACCCGACGATCCCCGTCGAAACCAGTACACCCCCATAATGATTCTTTCGCTAAACCTCAGGCAGTCATCCGGGAAAAGTTCCTTATTCTCTGTTGTGCTGGCGCATCGCCCGTTCCATATCGCGTTTAGCGTCGCGGCCGGCCATGTCGTCCCGCTTGTCATGCAACTGTTTGCCCCGGCAAACCCCAAGCTCCAGCTTCATGCGACCGTCCCGCAGGTAGACTGACAAGGGAATCAAGGTATAGCCCTTCTGTTGCACCTGGGCTTTGAGTTTGCGGATCTCAGCTTTATGAAGTAAAAGCTTCTTTGGACGCAGAGGGTCGGTATTGAATACACTGCCTTGCTCATATGGGCTGATATGCATACTCTGCACCAGCACCTCGTTATCGCGTATCTGCGCGTAACTCTCCTTCAGGTTAACCTTGCCCTGGCGCATGGATTTTACTTCTGTACCATGCAGAGCAATGCCGCATTCTACGCTTTCCTCCACAAAGAAGTCATGGCGCGCGCGGCGGTTTTGCGCTACAGGCTTCACGCCCTTGGCCTTAGCCATCTGCCATCCCCTCCTTGCCTTTCAATTATACCACAAGGATATACAGTTTGATAGGTTCTTGATAATTTGGATTAGTATTGATAGGTTATTTTATTCGCACAAGTTCCACCACTGTCAATACATCCCTCTCTACCCGGAAGCGCACATCAAAATCCCCAAAGCCAAAGCCGTAGACGCGCTCGGGATGATCCTGATAGGCCGGCCGGGGATCCTGCTCCAGTACCTGAATCAGGGCTTTCCTTTTGCTTGATGGATACATTTCCAGCAGATGCTGCGGATCACGCACTTTAAGCGATATCCATTTTTCCTCCTCTGCAAAACCTTGCAAAAGCGGCTCTCTGCTATCAGTATAGGCAATATATGGTTTGATATCATATACAGGCGTTCCGTTCATCAAGTCAGCTCCGCCGACGCGCAACATTAGGCCACCCTCCCTTTTTTCAACACCGATCAGCCTGACACAGCTGAGCCCCAGCCCGTTGGGTCTGAACGGCGAGCGGGTTGCAAACACACCCATCCTCTTATCCCCGCCCAGGCGCGGTGGTCGCACCGTCGGTGACCAGCCCTTGCTTTCATTGCCTGAAAACCCCCATATCAACCATAGATGACTAAAGCCTTCAATCCCCCTCAGGGCTTCAGGGATGCGATAGGGCGCTTCAAAAACAACAAACGCCTCCAGCCCCTCAACAATACCGCTTTGGCGTGGGATGCCGAATTTGGAGGAAAAATCGCTGCGTATGGTGGCAATGGCTTCTATATTCATAAATCCCTCTTGTTCATATTGACTGCCGGACCTATACTATAACATGATACTGCTTTGAAGGAGAATGGAGCATGGCGGAAAATGAATTGAGCAGGCGAAAGACCCTGGCTTTAAGCCGCCCATTACCAAAGATATCCCGTACGAATTCCCCGGCTGAATTAGGTTTTCCTCTTCGAATGGTTATCGGCTGTATGGTTGAGAGGAATCACTGCCTGATTCTAATACGGCACATGAACGGTTAACACAACACCCTGATTTGTAACATTTTCTTTGATCTTTTTCACCTTTGTTGCATTACTGATAAATTTTCATTACAATACTGCGTATATTACCGCGTGCAACTCGAGGTGAAGAAGGTATGAGAGAACTTTTTGCATGGATTCCGGGAGAGCTGGCAGATGTGATTATCTACGGCACGATTCTTCTTGTTTTTTTATCCGGCCTGACTAAGTGTATTTTCCCCTACCGCAGAGGGGCGGGATTGTTCCGACGGGCCATCCGCTCGCTTGAGTTCATGAAGCCCGGCAAGGAGTCGGAAAAAGCCTGGCAGGAGTCTCTTTTCCTGGGGAAACCAATGCAAAACCAGTGGTCCCGTTTTTTGAGGAATGCCCGCCATTTGGATCAAAAGGGGCTGACCTGCAGCACGGAGGATTATATAAACGATGAGGATATATTTGCCGTTTGGGCACATCTGCAACTGGCAGAGGTGATTCCGGGGCTTTTAACCTCCCTTGGTATTCTGGGTACTTTCATCGGCTTGATGCGCGGCCTTGGCAATCTGGATATCTCCAGCGCCGACAGCACCATGCAGGGTATTTCCTCGATGATTTCCGGTATGACCTTTGCCTACGGCACTTCTATTGCCGGAATTGCGGCTTCGTTGGCATTCAACGTATTTTTTCGTACCGCGCAAGGAAGCGCCTTGAGAGCCATGGATACCTTTAACGATACTTTTGCGGAGCTGGTCATGCAGCATCCTGTTGATGACAGCGTATACATCAAGGCGATGATGGAAGGGCAAAGCGATGAAATGACGCAAGCGCTCTCAGACGGTGTCAGCCACGCGATCGAGCGTTCTTTTGTGCCGATCAGTCAAAGCATGAACAACTTTATCGCAGCGCAAACGCAGGGGCAGCTGAAGGGGCTTGATAATATCGTCAATCATTTTATTGCCCAGATGAATACATCGCTCAGCGGCCAATTCGGTCAACTGGCGCAAACATTGTCCGCAGTAAACCAATCACAGGCGGTCGGCCATGACGCGCTTATGCGCACGATGGGCGCCGCAGACACCATTCTCTCCGGTGTATCAAGTGTTCAGGGCATGACGCAGGAGCTGATGCATCGGTTTGAAGCCTATGTTGCCGAACTGAGCCGCAGCCAGTCAAGCGGTATACACATGACCGAGTCCATGCAATCCCTCATCGCTTCGATGCACGAAAGCCTGGATGAGCAAAGCCGCCATTGGCAGCGCCTTGTCCAAAGCCAGGGGGATATCGAGGCTCAGATGCAACAATACGCCGCCTGGTCAAGCCGTGTCCTGGATGCCGTTGACAAGCAAAGCTCCGGCATGCTTGATCGCAGTCATGAAATAGCTAACGAAATGTCCGCCGCATCCAAACAGCTTTCTGGCGCTTATACCGGATTCGTTGAGAATATCTCCACAGGGCTTGCGCGTACAATGGGCCTTTTTGAAGAAAACATGCATGACATGATGAGAGAACTTGGCCGCCAGTTAAAAGATTATTCAAAACAACAAAGCACAGACGGAAAACCGGTTGCGGAGTTAGCAGCCATTACAAAAATGCAGCAAACAATGGCTGACATGGCTGCTGCGCTTAACCGGGCTATTGCTGCTGCTGAGCAAAAAATGGCGGAGAGGGCTTGATCATGCCGTCACCCACAAAAAAGAGACGTACGCGCTACGCCGATAACGGCAGCTACTGGACATCCTTTTCTGATATGCTGTCCTCCGTGCTGCTGGTGATCATGCTGGCGCTTGTATTCAGCATCTACCAATACTATTCACAACTTGATATTAAGACGAAGGAATTGGAAGCCCAAAAATCAGAGTTGGACAGGACCCTGGTTCTCCTATCTGCTCAGCAATCAGAGTTGGAAGACGCGCGCGTCGTGCTGGTCGGAAAAGAAGAAGAGTTATCCGCCATTCAAATTCAGCTGGACGCACAGCAGGATGACTTGAATGCCGCCCAGGCTCTGTTGTTGACCAAAGAACAGGAGCAGGCCTTCTTGCAGCTTCAGTTGGCCAAGCAGCAGGAAGCGCTGGACGCGCAGGAAGGCCGATTGGTTACCATGCAGGATCTGCTGAGTACTCAACAGCGTCAGCTGGATGACCTTCTGGGTTTGCGCACCGAAATCGTTCAGGAGCTCAGCGCAACCTTGGCCGCCTCAAACCTGGCCGCCAAGGTTGATCCCGGCACCGGAGACATCATGTTGGACAGCCAGCTCATGTTTGAAACCGGGCGCAACACCATCTCACTTTCAGGACAGGATCAGCTAGCCCGCCTGATTCCCGTTTATCTGGACGTTTTGATGCGGCCCGAGTATGTGGATTATGTAGCCGAGATCATCATCGAGGGCCACACCGATTCCAAAGGAAGCTATATTTTCAACCTGGAGTTGTCTCAGGATCGCGCTTTGTCAGTCGCCACTTTTTGTCTGGAGCTACAAGGTCTGACACAGCAGCAAAGGGCCTTGTTGCAAAACATACTGACAGCCAAGGGTCGCAGCTATTCCGACCTTATCTACAACGCAGACGGCACGGAAAACATGGATGCGTCACGCCGCGTTGAGCTAAAGTTCAGGCTCAAGGACACAGAAATGATTCAGCGTATGAACGAAATTCTCAGCCAAGGGATCAAGCCGTGAAACGGGCGGCTATGCTCTCTCTCGTCCTGTTGTTGCTGTGTGGAGGCATATTGGTTTATGCTTTGATCAATACTCAGTTGGATGTCAATCCCCTTCCCCCCCAAGCGCTCTCTGCCTCTGAGCATCAAGACGAATTTCAACGCCTTCAAAAAGCAGTCAGCAATCGAAGCCTGATCGGCACATCCTTTACACAAGATGTCCCCGGCGATGCTGATGACTATAACATTATAATCTATACTGTTACACTTAGTAACAGAGGCCTTTTACCAGCGCAAATGGCGGAGTTGTCTGTTTCACCTTCGGACAACGACATGCTGTATTTTACAGATGGTTCAACCCAGGGAGAGATCCCTGATATTAGTGTTCCCGCGGGAGGAAGCGCAACCATCCGATGCGCACTGCTCACACGGTCAAACAGCAGACAAAGCACTGTACGTGATTTGTTCATCAGCTATTACATATGGGGCAATCCTTTTACAATCAGAATCACGGCTGGTACATAAAATTTCAAAGTTTCCATGATTCATATGCATTATTCAGGACATTCAATTTCAACAAATGCTTTTTTAACTGAAAAACATAAACTCTGCCAGATATTTCTTGACAAGGTTACCACCCTTGGCTATAATCGTTTTTGC
>CAZYKQ010000121.1:0-5327 GCA_964648235.1 uncultured Christensenella sp. | reverse complement strand
CGTTATTGGATTTTATCCCTTCACAGAGGTTTACACAAATTGTTCAGCACTCTCAGAAAACGCTTCCGGGCCAGTTGGGACTCTGCTTATTTGGAGCAAGTTCTGATGAACATGTGATATGAGACCATTTCCACTATGTTTGAGTGGTAAGCTGCTTCGTGCGTAAGCCGTGGCCCATTCTTGACACCTATGACTGAATCCATCATAATAATGTCCGCTGATGAAGTATGTAAGACATCTTCTTTGTTTTTACACGATTTTTACGGTTGATTCCGCCATCTTTATCAGTATCTTTTGAAGGAGACCTGAAATGCTGACTTATAAACCACTTGTTGCTATTGTAGGGCGGCCTAATGTTGGGAAGTCTACTTTTTTTAATAAAATTGCGGGGCATCGCATCGCGATCGTAGAAGATACACCCGGCGTAACAAGAGATAGAATTTATGCTGATACTGAATGGACAGGACATGCTTTTACACTGATTGACACCGGTGGAATTGACACAAAGAGTGATGATCTTTTGCTTACACAAATGCGCAGACAAGCTGAAATTGCGATCGAGACAGCTGACGTCATTTGTTTTTTTGTTGATGCACGGGATGGCTTGACACATCAGGATGAAGAGATTGCCTTGATGCTGCGGATGTCTAAAAAGCCTGTTTTGCTTGTTGTCAACAAGGTAGATTATCAGGGGCTTGATAGCCAGGTTTACGAATACTATAGCCTCGGGATAGGTGATCCTATTGCGATCTCAGCTGCCAATATGCTGGGACTTGGCGATCTTTTAGATGCAATTGTCAAGCGCCTTCCCCCTATTGTTTCTGATGATAATATTGATAATAAACCAGTTCATTTAGCCATAATTGGCCGCCCGAACGTAGGTAAGAGCAGCATCGCTAACCGCTTGCTTCAGCAGGAACGAGTGATGGTATCTAATATACCTGGAACGACTCGAGACGCTATTGATACCATGTATGAGCATGAAAATGGTAAAATATATAATTTGATAGATACAGCCGGTATTCGACGAAAACGAGCTATTGAAGATGCAAGTTTAGAACGTTACAGCGTGCTTAGAAGCTTTGCCGCCATTCATCGCTGCGATGTGGCTCTATTGGTCATTGACGCGTTGGATGGCGTGACTGAGCAAGATACAAAAATTGCCGGAATAGTAAAAGACGAAGGGAAAGCCATCATCGTTGTTGTAAACAAGTGGGATGCTTTAAAAAAAGAAACAGGTACACTTGAAAAATATCGCCAGCAAGTTCTGGATGATTTAAAATTTATTGACTATGCGCCTGTTCTGTTTGTATCAGCACTCAGCGGCCAGCGACTAAATACGATCTGGGAAATGGTTGATCTTGTATATGAACAAGCCAGTCGGCGTATTACCACCGGAGCACTCAATGAAGTGATCGGCGAGGCTCATTTATCGCTTCAGCCTCCAAGGAGTGCAGGCAGACAGCTCCGTATCTACTATGCGACGCAGCAAAGCACTCTCCCCCCCACCTTTATTCTTTTTGTAAATGAAGAGAAGCTAATGCACTTCTCATATGAACGGTATCTTGAGAATCAGCTCCGCAAAGCATTCAAATTCACAGGCACTCCTATTCGTATACTTTTGCGTGAAAAAAGCAAGGAGGAAGCATGAGTATATTGTTTGTTATTCTTAATGCTTTCATCGGCTACCTAATAGGTTGTTTCTCGACCGGTATCGTTTTAGGCAAGAAAGAAAAGGTTGATATTCGGCAGTATGGGAGCAGAAGTACAGGTACTACAAATGTGGTGCGTGTTATGGGATTGAAGCTTGGGTTAATGACATTTGCTGGAGACTTTCTCAAAGCTATTATTGCAGTTTTGATTGGTCGATTAATCAGTGGGCGAGGTGGCGGCTTAATCACAGGCCTGTTTGTTGTGATTGGGCATAATTGGCCTGTACTCTATGGCTTCAGAGGCGGAAAAGGAATCGCATGCTCCTCTGCTGTATTGCTATTGAACGCACCATTTGAAGGCGCGATTGCTGCGGTTATTGCACTTCTTGTGATTTTCTTCAGCCGATATGTTTCCTTAGGAAGCTTGAGCTTGCTGATTTCTGCAGTTGTTCTTCTTCTTTTCACACAAGGAATATGGCCTTTAGGAACATGGGCTTTGCTCCTTTTAGCCTTTGGAATCTATCAACACAGGAGCAATATTCTTCGTCTTATTAAAGGGGAGGAGAGCAAATTTACCGGGAAAAAGCATGATAATATTTAATAATACTTTTCTTTAGAAAAGGCAGACAATTTCTACCGCTTCTTTTTGTCAGTGTACGCAAGAAAAAACTTTTACTTAGAAGAATGATCGCCAAACAAAGGGAGCATATCAATCATTTTTTCTGCAACTACATCATATTCTTTGCTGGCATCATGAAGCTCAAAGTTATTTGGACTATTGATATCATATATACCATCGCAATTCATAGAAAGAAAAATATAATCAATACTTTTAAAGCGTTCGTTTATACTAAACGGTTCATCAAATTTAATTTTTTTGCTTCTCCTGGCGACAAAAGATTCTTTTAGATACTCTATATCTTTGAAAAATCGAATTGAAGGTTTTATAATTTCACTTCGCTTATCATATAATGTGTATGTTAAGACCATACTATCTCCATCAATTGATACATTGAGCATCCCGACAACATGCGAATTATCAGCAACAATTGGATATTCACTTTTCCCCTGCGCCCTCAGGTTTATAGGCGTAAGCATATACCACTGGATTGTTTCCTGACCAATAAGATCAGACAGCGTAATACCAAGGGAGCAAAATCTGACAGCATAGCTCTTATCTGCTGAATACTTCCTTTCTTCAATTACTTCACCACAGCGTCTGCAAAGCCGGACTTGTGTGCCAAATCCAAATAACTGAGCGCGTTCTGCCACTCTCCAGCGACCTTTCCAATGCTTTTTAGCTGCAAGCTCCCGACTTTCCTGATATGTACAATGTCTGCATTCCCTAACCTGTAGGCCTATTTGGTTACACCAAGCCTTCTGAACCGTAATCCATTTTTTAAAAGCATGCTTTCTCGGCTGTGCCTCACGAGTTTCTATTGCACCACACATAGTACACTGCCTGCTTTCAACGCCCCCTTCTTCACAACGCACATATACCCCATTACCCCATTGACCGAATGAGTGTTGATTTTTGGGGATGTTATGAAAATCCTTATATCCGCAAAGCTTGCAATGTCTCACCTTTGTTCCTTCTTGGCTGCAAGACGACGGATCAACAATAAGATACTCCGTATATTCATGATAAAGAGGTTTTTTTTCAATATATTCGCATGTGCCACATTTACGTTCCATCACACCAGACACTTCACAGTTAGAGCTTGCCTTTTTTTCCCATTCCCCAAAAGTGTGACCCTTGATTGGAGTCTGCTTTGTTTCCTTATACTGACATACAGCACAAATTCTAATGTTTTCACCAGTTTGAGTACACGAAGAAGCTTTTGACTCACTCCAATCACTAAATCTATGATTCAGCTTTTTTATCGCTCTACTGTCTTCGTAGTTGCAAAGCAAGCATGTTCGATATTCTATTCCAGGATCAACGCAGTTGCTTGCCTTTCGAGTTGTCCACTCACTATAATTATGTGGGCGCGGACTGATAAGCTCTACTATCTTGTCATGGCATAAGGAGCAAATCTTTGAACGCTCACCCATTTGCTCACAGTTTTCTGACTTTGTAATGGTCCATTCACTATAAAGATGAGAAAGACGTGGAATTCTTTTTATCTGTAAGTAACCACACTGGCTACATTCTGCCTGCTCCTGCCCTTCTTCGTAGCAACTAGCCTCCTTGATAATATAAAAAGAATTGAAAGAGTGCTTCCCTGCTGTGACAGTTTCCAGCTGGCTAAAACCGCAGTTTAAACATATTCTTTTTTTTGTTCCTGCTACATCACACGAGGGACGTGGATTAACGACCCATTCTCCAAACTGATGAGCAATGGCCTCAGTTTTCTCTTCATTAATTTTTCCACATCCCTTGCACGTTTGCGCAATAGTTCCTCCCTGTGTGCAACTGGAACTTTTAATAGTTACCCAAGGCCCATATTGATGACTGGTTTTGGGGACATTTTCTATTTTATCTTTTCCACAGACTATACATGTATATACAATTTCACCATTTTGTTGGCAACTTGCTTGCTTTGTTGTTTTACCAAGCCCAAGTTGATGGAGAGTTAATGGTGCAGTTTCTCTGATTTCACCAACATGTCCACAAGCACATCGTCTCTCTTCTCTTCCCGACTGAGCGCATGATGCGTTTACAATGGTTATCCAGCCACCGTATGAATGGGTATGATCGATCTGTTCTGCTACGCAAGTCAAAAATATCCAAAAAAAATTGATGATAAATAAACAAAGGATAATAAAATATCGCCATCCAAATTTAAACCTTGACATCTACTTATCCCTTGCTTGAGCGCTCATCACACTGAGCATTCATTGTTTATTTAGTGCCAAACAATCTGTCGCCGGCATCCCCAAGGCCAGGAATAATATAACCATGATCATTGAGATACTTATCCATAGCAGCCACATAGATATCTACGTCTGGATGGTCTTCCTCAATTCGTTTCACCCCCTCAGGGGCAGCAATCAAGTTGACCAATTTGATATGATTACAGCCGCGTTGCTTCAGAAAACCAATTGCCGCCGAAGCACTTCCGCCCGTAGCCAACATTGGATCAAGAACAAGCAAAAGCCTTTGTTCTGCATCGGAGGGCAGCTTACAGTAATACTCTACGGGTTGCAATGTTTCAGGATCTCGATAAAGTCCGATATGTCCGATTTTTGCATTGGGAACAAGATTCATGATGCCGTTCACCATTCCAAGACCAGCACGAAGAATCGGAATGACTCCAATTGGAATTCCCGCAAGAGCGCGTGATTTCATAACCATTAATGGAGTTTCTACCTCTATTTCTTCAGTCGGTAAATCACGCGTTACTTCATATACCATAAGCATCGATATCTCATCCAGTAATTCGCGAAATTCTTTAGTCCCCGTGTTTTTATCACGCATAATACTCAGTTTGTGCTGGATCAAAGGATGATCGAAGACATGTACTTTTGACATTTCTAGTCTCTCTTTCTATTGTTGACACCGCATAAGTAGTCTACAAAATTATAAAGGCATATGATAATTTTGGCAATAGGGCGGCGTACCTTATATATATTGAGCGCGAAGACCAAGTTATGCCTCAGATACTTTGAGCGCGAAACATGCCGGTCATCAGCAGGAAATTTCTGCGGAGATTGACTGGGAGTAGCCGCCAT
>CAZYKQ010000120.1:0-5373 GCA_964648235.1 uncultured Christensenella sp. | reverse complement strand
GCCAATTGCCTGCCTTGTCAATTCTCTGGCTAAAACGTCCCAAAACTGCTATACTACCCCCCATATAAGCAAGATCTGTCAGGGTTCGAAAGGAGAGCGTTTTGTACAAGCTGTTGCTGGTCGATGATGAATCCGAGATCCGCGAGGGGCTGCGCGAGGTGGTCGATTTTGAATCCCTGGGCTTTGAAGTCGTCGGGGAGGCGGCAAACGGCGTCGCGGGCTTGCAAATGGCGGAAACCCTGTCCCCCGACCTGATTATCACGGATATCCGCATGCCGCTGATGAACGGGCTGACCATGTGCCGAAAAATCCGCTCCGTTTTGCCCACGGCCCAGTTCATCGTGCTGTCGGGCTATGATGAGTTTGAATACGCCCGGCAGGCCATCGAAGTAAAGGCGCTGGGTTACCTGCTGAAGCCCATTTCAGCCGGAGAGTTTGTGCAGATGCTGAAAGAATCAAAGCACAGCCTGGACGAAGCCTTGCGCGAGCGGGCGGATATCAAGCAGCTGAAGCAGCGCTTTCAAATCAGCCTGCCTTTTTTGCGCGAATCGCTCCTGGCCTCCCTGATCGGCGGAGGCATCAGCCCGCAGGACGCCCTGCGCCACGCGGAGCGCTACGGCGAAACGCTGACCGCCCCGGCCTATGCCGTGCTGATGGCCCGCGTGGGCGAGGAGACGGGCGAAGAAAAGGTGAGCGACCCGGAGCTTTTGCCCTTTGCCGTGGGAAACATCATCGACGAGGTGCTCAACGCGTATGCAAAAACACATATCTTCCGCTACAACGGCATGACGGCGGGGCTTTTCCTGCTGGAAAACGACAGCCGGGAATCCTTTGCCCAGCTGATGGACCACATCGAGGAGGCGCGCAAGACCGCGCGCTACTACCTGCAATGCGAGCTGCACATCGGCGTGTCCACCGCCTGCCGTGATTTGCAAACCCTGCCGGCGGCGGCCCGCCAGGCCGTGAACGCGCTGGAATACAGCCTCTTGTCCGGCACCGAGCATGCCCTGTGCATCAAGGACGTGGAGCGCGGCAGCAACACCGACCTGGTCATGGATGATTACCAGCTGCGCCGCCTGTCCAACCTGATCAAGGCCGGCGAGCCGGAAGCCGCGCGGGAGCTGCTGGAAACGATCATCGGGCGCTGCCGCCAGGGGCTGCCCGCCATCAAGGCCTACCAGACCTATCTGATGGAGCTGCTGATGAGCTTTTTGCGCATCGTGCCGGATATGTCGCTTGAACGCGAACACTTTGACGAGGATTTTGACCGCATCAGCGGGGCCATCTTAGGCACCGCGCCCCCCGCGGATGAAGCCAGCGAGCTGTTCATGAGCCTGATGGACAAATTGATGCGCTCCATCAGCGAAAGCCGGAAATCTTCCGGCCGCCTGATCGCGGACGCGGCGGAAGGCTACCTCAAGGAAAACTACATGCAGGAAAGCCTGTCCCTGGAGGATCTGTGCCTGCACCTGCACGTCAGCCCCAGCTATTTCAGCTCGGTGTTCAAGAAAGAAACAAAAAAGACCTTTCACCAGTACCTGACCGAGCTGCGCATGGACAAGGCCCTCACGCTGCTGTCAGGCGGCGCGCTGCGCACCGCGCAGGTGGCGCGCGAAGTCGGCCTGCCCGATCCCAGCTATTTCAGCTACTGCTTCAAAAAGCATTTCGGCTTCCCGCCCGGCCAGGCGCGTAAAAACGCGTGAGCCGCAGGCGCGGTTTCAAAAACGGCGGATACAGCCTGCAAAGCCTGCTCACGTCGGCCTTCCTGCTGCTGGTGGCCATCGTGCTGCTGTGCGTGCTGCTGCTTGTTGTCCCGCGGGTGAGCGACATGCTCCAGCAAAGCGCGATTGACCGCACCAAGGAAACGGTGCTTCAGGGCGTCAACAGCGTGGAAATCTACGTGGACTCCATCCTGCGCGCGCTGCACTATACCACCAGCCTTTTGCCGCGCACCATGGACGGCGATATGACCGCCTGGCACGAGAGCCTTGATTTTATGCGCTCCAGCCGCTCGGATACCGCGACGCTCGCCTTTTTTCTGGAGGACGGCAGCCTGTGCTACTCAACCGACGGCCCGCTGCGCGTCAGCAAGGAAGCGGTGCGTTCCGCCCAGTGGTTTGAAAAGGCGCTGCGCTGGGAGGGCACGGTCAGCCATTTCAGCCTGCCCCATGTGCAGGATCTGTTTGAAAATCAGCGCCGCTATGTCATTTCGGTCAGCCGCAGCGTGCCCTATACGCAGAGCGGGCAGCAGCGCATGGGCGTGCTGCTGATGGATATCGATTATCTGTCCTTCAGCCAGGTATCATCCGGCATCGCCCTGGGTGAAAGCGGCTATGTGTACCTGATGGATGAGGAAGGCACGCTGGTCACGCACCCCAAGCTGCCGCTGATCGCAAGCGGCCTTCTGACGGAGGACCGCCGGGCGGTCAACGAAGCAACGCTGGGCATCACGGGCGACCGGGTGGCGGGACGCGAGCGCACTCTGATCGCGGCCACCGTCAGCCAGACGCGGTGGCGGCTGGTGGGCGTGGCCTACGCCGATGAGATTTTGAAGCTGCGAAGCGCCTTCATCCGTACCATCAGCATCGTCCTGATCGCGGCCGCCCTGGTCAGCCTGGCCGCGGCCGCCATGATGGCCTATCTTGTCACCCGGCCCATCCGCTCGCTTGAAAAGCGCATCCGCCTGGTGGAGGGCGGCGATCTTAACGTCAGCATGCAGGAAAAGGGCTTCCGCGAGATACGCAGCGTATCCAGCGCCTTCAACCACATGCTCTGGCGCATCCGCCAGCTGATGGAGCAAATTGTGCAGGAGCAGGAAACCAAACGCCTGCACGAGCTCAACGCCCTGCAGGCCCAGATCAACCCCCACTTTTTATACAATACGCTCGACTCGATCATATGGATGGAAGAGCGCGGGCGAAGCGCCCAGGCGGTCACCATGGTATCCGCCCTGGCGCGGCTTTTCCGCATCTCCATCTCCAGAGGGCGCAACATCATTCTGGTCCATGAGGAGCTGGAGCATGTGCGCAACTACCTGATCATCCAGCAAATGCGCTTCAAGGACAAGTTTGTCTACAGCATCGAGTGCGAGGAAGAGTTGAAAAACCTGCACACCATCAAGCTGATCGTGCAGCCCATCGTTGAAAACGCCATCAACCACGCCATGGACGAGCTGGCCGATACCCAGCTTGAGATCAAGGTGCGCGCCTACAGGGAGGATGAATTCCTGTGCTTTGAAATATCCGACGACGGCATCGGCATCCCCCATGACAAGCGCCGGACCCTGCTGACCCAGGACGTAGGCGCCAGCGGCATCGGCCTGAAAAACGTCCACGAGCGCATCCTGCTGATCTACGGAAAGCCCTACGGGCTGAGCATTTTAAGCGAGGAGGATGAAGGCACCACCGTCATCATCCGCCTTCCGCTGAACACAGGAGGTGAGGGACCATGAGAAGGACGGTCATCTTTTCCCTCGCCTGCGCCGTGCTGGCCATCATCCTGATTGTCTGGGGCTTCAGCGCCGGCACGACGGCCCCGCCCGCCGCCCAGGTTTCCGGCGCCCTGCTGTTGGTGGAGAACGATACGGGCACCTACCTGATGCAGCTGCGCAAAGGCCTGCAGGAGGCCATTGCGGAGCGCGGCGGCACCCTCAGCCTGGAGCGCCTGTCGGACGCGGAAGGAGCGGACCGGCGCACCAGCACGGAGGGCTTCAACGCCGTCTATCTCCTGAGCGATCATCCCGAGCAGCATCTGCCTGCCCTGCGCCAGAAGGGCCTGCCGGTCATCGTGCTGGGCAAGGAGCTGCGGGGCGAGACCTGTGTGCTGCCCGACGAGCTAAAAGGCGGCCAGACCCTGGGTGAATATATCGCCTCCCTGCCAGGGCAAGGGGAGCTGCTGGTTGTCGGCAACCGGAGCGATCCTTTGGAAAGCCTGCGCCTGAAGGGCCTTGAATCGGCCGCGGGCGATCTTTCCTATGCCCTTGTCCTCCCCGAGGAGCTTGACGGGGAAGCCCTTGCGCGGGCCGCCTTTGTGCTGGCGCTCTCCGACGCCGCGCTGGACGCGGTGCTGCCCCTGCGCGGCCGGGAAGGCCCGCCGCTGTTTTGTTTTGACGCGGCCTCTGACCGCCTGGCGCTGATGGAGGAGGGCCGGCTGGACGGGGTTTCGGCGGACGATCCCTATGCCCTTGGCTATATCGCCGGCAGCCTGATGGACGATATGATAAAGGACAGCGATAAGCCCTTCCTGCGGCTGAGCCCCCGGCGGCTGGTCACGCGCGACACCATGTACGAGGCAGCCAATGTGAAGCTGATGTTCCCCTTGCTTCACTGAGGCCGCCCCGCGCCGATTCCATTGTTGAGGATACAGTTTATGAAAAAACTTTTGCTGATCGGTCTTGTCATTTGCCTGTTGCCTTTGGGGGGGCTGGCGGAGCTTCCGCGCGTCGCCATCTGCGCCTACGCGGGCAAGGACACCTTCATCCTCAGCATGCTGGCCGAACTGCGAAAGCAGGCCCTGGGCAGGGCGCAGCTTGAGATCGTCTCCGCCGACGGCGACCAGAACCGGCAAAACGATCAGGTGTTTTCGATGATCAAGGCCGGCGTGGATATCCTGGCCGTCAACCCCGTTGACCGCACCAGCGCCGGCTACCTGATCCGCCTGGCGCGCCAGCACGGGATCCCCATCATTCTGTTTAACCGGGAGCCTCTGCGGGAGGACCTGGATCTTTTCCCCGACGCCTACTATGTCGGCATCGATCCCCGCCAGCAGGGCCGCCTGCAGGCCGAGCTGGCCATCGACTACTTCAGGCTTCATCCCCGGCAGGATCTCAACGGCGACGGCATCATCCAGTATGTGCTGCTGCGCGGCGAACCCGGCCACCAGGACGCGGAGCTGCGCAGCGCCGCCTCCCAGCAGGCGCTCAGTGAAGGCGGCCTGCCCGCCCAGAAGCTGGCCGAGGAATCCGCCAACTGGGAAAAGGCCCTGGGCCAGGAACGCATGGCCGTGCTGCTCAACAGCCTGGGCTCCCAGATCGAGTGCGTGCTCAGCAACAACGACGACATGGCCCTGGGCGCGATTGACGCCCTGAAGGCCGCCGGCTATTTCTCAGGCGGCCTGAGCATCCCGGTCATCGGCGTTGACGCCACCGCCGCCGCCCTTGACATGATCGCCCAGGGCACCCTGTACGGCACCGTACAAAACGACGCCGCCTCTCAGGCGCAGGCGGTGATCGATCTGGCGGCTCTGCTGGCCGCGGGTGAAGAGATAACGGCGGACAGCTTCCCCTTCCCGATGGAGGACAGGGTGGTCTATATTGAATCGGTGATCATCCGGAAAGAGGAATAATTTATTTCTTATGTCCTTTGCGCCGTCTGA
>CAZYKQ010000119.1:0-5538 GCA_964648235.1 uncultured Christensenella sp. | reverse complement strand
GTATGAGTAATGGGAAATGCGGCTTTCAGCCGCGCAAAGCGACAGGAGAACGAAGGGGTGCTGGCTCACTTCGTTCTCCTGTTTTTTATTATTGCTTCCCGCGCATCAGCGCGTCATTCAGAATTCAGCATTCCACATTCCGCATTCTATTTCCCACCGGGAAATATCCATATCCACCCGACCGTCGGGCAGGAAGCTGACACCTTCCGATTCCAGCATGGCCTTTCTGATTTCGGCGTAGTGCCCGCCGGCGATGGTGCCGTCCTGCATCACCACGCGCTGCCAGGGCAGGCCGTCGGGGCAGATGCGCATGGCGCGGCCCACCTCGCGCGCGGCGCGGGGCCTATTCAGCATGCGGGCAATCCCGCCGTAGGAGATGACTTTGCCCGGCGGTATCTGCGCCACAATGTCATAGACCTGCTTGTAGAATGGATTCATCACTTACCTACTACCTGATCTGTCCTGCCGATATGATGCGATGTCAGGAGATTTCCAACCGCGAAAGGCGCAAAAAGCGCGAAAAATAAATGTCTTTTACCTCGTTTTCGCGGCTTTCGCGCTTTTCGCGGTTTGTTATCTCCATTCCTCGTACCTAAAAGCCGCAGCCCATTCATGTGACTGCGGCACCGTTATTTTACTTGCCCGAAATGGTGATCCCGTCCACCGCGATGTAGGGGATCAAACTGCTGCCGTCCTGTACGCGTTCTTTGGACAGGCCGCGCAGCTTCTCAAACATGCCGGCCAGGTTGCCGGAGATCATGGTTTCACTGACGGCAGGACCGACCTTTCCGTTTTCGATCAGGAAGCTGTTCTTGGCCACGCCGGAGAAATCACCGTTGCTGGCGGGGCTGCCGCCGGAAAAACGGCTGACCAGGAGGCCCTTGTCGATGCCCGCGATGATCTCCTCGACGGGCGTTTCGCCCGCCGGAATAATCAGGCTGAAGCTCGCATTCGGCGCGGCCTGCAGGCCCAATTTGTTGGCGACGAAGCTGGACAGCACAAAGGCGTTCAGCCGGCCATCCTTGATGATGTCATAATCCTGGCTCAGGCGGCCGTCTGCCGTGTAGCGTTCGCCGCAGACGATGGCGGGGTGCAGGGGTGAAGCGCTGACGGTGAGGCAGGGGTCTGCCACCATCTGCCCCAGCTTGTCCTTCCAGCGGCTGGTGCCGTCCAGGATGACGCCGTCGGTGAGGTAGTTGCCCAGCAGTTCATAGATCATGCTGCCCGCGCAGTCAGGCGTGAAGACGACCGGCCCTGTAAACTTGCCGTCGGTGGGGATGGTGTCAATCTGCTTTTCGGCATCCGAAAGCAGCTGGCGCAGCGCGCCCAATTCGATCAAAGGGGTATCCAGGCTGTCGGTGCGCAGGCCGGCGCCGTTGAAGCTGGAGGTTTTTTCCCCGTCATGGCCGGAGAACATCAGGCTGACAGCATAGCTGCCCTCATTGGTCTCATACCTGGCGCCCAGGCTGTTCAGGTAGATGCCTGATGCGCTTTCGTGTTCCACGATCATCTGCTCGACCATCACCTTGGGATAATCGCGCTTGATGCTGTCCAGCAGTTCGCGTGAGCGCTCAAACAGCAGGTCCATATCGCCCCTGGGCGCGCCGAGGGTGAAGGATGTCTGTGTGCCGGGGTACAGCTGCCAGGCGGGGTCCGCCTCCGCGCTGCCGGCGGAGGCCAGGCAATCACCGACGGCGATGTCCGCCGCCTTCTCGCTGAACTCGTTGATCAGGACCTTTCCGCGGCGCTGATCCTTGATCAAGGTAAGGTCCAGACGGTTGTCGATGGTGGTGCGCAGCAGGCTGAACAGGCCGCCATCCACGTTGAACTCGCGTTTTTCGGCCGTATGGGCTTCGCAGCTGTACTGCTGGGCGCCTGTCCCAGATAATTTCTTCAGCGCGTAGGCTGCTGTCTCATGTGCGTTCATTTATCTGCCTCCTATGGTTACGCGGCACTTGAGTGCGGGGCCGCCCATGCCCACGGGCATGGGCTGCTTTTTGCCGCAAAAGCCGCTGGATGACCAGTTCAGGTCGTCGGATACCATGTCGACGGACTTGAGCATGTCAAAGGCCACGCCGGAGATGGTGGTATCAAGGATGGGCCTGGCGATCTTGCCTTTTTTAATCTCATACCCCATGGTGATGCCGAACATGAACTCGCCCGTGCTGTCGGCCTGGCCGTTGCCGGTTTTCAACAGGTAGTAACCATCGTCCACGGAAGCGATCATGTCTTCGATTTTATCCTTGCCGGGATGAACGGCCGTGTTGCGCATGCGGATCAAGGGCTCATCGCTGAACAGCCAGGCGCGGGCGCTGCCCTGGGGTTTATGACCGAAATGCTGGGCGCTCTGGCGGTTGTGCATATAGCCGACCAGCATGCCGTCCCGGATCAGGGGGGCATCCTCGGCCTTTACGCCCTCGTCATCCACATAGACCGGCAGCGGGGCCGTCTCGCCGAAGGCTGTGTGCGCAAAATCCGTCATGGTGACCAGGGGGCTGGCGACCTGTTTGCCCAACATGGGGCCGGCGACCGATCCGCCCAGCACCAGATCGGCCTCGACCGTATGGCCTACGGCCTCATGGGCCAGCATGCCCGACAGATCACCGCCCAGAATGACGGTCTTGCTGCCGGCATCAGCGTAGATGCCCTCTGCCTTATGCATGACCAGGTCGTAGAGCCTGTCCACATGATCGTGCATCCGGGCAGGATCTGAAAAATGCCTGTCGAAGCCGCCGAAGCCTCCGAAGGACTCGAAAATTTCAACCGGCGCGCCGTCTTTGCCTTTGGCAGTTAAAAAGATGTAGACATAGCTGCGCGGCTGCAAGCTGTGGCTGAAGTAACCGTCAGAGGTGAGCAAGAGCTTCTCCATGCTGTCGTGGTAGGCGACCAGGGTGCGGCTTTCAAGGCCGGGATACTTGGTCATAATGTAGTTGTCGGTCGCCTGCAGATAATCGATATAGGTTTTTTGCGCCAGGTCCGGGTATTCCGGCAGGTGACGCTCGCCGCCCCGCAGGATGCCAGGCAAATCGCCCGTTCCGCGCCCCGCATGGCGGGCAAGCAGCTGCGCGTTATCGGTGGCGTTTTGCAGCACGCGCTTCACGGCTTCGCCGCTCAGATCGGCGGCGCTTGAAAAGCCGTAAACCCCGTCCTGATAGGCGCGCGCGCCGATGCCGCCGACATCCGTGCGCTGGTTGGCCGTCAGGCTGCCGGAGATCATGGTTACACGCCGGGTCAGGTTGCGCTGCGCGCGCAATTCAGTTGAAATACCGGGCGCAAAGCTGTCTTTATATTGGCTGACAATGTCTTGTAGCAATGAACATTCCTCCTCGCTGAAACTTTCATTATTTTAACAGAAGGGGGGGAAGGGGGTCAAATGGCCGCAGACATGGCGGATGATAAAAAAGTAAAGGAATTCGGGAACTTGTTGTTAATTAAGTAAAAATATGATAATATTAGTTATAATTATTACACGCCATTCCCAAATGGCAGAACGATCAGGAGGATGAAACCCATGAAGAGAGCAGTAGTGCTGCTTCTGACTGCAATGATGCTGATGGTCAGCGTTTTCGCGCCCATCGCGCAGGCAGAAACAAAGATCACCCTGGAGGATGTCAACCGGTTCCTTAATGAAAGCGCGAAACTGGGGCCCGGCACCAAGGCCAATCCCGTCGCGGTGATCGAGATCGACCACATCGACGGCCCGCAGGAAGAAGACCTGTTTTATGCTTTTGTCAGCTTCAAGTATGAGGCGCGCAACTATATCAAGTATCAGGTCACCTATATCTCCTGCACCTGCCGCTCAGCCGATGTCAACCTGTGGACGACCGCCTACCTTGAGCTGACCAAGCCTGAGAGCGGCCTGCTGGATGACGCCGTTGTGCGCACCCTCAGCTTTGGCAAGGACGGCACCGGGCACTACGACGGCGGCTTCTGGGGCGACAGCAACCCCATCCCCACCGGCGGTCAGACCTTTGACCTGATCAACGAACAGTATGTGCCCTTCATGGTCGGCAAGACCTACGGCGAACTGAAGGGCCTGAGCACCATCGCGGACATTGACCTGGCCGATTACCAGGCCGGCGAAGGCCGCGGCGAATACACCATCGACACCTGGACGGGTGCCACCGTATCGACCAACAACATCCTTCGCATGGTGCAGGCGATGATGAAGCACCACGGCACCGATGCCTTCTTCGCCAACGACCCCAGCCTGGTGAAGGCGGAAGTTGCCGTGGAAGCAAAGGCCGAGGAGACCAAGGAAGAAGTCAAGGCGGAAGGCACCAGCCAGACCCTGGCCGTCCTTCCCGCGCCCGTTGACACCACCAAGACCTTCAAACCCAGCCAGGACGCGGCGGAAGTGCCCTGCACCCCCGGTGATTTCGGGCCCACCTGTTCGGCGATCAACTCCTCCAACCTGCTTGAGTATTATGGCCGCCCGGATGTCATGTACATTGATACCCGCGACTTCGGCGACTACATGAAAAAGCACATCCGCAACTTTGAAGCGATTCCCTTCTTCGCGCTGATCTACAACGCGGAAGCGCATACCGACGCCACCAAGGTGCAGCTCTACGGCGGCACCCCTGCCGAGCCTGTCCCGGTGTATGAAGAGTCTGACCAAATCCTGGAAGCCCTCTTCCCCAAGGATAAGACACTCTTTATCATGTGCCAGAGCGGCGGCCGCGTGGGCATGCTGATGAACATCATGGCAGCCCGCGGCTGGGATATGAGCAAGGTATACAACATCGGCGGCATGGCGCAGTACACAGGCCCCGAGTACAAGGACCTGATCACCGACACGCCCGAGTTTGTGCTGGAAGGCACCTACACCATCGAGGGGCTGACGAGGATCAATCCCTGATTAGAACAATCATGCGGTAAAATACGGCGCGGGTGAAGCTTCATCCGCGCCGTACTTATAAAGTTTTAAACAAAAGGAGACCGGAACATGCCAAGAGAGGCCCTGTACGACAAACTTCCCATCATAACGACCCGCTTTTCCGCGCGCGCGGTGGCCGGGAAACCGGTGGAGCATGATACCCTGATGGCCCTGGTGGAGGCGGCAAGCTTTGCCCCTTCCTGCTTTAATGAGCAACCGTGGCGGTTTTTAATCGCGCAGGGTGAGCGCTTTGACAAGCTGAACAGCTGCCTGACGCCCAAGAATCAGAGCTGGGCAGGGGAGGCCGCGGCACTTATCCTCCTGTTGAGCAAAAAGACCTTCACCCGAAACGGAAAGGAAAACGCCTGGCATCTGTCGGACGCGGGATGCGCGGCCGGTTTCTTTTTCCTGGAAGCGGAGAGCCGCGGGCTATATGCGCACCCGATGGCCGGTTTTGATAAGGCAAAAGCCCGTGAGATCTTTGAGATCGATGAGGATCTGGATATCATCGAAGTTATCGCGGTGGGCTGGCCCAGCGACGTCGCGGCCCTGCCGGAAACCCTGCAGGAGCAGGAGCACCCCAAGCAGAGGATGCGCGTGGATCAGTTCCTGCTGTAAGAAAAAAGCCATTTCAAATGACTTTTGCGGGGAGACGAGGC
>CAZYKQ010000118.1:0-5567 GCA_964648235.1 uncultured Christensenella sp. | reverse complement strand
AGGCTCTGCTGAAGATCGTCGAGGGCACGGTGGCCAATGTGCCGCCGCAGGGCGGGCGTAAACATCCGCAAGCCGAGTTGCTGCACATTAATACCACCAATATACTTTTTATTGTCGGCGGAGCCTTTGATGGTCTGGAGAATATTATCTCCTCCCGCATGGGGAACAGGACACTTGGTTTTGGAGCGGAACTTGAAACGAAGGATGACAGGCAGCTTGGCCGTGTACTGGCCAACCTGAGGCCTGAGGATCTGGTCAAGTTTGGTTTGATCCCCGAACTTGTCGGCCGCTTGCCTGTGATGCTGACCTTGGATAATCTGGACGAGGAAGCGATGATCCGCATTCTGACCGAGCCAAAGAACGCGCTGATCAAACAGTATCAGCGCCTGTTCGAACTGGATCATGTCGATCTTCGCTTTTCAAAGGATGCCCTCAAAGCCATTGCGCGCGAGGCCATCAGCCGTAAGACAGGAGCGCGCGGGCTTCGCTCCATTATCGAGCGCGCGCTGCTGGACACGATGTTTGAGATACCAGGGGAAAGTGATATTCGCAGCTGCAAAGTGACCCGCGAGGTGATCACAGAGGGCGTGAGGCCCGAATTGATTCGGGAAGTCCGCACAAAAAAGCGTGCCGTTGTTTCGGATGAACCGGTAACAGACGCATCCTGACCAGGGACAAGGGTTGGCGAGATTTTTTATGCCTCTTCTCGACTACATAGGCGGGAAGAGGCCTTTTGACAGGAGGAAATATGGCAAAAATAAAGACTGGGCAGAGCTTTGAGATCCTGCCTTTGATGCCGCTGCGGGGGATGATTTTATTTCCGCACGCGACCATGGATCTGGATGTGGGACGTGAGCTGAGCATCAAAGCGGTGGAACGGGCGATGGCCCAGGATCAGCGTATTTTTGTGGCACCGCAGAAAAATATGAATGTGGAAGAGCCAAAGCTTGCTGACATCAACCCGGTAGGGACCATCGGCCGAATCAAGCAGGTACTGCATATCACGGGATCCATGCTGCGCGTGCTGGTTGAAGGTGTGCAGCGGGCGGAGCTTCAAAAAGTGGCAATCACGGATGAGGCTTGGGTGGCTTGGGTGAAGCCTGTGGCGCCTATTGCCCAGGACGATATTACGCCCGAACTGGCGGCAAGCGTACGCGTGGCGCAGGAGTATTTCGGTGAGTTCGCGGAGACCAGCCAGCGCATATCTCCTGAAGCCCAGAGAACAATCCGGGAGATTACCAACCCTGATGAACTGGTGGATGTCGTCGCGGGGGCAGCGCTCAGCCGCGCGGATGAAAAGGAAGCGCTGCTGAATATTTTAAACCCCGCCGAGCGGTTGGAAGCTTTATCTGTATCCCTGCTGAAGGAGGCCCGCTTTGCCGGCCTTGAACGCATGGTGCAGGTGCGTATTCGGATGCAGATGGATAAGAATCAGAAGGATTATTATCTGCGTGAGCAGATGCGAGTCATCCAGGAAGAGCTTGGCGAGGAAGAAGAGGAAGATATCGACAACTACCGCAAACGTCTGGAAAAAACGCCGATGAATGCGGAAGCCAGAGAAAAAGCGGAGAAGGAAATCGACCGCCTCAGCCGCATGCAGGCAGGGACGCCGGAAAGCACGGTATCCGAAAACTACTTGGAATGGATGCTGGATCTGCCATGGGAGAAATATACGAAGGACAATTTAAAGCTTGATCGAGCGCGGAGAGTGCTTGATCATGACCATTTCGGTATGGAAAAAGTGAAGGAACGCATCATTGACTATCTGGCTGTTCTGGGCTTGCGCAAGCGCACAGATAAGGATGTTGCCATGCGCGGCCCGGTGCTATGCTTTGTTGGCCCTCCCGGCGTTGGTAAAACTTCTATTGTGAAAGCTGTGGCCAAGGCAATGGGCCGGAAATTTGTGCAGATGTCATTGGGCGGTGTGCGGGATGAGTCGGAGATATTTGGTCATAGACGAACCTACATCGGCGCGATGCCCGGCCATGTTGTCAACGGACTTAAACGAGCCGGCAGCATGAACCCTGTTTTTCTCTTCGATGAGATTGATAAGATGGGCAACGACTACCGGGGCGATCCGGCCAGCGCGATGCTGGAGGTGCTGGACTCGGAACAGAATTCACATTTCCGCGATCACTATCTGGATATTCCTATGGATCTGTCCCGCGTTATGTTTGTAACCACGGCCAACACGCGCGAATCAATTCCCGCCCCCTTGCTTGATCGCATGGAAATCATTGAGGTGCCCAGCTATACAGAGGAAGAAAAGCTGCAAATTGCCAAGCGCCATCTGATGAAAAAGCAGCTGACAGAGAATGGCCTCGACCCTAAAAAGGTGAGGGTAACAGAAGATGCATTACGTTTTGTGATCGAAGGCTACACCCGCGAGGCAGGTGTACGTACGCTGTCGAGGATGCTGGCAACACTGTCGCGCAAGGCTGCCGTACATATGCTGGATCAGGATACGGATACCGTGAGGATTGATCGCAAGGCGGCCCGGGAATACCTGGGAGCGGAGCGTTACTTGCGCGATCAGCCACAGCCGGAGCCGCTGGTCGGCATTGTCAATGGCCTGGCTTATACCGAAGTTGGAGGCGAGATGCTGCAGGTTGAGTGCATGACCATGCCCGGAACCGGCAAGCTGACCCTGACGGGCAGCCTGGGCGATGTAATGAAGGAATCCGCGCAAGCTGCCCTCACCTGGGTTCGGGCGCACTGCAAGGAATACGGTTTGTCCGATGACTTCCACACAAAAATTGATATCCATATCCACGTACCAGAAGGCGCCGTGCCCAAGGATGGGCCATCAGCAGGCGTTACGATGGCGACAGCCCTTTTAAGCGCCGTAACGGGCCGAAAGGTGAGAGCGGACATTGCCATGACGGGGGAGATCACCCTCAGCGGCCGTGTACTGCCTATCGGCGGCGTGAAGGAAAAGACTTTGGCAGCTTACCGCGCGAACATCAAGCATCTTGTGCTGCCCCGTGAAAACAGCAAAGATGTCAGCGAACTGCCCCCCTATATACAGGGATACTTCACAATTGATTACGCGGATACCATTGCCCAGGTGGCCAAGCTGGCCCTGATGGAGGAATAATGGAAATCAAGAGCGCAAAGTTTATTACCAGCATGGCTTCCTACGGCAGTTTTCCCGGTAAAGGCCTGCCGCAGATTGCCATGGCCGGACGCAGCAATGTAGGAAAATCTACATTGATTAATACGCTGTGCCGAAGAAGCAACCTGGCAAAGACCTCGTCGACACCCGGAAAGACCAGGCTGATTAATGTTTTTTTGCTTAATGATAAGCTGCACCTGATCGATCTCCCCGGCTATGGATATGCGAAGGTTGCCAAACAGGAGAAAGAAAAATGGGGAGACCGAATGGGCAGCTATTTTACAGATAACCCTCTGTTGCGCGTTGTGGTGCAGTTGGTTGATATACGCCATGAGCCGTCAAAGGATGATGTGCAGATGACGACGTTTCTCCGCCAGGCAGGCATTCCTTTTATTACGGTGGTGACCAAGGCTGATAAAATATCCCGGGCAGCCCGACAGCGTCATATCATGCCCATTGCCATGGCTCTGCAGGTACAACCCTTTGAAATGATTCCCTGGTCGTCTCAGACAGGGGAAGGCAGGGAAGCGCTGATGGCATCCATGGAGAGCTATTTATAGCCTCAGCATAAGCCGGAAGGTCTCCGATCTTTTCCTTCTTGTTAGTGTTACAGAGCCTATGCTATAATGTTTGTACACAACATGCACAAATAAGGGAGGCACGCCGATGATACATGTGGAAATAGTTAAGCCTACCCCAGGCGCCATTGGGCCGTTTATTCGGCTGCCCGACGCCATCTATCGCGGAGACGAGAACTATGTAGCCGCGCCTCGCAAAGAGATGATCAAAGCGCTGACCGGTAAGGAAAACGAGCTGTTTTCTCAAGGTATACAGCGATTTTTCCTGGCCTATGATGACGACAAACCGGTTGCCCGCGTGCTGGCGGGGATTGATCTGCGGCGCAATGTGCAAACGGGGCTGGATGAAGGTTACTTTAGCCTGTTTGAAAGCTACAATAATATGGACTATGCCCGCGCGGTATTGGACGCGGCCGTTGCTTTTTTGCGCGAGCACGGGGTGACGGGCATCTATGGCCCTATTGCTCCCTATTATACGGATTTAACGCGCGGATTATTGGTGGAGGGCTTTGATGGGCCGCCAGTTTTGTTTAATCCCTATAACCCGGCTTACTATCAGGAGCTGCTGGAGGAGTACGGCTTTAAAAAGGAACGGGATTACCTTGCCTATCTGATGGAGCAGGAAGATATGCAATCGGCAGAGCGCTTTGCGCCCCTGTATGAACGTGTGCAGAAGCGCTTTGGTTTTCAGGTGCGCAATCTTGACCTTAACAAACAAAGCCTGCCGCATGTCGCGCAGGATATCGCCGCCGTGATCGCCGAAGCGGAGCCTGAGGAACCGGGGCAGTACCTGCCCACGGCTGATGATATGCTGGCGCTTTTAAAACGTATCAAGCGAGTATACCGGCAGGAACTGGCCGTGATGGCTTATGCCGGGGCGCGCCCGATTGGCGTGATGCTCGGCATACCAGACTATAATCGCGTTCTGAAGGCAAGAAGAGGCAGGACTGATCCCCTCAGCCGTCTGCTCGGTGAATGTCAGCGCAGCCGGATAGACACAGCCCGCTGTCCCATGCAGTATGTGGTGCCCGATTTTCAAAACAAGGCAGTCAACGCAGCGATGCTTTACCAGGCATGGCAGGGGGCAAAGCGCCTGCGCATCCGCCGCATTGAGGGCTCAACGGTGGACGAAACCCATATGGTATCGATTAACAACAGCTTGATTGCGGGCGGGAAATTGTACAGGAAATACAGAAATTATAAAATGCAACTTTAAAACAATGGCGGGCACAGTAATTTAAGAAGACAAACAGCGTGATCTTAAAACAGCAGAATTAGAATTATTTCTATTATAATTGTTGGGCAATAGTACATATTAATGCACAGAATATTAATATTATCCCCTGTTTCTATATAGAATCTGGGGATTTAATCAGTTCATTGAAAGGACAGCACTGCTTTTCCATAAATAGAAATATTACAATCAAACTGAAGTTAGTTCTGATTTGCTGGTTACCAGATTGTACTTGAGCGAGGAATTGCTCCGGTCGTGACATGGCTAATGGAGCCCAAAGTTGTGAAAATGATTTGACAGTACAATTCTATTTTGTTATTATTATATGAACAGATATGGTATATATCTGAAACATAATGACAAATAGAAAGGCGGAGAGCTAAATAATTGTTAAGTAATCAACCTTGATGTCCGGGATATGGTGCGGTTAAGGGATAAAGTTGTTACAACAATAAAAAGCTTTTTTTGGATATAGTGTAATTTTGAAGTAAAGGAGTAACATGAAATGTTGTTGTGCGGATTAATTGCGTAATAATTTGCTTCATGTGTTTGATTGGGTGACATGGGGTTTATATGAATATGGGTTAATTAATTCTATTTGTAAAAATTAGCATTTTCAGGAGGAGAATGGAATGCAAAA
>CAZYKQ010000117.1:0-5781 GCA_964648235.1 uncultured Christensenella sp. | reverse complement strand
AAGAATGAACGCTGCGGCGTTCAAATGCGGAATGCGGAATGCGGAATGCGGAATGCGGAATTTGCGCTGCGGTGCGGGAGGGGACTGGGGCTCCACGAATGCTGAATGCTGAATGCTGAATGATCGCACTGCGGAGCGGGGTGGGAACGGTCAACACAGAGTTCACAGAAGAACAGAGGCGGGCTTGTCCCGCCGCCTCTGTTCCTGTGTGCTCTGTGAGAAACTGTAGCCCCGTTCTTTCGTCCTCCCGTTCTTCATTCCGCATTCCGCATTCCGAATTCCGCATTCCGTTCAGTTCTTCATTCCGCATTCAGCATTCCGAATTCCGCATTAGTGTAGATCTATGCTATAATGTTGCGCATGCAAGCGCGGTTTTCGCGCGTGAGGAGATGGATCGTTATGTCAAAACCGATGGAAGCCTATGAAAAATGGCTGAACTACCCGCATTTGCTTCCCGAGCTGAGGGATGAATTGCTGGCCGTGGAGGGTCGGGCGGATGAGATAGGCGACCGTTTTTGGCGCGATCTGGGCTTTGGCACAGGCGGGTTGCGCGGGAAGCTGGGGGCCGGCACCAACCGGATGAATATCTACACGGTGTCAAAGGCCGCGCGCGGCATCGCCAGGCACCTGACGCGCCTGAGCGATCTGGCCAGCTGCGCCATCGGTTACGACAGCAGGCACGGGTCGCTTGAGTTCGCGCGGCTGACGGCCGCGGTGATGGCGGAGCTGGGCGTGCGCGTCCATCTGTTTGAGGAGCTGGTGCCTACGCCCATCCTGAGCTTCGCGGTGCGCTACCTGCGCTGCGACGGGGGGATCATGATTACCGCCAGCCATAACCCGCGCGAGTACAACGGCATCAAGGTGTACGACCGCAGCGGCTGCCAGCTGGGCGACGAGGCGGCGGCGGAGGTGGCGGCCGGTATTTCGCGCCACCAGGACCTGGTTTCGCGCCTGCCCGACTACGGCGAGTACGCGCAAAAGGGGATGATCCTGCCCATTGGGCGCGATGTGCGCGATGCCTTCCACGAGGCGGTGCTGGCCCGCAGCATCGAGATGCCGCCGGAGGAGCTGCACGTGGTGTATTCCCCGCTGAACGGCACGGGCAACCGGCCGGTGCGCAGGATACTTTCCAGCCTGCCCAAGCTGCGCGTAAGCGTCGTGCCCCAGCAGGAAAACCCGGACGGGGATTTTCCCACGACGCCCCAGCCCAACCCGGAGCTGCCGGAGGCCATGGCGCTGAGCGTTGCGCTGACGGAGGAGCTGGGGGCCGATATCTGCATCGCCACGGACCCGGATTGCGACCGGGTGGGCGTGGGCGTGCGCACGGATGAGGGGGTCAGGCTGCTGAGCGGCAACCAGGTGGGCGCCTTGCTGTTCCACTTTATTTGCGAGGGGCTGCGGGCGGACGAGCGGCTGCCCGAGCAGCCCGTGGCCGTGACCACCCTTGTATCCACCCCGATGGGGGATGAGATCGCCAGGGATTACGGGGTGAAGCTGTACAAGGTGCTGACGGGGTTTAAGTACATCGGCGACATTATCAACCGCCTGGAGCGCGCCGGCGGCGCGGACCGCTTTATCTTTGCCTTTGAGGAGAGCATCGGCTACCTGATCGGCCCCTATATCCGCGAGAAGGACGGCGTGGGCGCGGCGATGATGATCTGCGAGATGGCCTCCTTTTACAAGCGCCAGGGCATGAGCCTGCTGGACGCCTACGCTTCGCTTGAAAACCGCTACGGCTGCTTTATCAGCCGCCTGGCGGCCCTGCGCTATGAGGGGCAGGAGGGCGACGCCAGGATGCGCGACGTGATGGATCAGCTTCGGCAGGCGCAGGATATCGCGGGCCTGAAGATACTGGAGAAGACGGATTATTTAAGTGACGATACCGGCCTGCCCCGCAGCAATGTGCTGCGCTTTGCGCTGGAGGGCGGGCGGCAGCTGATCTTCCGCCCATCCGGCACCGAGCCGCTGCTGAAGATCTACCTGACCCTGCGCTGCGATAACCGCGATGAAGGGGAGAAGGAGATGGAGCGGTTGGTGGCGCTTTGCGCCAATGCTGAATGCGGAATGCTGAATGCGGAATGAAGACCGGGGAACGGCTAACACAGAGCACACAGAGGCACAGAGGCGCTTCGCTTACCACAGAGAATTATTTTTAAATATTTACCTCTGTGAAAAGGCGGGCTTGCCCCGCCGTCTCTGTGCCTCTGTGATCTCTGTGTTGACCGTCCCTCCCCTCCCCGCTCCGCAGAGCGATCATTCCGCATTCCGCATTCAGCATTCCGCATTTTCATTTCAGCCATAGGCTGAAATGAATGTATATTCCTTGTATTTTGCACCAAATCGCATATTATGGCGTTTTATTGACCAAAAACCGCATTGTATACAAGAATTATGCACATTACAATAACATTCAACAGGCGATGACCGGGGACAGGTAGAGGCCGGGCCGCCCTTTCAGAGAGTCTCCGGGTGCTGTGAGGAGACAGGGCAAAGGTTTTGATTTCACCCCGTATGCCGCAGGCTGAATGTAAGTAAGCCCAGCCGGATGCCCCCGTTACAGGGCGGGCGTTTTGTCCTTGAGGCCGTCTTTAGGATGGCAAACTGAGGTGGTACCGCGGGTTATTCCGCCCTCTGCAATGTGTAGCAGCGGGCGGTTTTATTTTTTAGATCAATGTAAAAAGGAGATTCTCACCATGAAAAAGAAAAGTCTATTGCTGGTCGCCGTGTTGGCGCTATCCCTGATGCTGTCGGGCCTGGGCCTGGCTGAAACGAAAGTGCCGGTGATCGGCATTATGCAGTATGTGCAGCACGAGGCGCTGGACGCGGCCAATCAGGGCTTTGTGGATGCCCTGAAGGACAGCGGCTACGTGGACGGCGAAAACATCAAGATCGACGCGCAAAACGCCAACGCCGACAACAGCACCCTGGCCACCATCGCCGACAGCTTCATCGCCCAGAAGGTGGACCTGGCCCTGGCCATTGCCACCCCCGCGGCCCAGATGCTGATGGGCAAGACCGAGACCATCCCGGTGCTGGGCACCGCCATCACGGACTATGTGGATGCCAAGCTGGCCAAATCCAACGAGGAGCCGGGCTATAATGTTTCCGGCACGACGGATATGAACCCCATTGCCGAGCAGATCGACCTGCTGAAGGCCCTGGTGCCGGAGGCGCAGACCGTCGGCCTGCTGTACACCGGCAGCGAGGATAACTCCGTGCTGCAGGCCCGCATCGCCGTGGAAGCCATCGAGGCGCTGGGGATGAAGTGGGTGGAGGTCAAGGTCAACAACTCAAACGATGTGCAGCAGGCGGCCCAAAGCCTGGTCGGCCAGATCGACGCGCTTTACATCCCGACGGATAACGTGGCGGCTTCGTCCATACCCATCATTTCCGAAGTGATGACGGAGAAGAATATCCCGATCATTTGCGGCGAATCCGGCATGGTGCGCGCGGGCGGCACGGCCACCCTGGGCATCAACTACTACAAGCTGGGCTACCAGACGGGCCTGATGGCCGTTGAGGTGCTGGGCGGCGCTGATGTATCCGCCATGCCCATCCAGGCGCAGACCGAGTTTGACTACGCCTTCAACCTGGAAGCGGCCGAGGCCATCGGGCTTCAGATTCCGCAGGATCTGCTTGACCAGGTAAAGGCAGACTAAACCAGGCAATATTTCCCCGGGGGCCGGCACGCGCGGTATATTTGCCGCGCATGCCGGCCATTGCCGGGTAAAAGGAGCACATTAACATGCTGGAAATCATGATCGGCGCGGTGTCGCTGGGCTTGTTGTGGGCGGTGATGACCATCGGCGTCTACATCAGCTATTCGGTGCTGGGCATGGCGGATATGACCGCCGAGGGCTCCATCACCATGGGGGCGGCCGTGGCGGCGAAGGTCATTTCAGGCGGGGGCCATCCGCTGTTGGCCCTGGGGCTGGCGATTGTCTGCGGGATGGCGGCCGGGCTGGTCAACGGCCTGCTGCACACAAAGCTGAAGATCCCCTCCCTGCTGTCGGGTATCCTGACGATGACGGCCTTGTTTTCGATCAACCTGCGCATCATGGGCAAGGCGAATATCTCGCTGCTGCGCATGAACACGATCTACAGCCCCGTGACGGAGCTTCTGGGGGCAAGCAAGGGCGTTTCCGTGATGATCGTGGGGTTTTTTGTATGCGCGGTGATCATCGGCCTGCTGTACTGGTTTTTCGGCACCGAGATCGGCAGCGCCATCCGCGCCACCGGCAACAACGCGCACATGGTGCGCGCGCAGGGCATCAACACTGATACGACCATCATCCTGGGCATGATGCTGTCAAACGCGCTGATCGCGCTGTCGGGCGGCCTGATTGCCCAATCGCAAAACTATGCCGACCTGCAGATGGGCACGGGCGCGATTGTCATTGGCCTGGCCAGCCTGTTTATCGGCGAGGTGCTTTTTGGCAAGCGCAGCTTTTTTATCCGCCTGTCCAGCATGGTGATGGGGGCCATTATCTACCGGATGATCATCGCCTTTGTGCTGAAGCTGGGCATGCCGGCGGACGACCTGAAGCTGTTTACCGCGATCACGGTGGTGCTGGCGCTGACACTGCCCAACCTGAAAAAGATGGCGCAGGCAAAGCGGCGCGCCTTGCCGGGAGGGCGCTAAGATGCTGAAAGTCGATCATCTGATCAAGGTATTCAACCGGGGCACGGTCAACGAACGGGTGGCGCTGGAAGGGGTCAGCCTGACGCTGGGCCGGGGCGACTTTGTCACCGTAATCGGCGGCAACGGCGCGGGCAAATCCACCCTGCTCAACTGCGTGGCGGGCGTCTACCCGCCCGATGAGGGCAGCATCACGGTGAACGGCGTGGATGTAACGCGCCTGGCTGAGTACAAGCGGGCCAAGCACCTGGGGCGGGTTTTTCAGGACCCGATGCGCGGCACCTGCGCTGATATGAACATCGAAGAAAACCTGGCCCTGGCCAAGCGCCGCGGCAACCCGCGCGGCCTGGGCTGGGGCGTTACCCGGCGCGAGCGGGAGGAGTATAAGGCGGCGCTGCTGGCGCTTGATCTGGGCCTGGAGGACAGGCTGACGGCCAAGGTGGGCCTGCTGTCGGGCGGGCAGCGCCAGGCGCTGACCCTGCTGATGGCCACCCTGCGCCAACCGAAGCTGCTGCTGCTTGACGAGCATACCGCGGCGCTCGACCCCAGAACCGCCAAGAAGGTGCTGGAGCTGAGCGACCGCATCATCAGGGAGGGCAATCTGACCACCATGATGGTCACCCACAACATGCGCGACGCCATCCGCTACGGAAACCGGCTGATCATGATGTCGGGCGGCAACATCGCCGTGGATGTTTCGGGCGAGGAAAAGAAAAACCTGACGGTGGAAGACCTGCTGAAGATGTTTGAAAAAGCGCGCGGCGGGGATGAGGAAATACCCGACAGGATGGTGCTGGGCTGAGCGCTCAGGCAGACAAGACAAAAGGCACGATGCCCGCTGTGCCTTGACAGGCAAGGCGGGTTTTCTTATACTGCAAAATATAAGGGGGGCGGAGTTTTGCGGAAATTGCTGATAACCAGCCTGCTGTGCTGCCTGATCATGGGATCCGGTTTGGCAGAGGAAAGGCCAAGCTATATTACACAACACACCAACGGCAGCCGGGATGAGAAGCGCATTGCCATCACCATTGATGATTGGTATGAGCCGGACCTGCTTGGGGAATTTCTGGATGTCGCGGCGGCAAACGGCTGCAAGCTGACGCTCTACCCCATCGGCATCAACCTGTTTGAAAAGGACAGGG
>CAZYKQ010000116.1:0-5919 GCA_964648235.1 uncultured Christensenella sp. | reverse complement strand
TCCGCCAGCCAGCTGCGCACACGGTGGGTCGGGCTGATGTCAAAATAGGGCGGCCGCTCTTTGAAGTCTATATTAAGCGCATGTGGGTTACGGGGCGCAAAGGCATCCCCCTGCACATCATTAAACAGGTTGGGCGGCGTGCCGCGGATAGCATAAAGCTCCTCCCCTTTGCGGCCCAGTTGGGGAAGGCTGCTCAGAAGCGCCCAGGTATAGGGATGCCGCGGGCTGTAAAAGATCTCCTCGCAAGTGCCGATCTCTACAATATCACCCGCGTACATCACGGCGATGCGGTCAGCAATATTAGCAACCACGCCAAGATCGTGGGTGATATAAATGGCCGTCAGGCTGTATTTGCTGATAAGGTTGCGGATCAGCTGCAATATCTGCGCCTGAATTGTCACATCCAGGGCCGTCGTCGGCTCGTCACATATGAGGATATCCGGCTTGCAGGCGATGGCGATGGCAATAACCACGCGCTGGCGCATACCCCCTGAAAACTGGTGCGGATACTGCTTCATGCGCCGCTCAGGCTGCTCAATGCCCACATCCGTCAGGATCTCACGCGTCTTTTTCACGGCGGCCTCACCCCGCAGATTCTGGTGCAAGGAAAGGGCCTCGCCAATCTGGCGGCCAATGGTCTTCAGCGGATTCAGGCTGGTCATCGGGTCCTGCAGGACCATCGCGATCTTGCGGCCCCGAATGGTCAACCACTGCTTTTCGGTACTGTATTTGGCAATGTCCTGCCCCTCATAGCGGATCGAGCCAGAATCAATCCATCCGTTCTGATCAAGCAGGCCCATAAAGGACTTGGTCAGCACGCTCTTGCCGGAGCCGGATTCGCCCACAATAGCCAGGCTCTCCCCACTGTACACATCCAGGCTGACGCCCCGGATGGCATGCAGTATGCGGCCACGCAGGCTGAACTTAATGTTCAGGTCCTCCACTTGCAGGATGGGCTTGTAATGGATTGTCATACGTTCTCCCCTCCCTACACATGGTTGCGCGGATCGGCCGCGTCGGCAAAGGCATTGCCTATTATGTAAAAGGAAATCGTGACCACCGACAGCACGATGGTTGGAAAGATCAGCTGATAGGCCTGCGGCGTGGATACAAGTTTACGCCCCACCGTGATCAGGTTGCCCAAGGAAGGAATGCTCAAGGGCAGGCCCAGACCGATATAGGTGACAAACACTTCGCTTCCGATCGCGGCCGGAATGGCCAGCGCCATGCGCAACATGATGACCGAAACCAGGTAGGGCAGCAGGTTTCTGGTAATGATACGGAAAGTGCCAGTGCCAAGGCAGCGGGAAGCCAGATTATAGTCCCGATCACGGATAATGATCACCTGGTTACGCACAAAACGCGCCATGCTGACCCAGCCTGTTATTGACATGGCAAAGATCAGCGTGGTGATACCGGGTCGCATGATATAGGCAAACAGAATTAGCACCACGGTGCTGGGGATATTATTGATCACATTGTAAATTTCGGTCAAAATCCTGTCCAGTTTCCGCACATAACCCCAGAGTACGCCGATGGTAATGCCCACGACAGCTTCAATCAGGGCCACGATAAACCCGATGAACAGGCTGGTGCGCGTACCGGACCAGACCATGCTCCACAGATCCTGCCCAGTGTTGTTTGTGCCAAACAGAAAGGGCCTGTCATCGGGCAGGATCCGCAAGGGGGTCTCTTCCCGCGTCACAGCCGCTTTCCCGTCGTCTGAAAAATCAAGCAGGCCGCGGCGCGCAAACAGCTCCCTACCCTGATTTGTATAGTTTTCCGGGCTCGAAAAAAGTTGAATCTGAAAATTGGAGCGGCTCTCATAGGGAACGGCCGATGGATCCTCCGGCAACCGCAGCTTTGTCGTAAAGTCGTTTTTCACATAGCCTGTCTGCCCCTTGAATTCCACCCTGCACCATTCAGAGCCATATTCCAGGATGGTGAAGGCCTCTCTGGTCCGGATGGCAGCCAGTACGTTGCTGACAGCCGCCCATTGCTTATTTATATAGTTGCTGACCACCAGAGGCGTACCGGCAGGCGCCGTATGCTCTACCGTGCTGAATGCCGGGGGCACATTGCTCAGCTGCATGCCTGTAATGGGGTGGTTGACAATGCGCGTAGCCTCGTACTGCCCGGGCAGCATCGGCTGTATGAAGGTAAACAGCACCAGTACCATCAGCAAAATCAGAAGGGAGGTGGCCAGGCGATTTTTCAAAAACATTTTGACTGTGCTGCCCCAATAGGAATAGTCGGAGGAACCGGTTTTTTCAGCTGCACGGTCAGAATAGGGGGCAAAATCAAATTCTCTGCTCCCGATACCTTGGTGCAACTTCTGCTCTATGCTGTTCAAGGCCATTACCTCACCCCCTCTTTCCTGGCAAAGCTGATGCGCGGATCAATCACGGCCATCAGCAGATCGCCCAGCAGCATGCCGACGATGCCGATGGTGGCATAGATCATCACCAGGGTCTGTACCATGGTGTTATCCTGACGGGTAATCACGTCCACCAGGAGGCCGCCCATGCCAGGCACTGAATACAGGGATTCGATATAGATAGAGCCTGAAATCGTGAACAGCAGCGATGAGGGGATGTACTGAATCATCGGCACAAAAGCATTGCGGAACACATGCCCCATGGTGATACGGTTGCTTGCCACTCCTTTGGCGCGGGCCAGCTTGACATAATCCTTGTTCATCTCATCAACCATATAGCGGCGCAGCCACATCGCGTAATAGGCGATGGAACCAAGCGACATGGAAACAACAGGCAGTATCCAAGTAAGGGGCTTCGAATAATCAAACAGCATGGGGATATGCATCAGAGCGGAACCATAGGATTGAAGATAGATATAGTAAACAGCTGCCGGTACCGCGTTGATAAACACGATGAATCCGGTGCCCAGTTTGTCCCAAAATTTAGATTTTCCGCGCGCCATCTGCGCACCCAGCGGAATGCCCAGCAGCAGCGACAGAGCCATGGACATCACACCCATCTGGATAGATATGGGTGCTTTTAATGAGATGATTCTGCCGATGGGCACCCCCACTGCGTAGCGGTTGGAAATGCCTAAGTCACCACGCAAAAGGCCGGCATAAAAGCTTTTCAACTGCACCCAGATCGGATCACGCAGACCCATCTGCTGCAGCTTGGCGTTGATGACCGCCTGGTCCAGCTTATCAAAATTATCAAAATAGCCCTCAATGGGCATCTGCCGCATCAGGACAAACACCACAGTCAGGATGATCAGCAGCGTCAGCACAGAAGCAAGCAAGCGCTTGCCTATATATTTCAACACCGCGTCGCCCTCCCCTCATGATGAATCGGGACTGTGCCCGGGCACAGCCCCGATTATTAAACGTTATTGTTGTTCAGGTCTTAGTTAGCGAGGGCTGCGCGTTCTTCTTCCCATTGGTCCATCGCGTCAAAGTATCGGTCTGTGTTCATCGGCTCATCTAACAGATGCTGTCCCTTGTAACGATTCCGAGAAATGCCAACTGGCGAATACTGTTCCTCGAAAGGATTAATGCGTGAAGCTATATAACCGCCGTTGCCGTAGCCAAAAGGAATGACAAACCCTTCGTTAATCAGATAGGCCTCTGCTTTTGCAAACGCTTCAAAGCGAGCCATCATATCGTTGGTGATAGCCTTCCCCGCAGCGACCAACTCCTCATAAACATCAAATTTGTTCTTACCATTTTGATCCGTGTCGGTGATATATTCGGGGAAGTTGTAATTACCTCCACGATGGAAGGGATCGGTAAAGGTAGAAGGATCTGTATAATCTGGACCCCAGTTGCACTTTAGCAAAGCATAATTACCTGAGCGACGAACAGCAGACAGGAAACCCGTGGAGGGGCCTGCCTCGATGATCACATCGATGAAGTCACTGCCCAGCAGTTCTTCCAGCTGTTGCTCGACCACTTGGCACTCTTCAGCCCAACTGACCACATTGGGATTATAACTGGTCAGTATCTTGATGGGGAAGGTGGCTCCTGCCGCTTCCAACTCCGCTTTAGCAGCTGCAGCATATTCCTTGGCTTTCTCTGCGTTGAAGGTATCGATCCCTTGAGCAGTGATCGGGGCCAGATCCCCCATCTGAGTATATTCCAGGCCATTGAGTTCCACTGTTTGTGGTGGTGTAATAGTGTTAAAGACAATGGATTCCGGATTCTCCGGCTCCGTGGGCAGCATGGCCTTTACGCGGTCCAGGCCGTGGTAGATGGCCTTGCGGAAATTAACGTTGTTAACAGCCAATGCCCAGTTTTCCGGCTCATAGACCGCATCAAACTGTGGGTTGAAGTTGAGCGCATAGAAGTAACTGAAGCTGCTCTGGCGAACTGGCCGGATCAGGTCAGCTGTAGCGGGATCCTGTAGCCATTGTCTGGCGATGGCTGTATCGATCTCTGCATAGTCGATTTCCCCGCGCTTGTACATCTCGGGAGAAATGGTGGTTGCTTCTTTGTTGAAGGTGCTTTCAATATTATCAATAAATACATGTTCTGCATCCCAATTGTAAGGATTTTTAGTATAGACGCGCTTTTCCTGCGGATTATACGTGCTTAAATAGTAGGCTCCGTTATACAGGATGGTATCGTTGCCGGTAGCCAGGCCGAAATCCGCTCCCTTTTCGCGCAGGAACTCGCCATTGACAGGCATAAAGGTCACATAGGTCAGCATTGAAAGAAAATAAGGCGTTGGAGCAAGCAATGTATACTGCAGTGTATAATCATCCAAAGCCTTAACGCCGACAGTTTCCCATTCTGTCTTGGGAGCCGGCTCCTCACCCTCAGCAGGGGTGTCTGTTCCATCAAAGTACTCCTCTGCGCCAGCAATCACAGAATACATGATGTCGGATGTAGAAGAAGCGTTCTGAGCATTCAGAATATACTGGGCAGCGTCCACAAAGTCTTGAGCCTTCAACTCTGCCACAGGTTCAGCCTTACTGTTGATCCATTGCACACCCTTGCGCAAATAGAAGGTCCAGGTCAGGCCGTCCTCGGATTCCTCCCAGCTCTCGGCCAGGGAGGGTTGCACCTGTCCCAGGCGATCATATTCAATCAGGGTATCAATGACATTGGCAGCAATGGCATACTCATTGGTGCTGGCGGTAATCAGATAGTTCAGCGTAGTCGCCTCACCGGAATACAGCATCCGGTAGGTGCTTCCTTCCTGTGCCAAGGCAGGCGTCAGACTGAGCAATAGCACAACGGCCAGGATCAGGGACAATAACTTCTTCATCAAGGGCCCTCCTTCATTCATGAGCAAATTTGATTGCGCGGCTCCCCGCGATTGCGAACATTATACAGACAAGTATGTACTTATGCAAGCAAATGGATGAAAAAGGGAATTCAAAAGCATATATTTCAATATAAATCTACTTAATTTGCAAGTTTCGGTTATCGATGATGCAGATTTGATGTGCCGGTGTTTTTTCTGTATCAGTTTTAAAATAGGAAAGCTGATCCTCTTGCGAATTTGCGCCGTTTACAGCTCAGCAGTTCTCTTTTTTTAGTCCAGCAGAAGACCTGCAGTTTGTTTTTTGCTTCTCCTGTCCAATAGGTCTCCTGGCAAAGCATGGACTATATAACGTTCCACATCAGCCCTTCTTTGCAGCTTTCTGACAGCAAACAGTGATCTCAATATGTCCGGCAGAATAACTTTTCACATGCTATTCTTCACCTGCATGATATCAAAAGCGATAAGCCCCAAAACCACCCGATCGGCCAGCCCCGGCTTTGAAAGGGCTGTCTTCTCCAGAGATTGGATGCACCGGCAAACTGCAATGGGTTTTTCATCACACAGCAGGCACAAGCAATCATCCAGGCTGTCTTCCGTGATCATTTTCAGCCTTGGCTCCTCATATGCGCCTTCAGCTTCTTCATCGCCCAGTCATAGTGGCTGGCTGTACAGGATA
>CAZYKQ010000115.1:0-5942 GCA_964648235.1 uncultured Christensenella sp. | reverse complement strand
GGCCGCTTGATGCGCGGTTTACATATACTTCTCAACCATGCTATACTGGCGCATCAAGATGTGTCAAGGAGGCCGTTGGATGGATCATTACAAGCTCGTCATTCAGGGAGAAAGGGCTCTGAACGGCGAAACCTTTGTATCCGGCGGTAAGAACACTTCGGTGGCGGTGATTCCCGCCGCCTTGCTTTGTGATGATGTGGTTGTCATCGAGAACCTGCCGGACATTGAGGACGTGCGGGTCCTCCGGCGTATTCTGATGGAACTGGGTGCGAGCGTGGATTTTGATACCGGCAACAACCGCATGACCATCGACTCGCGCTCCGTTACTTCCTGCGCTGTGCCTTTCCAATATTCCCAGCAGATGCGGGCAAGCTATTATCTGATGGGTGCTTTGCTTGGACGCTGCGGCATGGCGGAGGTAGGGTATCCGGGCGGCTGTGATATTGGCTCCCGTCCTATTGACCAGCATATCAAGGGCTTCAGCATGCTGGGGGCCGAGATTGACGAATACGCAGGCATGATGAACCTGAAGGGCGACCTGAAAGGCTCTGTCATCAACTTTGACATGGTCACCGTAGGCGGTACCATCAATGTGATGCTGGCAGCTGTCCGCGCAAAGGGCAATACCATTCTGATGAACGCTGCGCGTGAGCCCCACGTGGTCGACCTGGCCAACTTTTTAAACAGCATGGGGGCCAACATCAAGGGGGCCGGCACCGATACCATCCGTATACGCGGCGTGGAGAAGCTGCATGGCGGCAGCTATACCGTGATTCCCGATCAGATTGAGACGGGGACGATGATGATCGCCGCGGCGGCTACCAGGGGGGACGTTGCCATCCATGGGGCCATTCCCACCCATATGGACGCGCTGACGGCCAAGCTGCTGGAAATGGGCGTATCCGTCTCCAGCATGGACGATGTGATCTGGGTGCGCGTGAAACGCGGGCACCGGGCCATCCGCTTGAGCACGCAGGAGTATCCCGGCTTTCCTACCGATCTGCAGCAGCCGATGAGCGCGCTGCTGACCCGCGCGAACGGACGCAGCGAGGTACATGAGAACATATATGATAACCGGTTCAAGCATCTGGACGAGATGCGCCGCATGGGCGCGAAGGTAACGATATCCGGGAAGACTGCTTACATAGAGGGCGTGCCGCAGCTGCGCGGCGCGCCGGTCGCCGCCACTGATCTGCGGGGCGGAGCCGCGCTGGTGATCGCGGGGCTGATGGCTGACGGGGTGACGGAGATTTATAATCCGGCATTTATTGCCCGCGGCTACGAACACCTGGAGAATAAGCTGAGCGCGCTTGGCGCGGATGTGCGCCGTGAGGATACGGAGTGACATGGATACGTTGATGAAAGCCTACCGCGAGCTTGGGCTCAAGGAGGGCGCCAGCCTGGAGGAGGTTAAAAGCGCCTACCATCGCCTGGTGAAAGGCTGCCATCCGGATCTGTTTCAGGATCCGGAGGAGCAGGATGAGGCACAAAAGCGCATGGTGAGGCTGAACCTGGCTTATGAGCAGGCCATTGCCCAATCCTCCAAGCCGATGCTGGGCTTTCACAAGGCCCCTTTGAAGCAGGCAAAGGCCACGGCGCGCAGATTGTTGGAGCAGGGCCAGTTGGAATCGGCCCTGTTGCAGCTTGGCCGAGCGGATCTGAAGGATGCCGAATGGTACGCTCTTCAGGGCGAGATTCTGATGGGCTTTCGGGAATACGAAACCGCGCATTCCAGCCTGCGTGAGGCCGTACGGCTGGATCCGGACAATATGGAGTTTCGCCGGCTGGCGCTTGACGCGGCTGTGCAGGTTAAAAAACATAAGCAGTTCCCCATGCGTCTGAAGGATTCCATACAAGGCCTGTTTATAGGCGGCAGAAAACGCAAATAAAATCCGCCTGCGCAGGCGGATTTTGTTTCATAAGGATTGATATGACAAAACAAGACGAGTTGCCCCCTTATACCTTGGTCCGTTCAGCCCGGCGGACCATGGCCATTGAGGTCAGGCCGGGGGGCGAGGTGCTGGTTCGTGTTCCCAAGCGGGTGAGCGATCAGGCCGCCCGTGTTTTTGTGGCCCAGCACCGGGATAAGGTGCTGAAGTATATTGAGAAGTTAAAGGATCATCCGCAGGCGCTGTTGCCTGACCTGGAGGAGGAAAAGCGATTGCGCGCCCGTGCCAGGGCTGAGATGCCCGGCCGGGTCAGCTACTGGTCTGCCCGGCTTGGGCTTGCGGCCGGCCAGGTTAAGATCACGTCGGCCAGGAAACGATGGGGAAGCTGCTCTTCAAACGGAAACATTTGTTTTTCCTACCTGCTGATGCGCTGCCCGGAAAAGTTCATCGATTATGTTGCATTGCATGAGGTGGCGCATCTGGCCCACCGTGATCACAGCCGCGCTTTTTATGCCTTGATCGAACAGCACATGCCCGATTGGCGGGAAAGGCGCAGGCTGTCAGGACAAAAGGAGGAGCATTTATGAGGAATTTGGCCTATCTGGAATTGCTGGCGGCCCAATACCCCACTGAGCGGGCTGTGCTGGGTGAAATGCTGCGGCTGGAGGCCGTACAGCGCCTTCCCAAGGGGACGGAGTTGTTTTTGAGCGACGTTCATGGGGAGGATGAGGCGTTTACCCATCTGATCAACAATGCTTCAGGCATTATCGAGGAAAAAATTGAGAAGGCCTTGCCTGATCTTCCGGAAAAAGAGCGGCAGGCGCTGAGCAGTTTGATCAGCTATCCGCATGAACAGCTTCTGGGGCTGGGCGATGGAGCGCGGGCGGAGGAGTGGGATAAGCTGCTGCGATACCTGGTAGCCGTGGCGAGGGAGGCGGCGGCCAAGTATTCTGTCAGCCAGCTGCGTGCCGCCTTGCCGGATGAGCACAGCTATGTGCTGGAGGAGCTGATTTCCTGCCAGGACAGGGAAAACCGGGCTCCGTATCTATCCGGCATCATAAGCGCGGCAATCGGCATGGGGGAGGCGCCGGGGCTGATCCGCGCCTTGAGCGGCCTGATCAAGCGCCTGGCCGTAGCCCGGCTGCACCTGGTCGGTGATGTTTATGACAGGGGCCCGCACGCCGATGTCATCATGGATGCCCTGATGAACCACCACAGCGTGGACGTGCAGTGGGGCAACCATGACCTTCTATGGATGGGGGCCGCGGCGGGCAGTCCTGCCTGCGTTGCCTGCGCTGTGCGCAATGTTATTCAGTATGATAACCTCGATATGCTGGAAAACGGGTACGGCATCAACCTCTTGCCTTTGGCGCTGTTTGCAAACAGGACCTACGAGGGGGATGAGGCCGCAGCTTTTGCGCCCCGTGCCCTGCCCGAAGCGCTCTATCTGCCGCAGGACCCGCAGCTGTATGCCCGGATGCATAAGGCCATTGCCGTCATTTTGTTCAAGCTGGAGGGACAGCTGGTGCGCCGCAGGCCGGAGTATCTGATGGAAGACCGGGATATGCTCAGCCGTGTGGATTGGGACAGCTTCACGCTGGACGGCCATGCGCTGAACGACCGGCACTTCCCAACCGTTAATAAGCGTGACCCGCTGGAGCTGACAGACGGCGAATATGCCCTGATCGGTCAACTGGTGGACGCTTTCCGGCGCAGCGAGAAATTGCAGCAGCACGCCCGCTTTTTCTATCGCGCGGGCGGAATGTATCTGCGCTTTAACGGCAACCTCCTGTATCATGGATGCGTGCCGCTGAATCCCGACGGCAGCTTCATGGCGCTGGATTTTGAGGGGCAGAAGCTGGAGGGACGCGAGCTGTTTGATTATTGTGACCGCATGGCGAGGGAGGGTTACTTTGCGCCTGAGAACAGCGCACGGCGCAAGGAGGGAAGAGATTTCCTCTGGTTTTTGTGGTGCGGACGCAATGCTCCCAGCTTTGGCAGAAGCCATATGTCCACCTTTGAGCGCTTGCTGATTGAGGACGAAAGCACGTGGAAGGAAGGCCGCAACGCCTATTATGACTATTATGGCGAGGAAAGCTTTGCAAGAGAGGTTTTGAGAAGGTTTGATTGCGATAAACCCTGGGGGCGCATTATCAACGGCCATGTGCCGGTAAAAGCCAAAAAGGGGGAGGATCCGCGCAAGGCGGGCGGCCGGTTGATTGTGATCGACGGAGGCTTTTGCCGCGCCTATCAAAAATCGACCGGCACGGCAGGCTACACCATGTTTTTCTCCTCCCATGGCATCCGCATCGCGGCGCACGAACCCTTTACTTCCCGCGCTGAGGCGATCAGCGGCAATTTGGACGTGCGCAGGCATAACCTGATCATCGAAAATTTACCCGAGCGGTTGCTGGTTCAGGATACAGATGAGGGAGAGAAAATCGCCTGGCGGATCAAGGATCTGGAGCAGCTGGCGCAGGCGTACCGGGCGGGGCAGATCAGACAGAGCGGTGCAGGAACAGGCGCCTGATGTGATGCCCGGCCAATGCGCCGATAAACGGGGGACCATCCCCCGGTAGTTTTGCAGGTCTGTCAGGACAGGCTGAGTTGAAATGAGTTAACAGAATGCATGGCAGAAAAGCCCGGCCACGCGCATCATAATCCCCAGGCTGTTCTGAGAGCAGCTACCGCTTCTTCCAAATCTTCATCCTTCAGCCCCGCGAAGCCCAGCACCAGGGTGGAAGGCGGGGCTTTTTCATGGCGGCAATATTCGGACAGGCCGTGCAGGCGGAGATTGGCGCGGCCTGCTCTTTGGATCAGCTCGGCTTCCGTCAGCTGCGGCAGGGTCAGAAGAAAGTGCAGGCCCGCCTGCTGACCAATGACCTGGCTGCCCGGAATTTCATTCAACAACTTCAACAAGGCCCCCAGCCTTGCCGCGTAAGCGTTGCCGGCTCGCCGCAGGTGTCTGGCGTAATACCCATCCGCCACAAAGCGGGCCAGGGTCTGCTGCTCAAAGCGGGAGACGGTTTCGCCGCTTTTGATGCCGCTTTTCCGGTAAACTTGCATCAGGCTGTCAGGCAGCACCATATAAGCCAGGCGCATGCTGGGAGCGAGGCTGCGGCTGAAAGTGCCGATATAGGCCACCCGGCCCAGCGTATCCAGCCCTTGCAGAGCGGGAAGCGGGCGGGTATAGTGGCGGAATTCGCTGTCATAATCATCTTCGATGATCAGCCTCTCCGGCTTTTCCCCTGCCCAGCGCAGCAACTCAGTCCGCCGGCCGACAGGCATCGACAAGCCCAGAGGAAATTGATGGGAAGGGGTGATATGGCAGACAGTTGCCTTGCTTTCTGCCAGCGCAGCGATTTGTATGCCCTGCTCGTCCTGAGGGATCGGCAGGGCGGGAAGCGCCAACCGGTCACAGTTGCGGTAAATGCCGTGATAGCCGGGATCCTCCGCCGCGACACAGGTGCCGCGCGGCAATAGCTGCAACAGCACGGAAAGCAGATAATCTGCGCCCGCGCCGATGACGATGTGCTCAGGGTTTGTTTTTAAGCCGCGGTACTGCAGAAGAAAGTCGCCTAAAGCCAGACGCAACTCGATATCTCCCTGCGGATCACCGCGCTGCAGAAGTTCGGGCCTCAGGTACAGCGTTTGCCGGAACAGCCTGGCCCACACCCGGTAAGGGAAAAGTGTTCCGTCGGTCGCCGAGGTGGAAAAATCAAAGCGATCGGCGGGTCGCTGAACTTGATGTTCCGGCAAGCTTGCCCGAGCCGCTTTTCCAGGCAGGGGCTCCAGGGGATTGACGTAATAACCGCTGCGCTCTTTGGCTTTGATATAGCCTTCTGAGCGCAGCAGCTCATAGGCCGCGCTGACAGTGGATTCGCTGATATGCAGGTGACGGCTCAGCGCGCGGCGCGAAGGCAGAAGCTGCCCCTGCGGGATCAGCCCCGAGGATATCTGCTCTGATATCCGCTCGTACAGCTGCTCATACATCGGTTTGGTGAGCAAAGGATCGAGAGTGAATGCCAGGTCCATACAACCTCCAACTGGTAT
>CAZYKQ010000114.1:0-5986 GCA_964648235.1 uncultured Christensenella sp. | reverse complement strand
GTGGCCGATATCACCATGGATTCCCAGGGCCTGCATGTGCTGGAAACGCGCGGCGACGGCTGGAGCTATGTGGAGGCCTATTCCAGCTCCTTTCACGATTCGAAGATAAAGGCATGGAACCAGCTGGTGCAGGGCTATATCCGCACGGATATGCTGCAAACCAAGCAGGTCAGCCAGAAATACGGCCTGGTCATTGATAAGCTGAGCCAGAAGATGTACATCTTTGATGAAGGAAAGCTTTACGATACCCTGGAGATCTCCACGGGCCTGCCCAACGAAAGGCAGCCCTACAACGAGACCCGCAGCGGCGAGTTTCTGATCGTCAGCCCGGTGGGCGATTTTGTCAGCGACAACATGGTGGGCGAGCTGGCGCTGCGCTTCAACGACGGCGATTTTATCCACATGGTGCCCTACATCAAGCGGGGCGACAACAAGAATTACGACTACACCGAAAAGGCGCTGGGCACCCGGGCCAGCCACGGCTGCATCCGCGTCCAGCGCAAGCGCACCCCCAAGGGCACCAGCATGCGCTGGCTGTGGGATACCCTGCGCAAGAAGCCGCACATGGGCTCAGTCCGCGTGGTCATCTGGGAAGATGTGCAGGGCCGCCAGCTGCCCGCCATACCGCCCGACACGGTGCTCCACTACAACGCCAAGGGCGGCAAAAACTATCACGCCGCCGAGACCTGCTACGGCGTGAAGGACGAGTTTTTGCCGATGAGCACCTTCACCTACGCGGAGCTTGACAGCGGCGATTACGCCCGCCTGACCCCCTGCCCCTACTGCTTCCCGCCAAAGCGCGCGGCCGAGATCGAGGCGATCAACGCGAAGCACAGGTAACATACGGATCACACAGAGGCGAAAGAGGGAGACGGAGGAGGCTTAACAAGCCCGCCTTATCACAGAGGAAAATTTATCTTTTGACGTTTTCCTGAAAGCTCCTCTTTTTCCTCTGTGCGCACCGCAGGTGCGGTTGCCGGGAGCAGTACGGGAAAGCAGGATGAAACCTGAAATTTCTATAGATAAACCTCTGTGAAAAACGAAGCGCCTCTTCTCCGTTTATTTATCTCTGTGTGAGCCGTATCCCCATCCTTTATCCATTAACGAGATATTATTTGAAAGTAGTATGAACTGATCGCAGGCCGCCGGCTCGCGATCAGTTTTGTGTAATTAAAAATCCTTACGGCATCCGGCGGTTTATGCCCGGATGCGCATCGCGTCCCACTTGTCTTCCATATCGTCGACCAGCTTGAACTGCGTGCGGCAGCGGTCCAGGTTGTGCCCTTCGCGGTGGATGCGGAAATAGACATCGCCGCTGAGGTAATCGGTCAGAAAACGCACGCCGCATTCAAGTGTCATCAATTTGGCCCCCAGCGGCAGGGTGGCAATCTCCTGCGGCTGCAGGCTGCTTGCGCAGGCATCCAGGAAGGCATCCTTGTACGCGTGATACATGGAAAGCGACATGCTGACCTTGTCCAGGTCCTGCTCATCCTCCGCCGCCGTGGAGGCGCCAAAGCGGATGGAATCGCCGAAATCATTGGCGCACAGGCCGGGCATCACGGTATCCAGGTCGATGACGCACAGGGCCGTGCGCGTTTCCCGGTCAAACAGCACATTGTTCAGCTTGGTATCGTTGTGCGTCACCCGCAGCGGCAGCCGGCCCGCGCGCAGCATATCCATCATCTCCCCCGCGTCCTTCTCCCGGGCAAGGGCAAAAGAAATTTCCTCCCGGACGCCCGACGCCCTGCCCATCGTATCCTTTTGTACGGCCTCGCGCAGGGCTTCGTACCGCTTGGGTGTGTCATGAAAATGGGGGATGGTCTCCGACAGCGTGCCGGCCGGAAAATCCGCCAGCTGCTGCTGAAAGCGCCCGAAGGCCGCGGCGCTTTGGGCAAAATCGTCCTCCGTCCGGGGCTTCTCCAGGCTGAGGCTGTCCGTCACAAAATCATAGACGCGAAAGAAGCTTCCGTCCTGCTCATAAAAGCTGCCGCCCGCCAGGGTGGGCACGATGGTCAGCACCCGGCGGGGGTCGGGTTCCTTGCGCCGCAGGTGGGCGGTGACGTCCACGATGTTTTTCATCAGGGCCGGCACATCCCGGAAGATCTGATGGTTGATCCTCTGCAGAATATAATCATAGCCCGCGTCCGTTTTCACCAGGAAGGTTTCATTGATATGCCCGTTGCCGTACAGCTCGCAAGAAACCGCCTCGCCTTTCAGCGCGAACGCCTCAACCGGTATCCTCCTGTCCATGGCCCTTCTCCTCCAATGATTGATCAATGCCCTGACAATAAAAACGCTGCCTCAGGCGGCCCGCGATATCCGGGCCTGCCCGGGAATTTGCTTTACAGCGCGTACTGCCCCTGATGCTCCCGCGTCCGGTTCATCCAGCGGCCGTCGGTAAAATCCGGCACGGCCACCGGCATAGACCCCATCGCGATGGAATCCTCGCTCAGCGCCGTTACGGCCATCCAGGCGGCGGTGTCATAGACGTCAATGGGGAAGGGCTTGTTTTCCTGCAGGCTTTCCACAAAGGCGCGAAGCACCAGGTAGTCCATGCCGCCGTGCCCGCCCCGCGTGCCCAGCTGTTCATACTCTTTCCAGAGGGGGTGCAGGTATTCTTCCATATAGGCTGCATCGCTTTCCCAGCGGTGCGTCCAGTGCGTTGGGTCGGCGGGCGAACGGCCGTCGATGTAGATGGAGCGGTTATCCTCCATCCAGATGCCCTTGCTGCCCTGAACCCTGCCGCCGCGCGAATATGGCCGGGGCAGCGTGCAGTCGTGCGTCAAAAGGATGGTCTCGCCGCGCGCGCATTTGATCATCGTGGTGACGATATCGCCTTGCGTGTAGGCATCCTCCGCCTTCTGGGGCCTGTTCTCCTTCATCCAGGCCGTCTGGCCCGCCGCCTTGGACGCCATGGCCGTCAGGCTCAGCATCCGGTTGCCCCGGTTAATGTCCAGGTACTCGGCGATCGGCCCCAGCTCATGCGTGGGGTAGAGCTCCCCGTTGCGCAGGCGGAAGTGGTCCTGCCGGTAATGGCGGTTGACATCGCCCAGGCCGATCTCGTCGCGCAGGTCATGCTGATAGCCGCCCTGGCAGTGCACCAGCTCGCCGAAGATGCCCTCGCGCACCATGCGAAGCAGGGTCATCTCCTCCCGGCCGTAGCAGCAGTTTTCCAGCAGCATGACGCCCAACCCCGTTTCCTCGCTGGTCCGGACCAGCCGCCAGCACTCGTCCATGGAAGCCGCGCCGCCGACCTCCAGCCCCACGGGCTTGCCCGCCCGCAGCGCCTGCACGGCCAGGGAAATATGCGTCTGCCAGCCGGTCATGATGATGACGGCATCCAGGTCCGCCCGCTGCATCAGCTCGCGCGCGTCGGTGGTTCCCGCCGGCTCCTGCCCCCCCTCCCGCACGCACAAGGCCTTGCCCTCGGCGACACGATCTTCATATGTATCACAGACGGCCGTGACGCGCACATCCGGCATCTGCAGCAGTACCTTCAGCTGCGGTATACCGCGGCTTCCCAGGCCGATCACGCCTAAGCTTATCTCTCGTCCGGTTGAATCAATGGGCATATGCATTCTCCTTGTGTTCATGCTTTATTTCAAGGCATATTGTACACCAAACTCATTGGCAATGAAACAGAGATTTGTTTTTGACAATTTTTACCCTTTCCACTATAATCCATGTGAAAAGAGGTGAATGTATGACCATACGCGACCTGGTCAGGATACTGGACGCCCAGGTGCTCTGCGGGGAGGATCGGCTGGATACCTCCGTCGTCAGCGCCTGCTGCTCAGATCTGATGAGCGATGTGCTTGCCTTTGTCACCGAGAAAACCGTGCTGCTGACGGGGCTGACCAACCTGCACGCCATCCGCACGGCCGAAATACTGGATTTAAAATGCGTGATCTTCGCGCGCGGCAAGATGCCGGGCGATGATATTATCGCCCGGGCAAACGAAATCGGCCTGGCCGTGCTGGTCTCCCCCCACACCATGTTTACCTCCGCCGGCCTTCTGTACGAGGGCGGCGTGCGCGGCGCGCCGCTGCCGCAGAATCATGGCGGGCTTAGCTTATGAGCGGCCATGCGCTTATCCGTCAGTTTGATATACAAAGCCAGGATTATGACCGGGCGGGCGAAGCCTCGGCCGCCATCAAGCAGGCGCTGCGCCAGCTGGGCGTCGGGGCGGATATTTTGCGCCGCGTATCGGTCGCCGCCTACGAGGCGGAAATCAACCTGGTCATCCACAGCCTGGGCGGCACGCTGAACCTGTCGGTGGACAGGGATGCCATTATCCTGACGGCCCAGGATCGCGGCCCCGGCATCAGCGATCTTGACAGCGCCATGCGCGCGGGCTTTTCCACCGCGGATGACCGGGCGCGCGGCATGGGCTTCGGGGCCGGGATGGGCCTGCCCAACATCCGCCGCAACGCGGACGATTTTCACATCGAAAGCACGCTGGGCGTGGGCACAAGCATGGAAGCGAAGTTCACCTTATAGGCGCGGCGCCGGCTTTGCAGCGCCGGGCACGCCTGTCAATCTATTTATTTTCTCCGCGGCCCGGCGGCGCCATGGGTCAGCGCTCCGCCGCATCATGCCGCCCTGTAGGAGGTAACTGTGCCTGTCCGATACCATTCTGTTACGCTGAAAAAAGAGCTTTGCCGAGGCTGCTCCGATTGCCTGATGCACTGCCCCACGCAGGCCATCCGCGTGCGGGAGGGCCGTGCGCACATCATCAAGGAGCTGTGCATCGACTGCGGCGCCTGCATACGCTATTGCAACTACCATGCCAAAGTGGCCCTGACGGATGAGCTCAGCTGCATCCAGCAGTTTGAGCACCGCATCGCCCTGCCCGCGCCCTCTTTTTTCGCGCAGTTTGACCGGCGCATTCACAGCGTGGGCCAGATACTGGACGCCCTGAAGGCTTTGGGCTTCAACGAGGTGTTTGAGGTGGCGCGCGGGGCGGATGTCGTTACCTGCGCCCTTCGCCAGATGCTGAGCGACCGCAGCCTGCCCCGCCCGCTGATCTCCTCCGCCTGCCCCGCGGTGACGCGCATCATCCAGATACGCTTCCCCTCCCTGCTGCGCCACATTGTGCCGCTGCGCCAGCCCATGGAAGTGGCCGCCGCCATGGCCCGCAAGGATTACGCCGCCCGCCACGGCCTGAAGCCGGAAGAGATCGGGCTGTTTTTCATCACCCCCTGCCCGGCCAAGATGACGGCCATCCGCAGCCCCCTGGGGCATGAACATTCAAACCTCAACGGGGCCATCTCCATCCGCGATGTGTATAAGGCCATGCAGTCCCTTCTGTCCGCGCACAAGCATTCCGCCACCGAGTCGGCCGCCACGCCCCTTGGCATCGGCTGGGCGCTTAACGGCGGCGAAAGCGAAGCCGCCCTGTGCGTCAACAGCCTGGCGGTGGACGGCATTGACAACGTGATCCATGTGTTGGAAGAGCTTGAAAACGGCTGCCTGAGCGACCTTGACTTTCTGGAAGCCGCGGCCTGTCCCGGCGGCTGCGTAGGCGGCCCGCTGGTGTACGGCAACAGCTTTATTGCCCGCAACACCATCCGCGCCATCCTGCGCGACATGCCCCCCCGCGACCCGGAGGAGGTCAAGCCCCCCTGCGTTCTCTACCCTTCGCAGCTGCTTAACGAAAAGCCCATCGAGCCCAACGCCGCCCTTGCCCTGAACGAGGACATGGGCGCCGCCCTTGAGATGATGGAACAGATCCGGCAGATTCAGTCGCGCCTGCCGGGGTATGATTGCGGGGCCTGCGGCGCCCCCAACTGCGCCGCCTTCGCCGAGGATGTGGCGCGCGGCTACTATCAGGAGCTGGACTGCGTATACCGCCTGAAAGAGCACCTTCAGGGGATCGGAAAGCAATAAAACCCTGCCTGATATCTTTTCAAAACACTAACCCGTTAAAGTGAGAAGGCAGGAACCAATCGTCTCTTGACATATCAAACCGACTCATCATGTATTG
>CAZYKQ010000113.1:0-5991 GCA_964648235.1 uncultured Christensenella sp. | reverse complement strand
CGTTCCCGGTTTGAAATACTCGTCCCGGATCCTCAGGGTGCTGGTCAGCTCCATGTTCATGCGCAGCTGCCCGTTTTTCTTCAAGTAGTTGACCGCTTCGTCCAGCAGGGGACGGTGGGGACTGAGAGGCTTGCCGGCACGCAGGGCATATTCCGGGTTGGCCTTCAGCAGACTGGTTGCCAGGTCTTCATGATACATCCTCTGGCCGCGAATCAGCTTTGAATCCAGCCAGCCCAGATCGCGCAGGCGCGCAAACTCCTGTTCGCTGTAGTCGGGGATGTCCTGCCTGATTTTTTCAAGCAGATCGGCCTGGGTCAATGTATAAAAGGAGGACAGCCTGTCCATGAAAAAACAGGCGGCCAAAAGGCGTTCACGCAGCATGCGCGGCAAGTCTGATTGCAAGCGCTCCCGGATCATTTCACGGGCTGTATCCCAATCACCTGAAACCATATAGCTCTCTATGTCCTGGGGCAGCGGAGCCGCAAGCGAGGCGAAGTTGATCATGTCAGTTCTCCCAGCGTTTGATAATTTTTTCGATTTGATCGGCCAGCTTTCGTTTCAGATCGTTGCTGTAGCCGGAGGATTTGTCAAGCAAATTGCGCAGACGGTCGAAGGCCGATTGAAGCATTCTGTCCGCTTCGCTGAGCTTGGGCGAAACGGCGGCAGCCTTCTGGGTCTTCTTAACCAGCGGGGGATTGCCTTCCTTGGTTTTGAGACCGCTGAGAAGGTCCCATATGTCGCCGTTGTAGGGAACAGCGGTGGAAAGACCCTGCGCGGTCAGATCCTGCGCGAAGGATTCCGCCACCTTCTCCTCGCCATGGCAGATAAAATAGCGGGCGGGCGCGGGGCTGAAGCTGCGCGCCCAGGTTTCCAGCCCGTTCTTGTCCGCATGGCCGCTGATGGCATGCAGCATGCGGATCTCGGCCTTCACTTCGATATCCTCATCAAACAGCCGAACTTTTTCGGCCCCGTCGTATAGAAGGCGCCCCAGGGTACCTACGCTCTGATAGCCGACAAAAAGAATGGTTGCTTCCTTCTTCCACAAATTGTGCTTGAGATGGTGGCGGATGCGCCCTGCTTCAGCCATGCCGGAGGCGGAGATAATAACACCCGGTCCTTTGTGGAAGTTGATCTCCTTGGATTCATCCGCGCTGACGCATAGCTTCAGGCCCTCGAAGCTCAGGGGGTTTGCCCCGCTGCGAAGCAGGAAGCGCATTTCCTCATCGAAGTTATCGTTTGAACAGGTGTTAAAAATCTCGGTTGCCTTGATGGCCAGGGGGCTGTCCATAAAGACGGGAAAACCCTCGTGCCCCCGGACCAGACCCTGGAGTTTAATTTCCCGCAGGAAGTAAAGAATTTCCTGCGTGCGGCCTACGGCAAAAGAGGGGATAACCACTTTCCCGCCCCTGTCAAAGGTGGTTTGCAATGTGTCTGTGAGGTCCGCGATATAGTCCGGCCGCTCGCCGTGCAGGCGGTCGCCGTAGGTGGATTCCATCACCACGTAATCGGCCGTGGAAAGATACTGCGGATCATTGATGATGGGCTGGTTGATGTTGCCGATATCGCCAGAGAAGACGATTGTCTTTTTCTGTCCTTCCTCCTCGATTGTCAGCGTTGCGCTGGCGGATCCCAGCAGGTGGCCGGCATCCGTCAGCGATAAAAAGACGCCGGGGAGAATGCTGGTTACATTCTCGTAATCGACAGGAACAAACAGGCTGAGCGCGCCCTCAGCGTCTTCCATGTCGTAGATGGGCTCATACATTTCGCGCCCCGCCCGTTCAGCCTTTCGGTTACGCCACTGGGCTTCCTGAATCTGGATATGGGCAGAGTCGCGCAGCATGATGTCACACAGCGCCACCGTGGCCGGCGTAGCATAAATGGGCCCGCGGAAGCCATCCTTGTAAAGCGCGGGAAGCATGCCGCTGTGGTCAATGTGCGCGTGGGTCAGCACCACACAATCCACGCCGCCGGCCGGTACGGGCAGCTCCTGGTTTTCGTAGATGTCGGCGCCTTGCTCCATTCCGCAGTCAATCAGGATATGGCGCCCCTGAGTGGTCAACAGATAGCGGCTGCCTGTCACTTCACGGGCTGCGCCTAAAAAACATAGCTCCATGCCCTTGCCTCCTCTATGCGGTCAGTTCTCTTCGGATTTAGCGGCGTACATGCTGTACAGCTTGCTGTATACACCGTTCTTTTCGATCAGTTCATCGTGGGTGCCGCTTTCTTCAAGCCCTTTTTCAGTAAGCACCCAGATCACATCCGCGCCCCGGATGGTAGTCAGGCGGTGGGCGATGGTCAGGGTCGTGCGCCCGCGTGCAAGCAACTCCAGGGATTGTTGAACCAGGCGCTCGGATTCGTTATCCAGGGCACTGGTGGCCTCGTCCAGCAGCAGAATGGGCGGATCCTTCAAGAATACCCGGGCGATCGAGATCCGCTGCTTTTGTCCGCCGGAGAGCTTCACGCCCCGCTCGCCCACATGGGTGTTGTATCCGTTTGGAAGGGTCATAATGAATTCGTGCGCGCCTGCGCGCTTGGCTGCCTGAATCACATCCTCCTGAGAAGCATCCGGTTTGCCGTAAATAATATTATCCATGACCGTGCCTGAAAACAGGTAGACATCCTGCTGCACCATACCGATGGCGCCGCGCAGGCTTTTAAGTTTCAGGCCTTTTACATCCTGGCCGTCAATCAGGATACGCCCATCATTGACATCATAAAAGCGGGGAATCAGGTTGCACATGGTGGTCTTGCCTGAACCGCTGGGGCCGACAAGCGCAACGTTCTGCCCGGCGGGCACGGTCAGGTTGACATTGCTTAATATTTCATCCTGTTCGGCGTCCTGATAGCGGAAGCTGACGTTTTCAAAACGGATCTCCCCTTTGACATTCTCCAGGGGCCTGGCTCCCTTGGCGTCTGTAATCTCAAGCGGCGCGTCCATGATTTCCTGGAAGCGCTCAATGCCCGTCATCCCCTTTTGGAACTGCTCGGTAAACTCAACCAGGCGCCGTACGGCGGCCAGAAGCATGTTGACGTAGAGCAGATAGCTTAGAAACTGGCCTGTGCTGATACTCCCTTTGGCTAAATAAAGAGCCCCGATCACGACAACGAGGATGTTCATGATGCCGTCCATCAGCCTGGTGGTGATATGGAAGCCAGCCATTACCTTGTACTGCTTTTTCTTAAGCATCAGGAAGGTCTTGTTGCCCTGGCTGAATTTTTCGTTTTCGATTTCCTCATTGGCAAAGCTTTGCACCACGCGCATGCCAAGCAGGCTGTCCTCGGTTTGGGCATTGATTTCACCCAGCTGCCAGCGGCAGTCGCTGAAAGTCTTTTTCAGCTTGCCGCTGAAAATATAGGTGGTCACCAAGAGGATGGGCAGCATGATAAAAATCAGCAGGGTCAGCGGAACATTGACGGTCAGCAGGATCACGAAGGTAACGCCGATTTTGAAAAAGGCGATTAAAAACTCCTCCGGGCAGTGGTGTGAAAACTCCGTAATATCAAACAGATCGCTGGTCATGCGGCTCATAATCTGGCCGATTTTAGTATTGTTATAGAAAGAAAAGCTCAGCTGCTGAAGATGATTGAACAAATCGCTTCGCATGTCAGTTTCGATGTGTGCCCCCATGATATGGCCCATGGATTGCATGTAAAAATAAGCGCCGGCATCCACCAGCCGTAAAAACACGTAAAAAAGCGCGGGGCGAAGCACAAAGCCCAGCGTAATCCTGGTCGGGTCACTCACCGCCTGGTCGGTAATGGTGGAGACAATCAGGGGGAAGACCAGTTCACATATAGTGGTCAGCATCGCACAGATCAGATCAAAAATCAGCACCTTCGTGTGCTTTTTGTAGTAAGGCAGGAAACGCCGGACATTGTACCCGGTGCTATGTTTTTGCTTTGGAGACATGTCAAATCCTTTCTGAGAGAGAATGAATTTTTATGGCTGTGCCAGAACGAAACGAGAAAGTGCCTCGTCCTCGGGCAATTGCAATGAAAGACGGATGACAAAGGCTGCCTGCTCGTTGGCCAGATAATAATAGGCAAATCCATCCTTTTGCGCACGCAGCAGGGGATAACTCATCAGGGTCTTGTTGGTGGGTTCAAAATTGAGCCCCTGGGGGCGGATGAGAGGCGCTGCGGAAGCCGGGCGAATGCCCGACACAGAGGAATCAATGCCCTCAGCTTGAAGCATCCTCACGCGATAGCCGTGATACTGCCCGTCCTTCACCTCGCCCGCGATTAGTTCGCGCGGCAGGGGCAGGGGCAGTTCCATGGCGTCTGCCAGCACCATGGGATCATTGCTGATAACGGTTTCCTGAGGCTGTATCAGGTTGTCGCTGCCCGCGACGACCCATTGATCCGTGCGCTTGGTTTCCTCGTCCTCCTGCAGGAGGGCAAAAAGGTAAAAGGCCACCATCAGCACCAGGGCCATGACCAGCGCCGCTATCCGCTTGATCACGCGATCACCCGGCAAATCTCAGCCCCCAGCAGCTTATCCAGTGCCTTCGTTTCACCACCCATCTGGCGGGAGAAGGCCCGGTAGACAGCCCTGGAAACCAAGCGCTGCTGCTCAAGGCTTAGATAGGATGAGAGCAGCGTGTTTGAGATTAGTTCGGCAGTTGGCCGGGCCAGGTAACTGTGCAGCTGGGCTTTGATGGACATGCCGAAGACGCGAGGCGCGTGGCTTGAATCACCCGCAATAAAGATGCGCATGTATTCCTCTGCCAGGTCATCCAGATACTTTTCCAGGAAGGCATTGGGATCGGGTGCCAGAGTCAGGCACCTGAGGAGCCTTGGGTCGCCAAACAGCTGGTCCGCGGCTGCCTTCAGCTCCGCTTCGGCATATTTTTCCGGATGCTCAAAGCTGTGCAATAGATAGGATTTGATGGCGGAAAAATCAGCGGGATTTCTTCCGCGTTCATGTAAGCGGCCGAGCATCAGCATCGCCCGCTGGACTTCGAGATTATCCGGGTCGAGCGTTTCAGCGCGCTTCAGACAGGCATAGGCATAGACCGGATCGTCCGAAGATTTGGCCTCGTGCAGAAGATCCATCTCGTCCATGTTTTCAGGAACAGTGATGCTTTTCTTTTTTGAAAACCAGGGCATTTTTCCTCCACTGCGGTACGGCGTTTTATGTTGCTTTGACCGCGTTCCTATCATATCACAAGCCTTGTCCGGATGCTACTTGACAGGCGGAATCATCTTGCCTTATGATGTGTTTGTCGCAAAGGTTTTGCGGCAGGGGTGCTGGTTCTTACCGGCTGAGATCGGGCAATTGCCCGGGACCCTTATACCTGATCCGGATAATGCCGGCGTAGGAATGAAGCAGTAAGTTGATCGCTTTGCCTACGGCAAAGCGATTTTTTCTGTCTCCGCGCCAATAAAAGGAGGAAAACACTATGAACCTTGCAACCCGCAGGATGGTGGAAAGCGCCATTCTCATTGCTATCGGCACCGTGCTGAGCATCTTCTCCTTCCAGGGGCCTTGGGCTTTGGGAGGCAGCGTGACCATCTGTTCAATGCTGCCGCTTGCTATCATCGCCTGGCGGTACGGCACCCGTTGGGGGCTGCTGTCTGCATTTATCTATGCCGTGATTCAGATGATGCTGGGTTTCAGCAACGTGGGCTATGGGCGCAACGCTTTTGAAATGCTGATGATTGTGTTGCTTGATTATATTATTGCCTTCACGGTAATCGGCTTTTCCGCGATGTTCAAAGGAAGGATCAAAAACGATAAGCTGGCTGTCGTGATGGGGATTCTTGTCACCTTTGCGCTTCGTTTTGTTTGCCATTTTCTCTCCGGATGGTTGATATGGGAAGCACTGTGGCCCAATGGTTACAATTATGCTGCGCCAGTCTGGTCGCTGTTGTATAACGGAAGCTATATGCTGCCGGAAATCATCATCACCGCTGTGGTTGCCTGGCTAAGCTTCATTCCGCTGAAGAAGTACTGGCTGGGGGAAGGGCAATCCCAGGCCTGAACCCTTA
>CAZYKQ010000112.1:0-6048 GCA_964648235.1 uncultured Christensenella sp. | reverse complement strand
TCGCCGTCCACAATGGCCTTGAAGGAGGCGATTGTATCCTTCAGCTTGACATAGCGGCCCGGAATGCCGGTGAATACCTCCGCCACAAACATGGGCTGCGAGAGGAAGCGCTGAATGCGCCTGGCACGGAACACCGTCTGCTTGTCTTCCTCGGACAGCTCTTCCATGCCCAGAATCGCGATAATGTCCTGCAGTTCCCGGTAGCGCTGCAGGGCTTCCTGCACCCTCAGGGCCACTTTGTAATGCTCCTCCCCGACAACGTCGGGGTCGAGGATGCGGGAGGAGGAATCAAGCGGGCTGACTGCCGGGTAAATGCCCAGTTCCGCTACCTGGCGGGAAAGCACCGTCGTGGCGTCCAGGTGGGAGAAGATGGCCGCGGGGGCCGGATCGGTCAGATCGTCCGCCGGTACATAGATGGCCTGCACCGAGGTGATGGAACCGTCCGTGGTGGAGGCGATGCGCTCCTGCAGCTCGCCCACTTCCGTGGCCAGGGTGGGCTGATAGCCGACGGCGGAAGGCATGCGCCCCAGCAGGGCCGATACCTCGCTGCCCGCCTGGATATAGCGGAAGATGTTGTCGATGAACAGCAGCACGTCCTGCTTCTGGTAATCGCGGAAATACTCCGCCAGCGTCAGGCCGGTCATGGCGACACGCATGCGCGCTCCAGGCGGCTCGTTCATCTGGCCGAAGACCAGGGCGGTTTTGTCGATGACGCCGGACTGGTTCATTTCTGTGAGCAGGTCGTTGCCTTCGCGGCTGCGCTCGCCCACCCCCGTGAAGATGGAATAGCCGCCGTGCGCGGTCGCGATGTTGTGGATCAGTTCGAGTATCAGCACGGTTTTGCCGACGCCGGCGCCCCCGAACAGGCCGATCTTGCCGCCTTTGGCGTAAGGTGCCAGAAGGTCAATGACCTTGATCCCCGTTTCAAACACTTCGGTCACGGGTTTCTGGCTGGCAAAGCTTGGCGCGGCGCGGTGGATCGGCAGGTGCATCTGACCGGCCACCTCGCCTTTGCCGTCGATGGGCCGGCCCAGGACATCCAGCGTGCGCCCCAGAATCTGGGGGCCGACGGGCACCGAAATAGGCCCGCCTGTGCTGCGCACACTCAAGCCCCGTGACAGGCCCTCCGTCGCCTCCAGGGCGATGCAGCGCACGGCGCCTTCCAGGTGCTGGCTGACCTCGATCGCTACCTCCCTGTCCTGATCCTGTACATAAAGCAGGGTATGAATCGGCGGGTACTCGCCTGTGGGGAAGGCCACATCCAATACCGGGCCGATGATCCTTTGTACCGTTCCGTTTACCATCGTCAACTCCTACAGCGTTTGCGGATTGCCCGCTATGATTTCGGTTATTTCCTGCGTGATAACGGCCTGCCTGGCGTAGTTGTGCTTCAGGCTCAGCTCGGCCAGAAGATCTTTGGCGTTGCGTGTCGCCGTATCCATCGAGGTCATGCGGGCGTGATGCTCGCAGGCATAGGACTGAGCCAGTGTGGAATACACCATGCCGATCAGATAGTTAGGGACCATGCTGTCCAGCACTTCGGAAGCGGAGGGGTGAAAGGTCAGCCCGCCTGTGGGCGGGTGCAGGACATCCGCGTCCTTGAAATCCTCCGGCAGGATGGGCAGCAGGCGAAGGACGGAGGGGGCCATCACCCCCATTTTTTCCATCCGGGTATACACCACATACACTTCGTCCAGCTCTTTTGAGCGGAACAGCTCGCAAAGCCTGTGCGTGATCTCCCTCGCGTTGTCCATGGTAGGGTCCTGGATGATGTGCATATAATCCGGATCAGGCGCAATGTCCAGACCGATGCGGCTGATGTATTCGCCGGCCATGTGGCCGACGGTGAACACGCGCTTTGTTATAACCCCTTCATCCAGGATGGCGCTTTTCGCCAGCTTCAGCACATCGCTGTTATAGCTGCCGCACAGGCCCTTATCCCCGGCTATGACCAGAAAACCCGCGTCCTTTCCGTGCTGCCTGTAATAAGGGTTGGTGATCTTCATGCCGGTGTTTTCAATGATAAAGCGGATGCCGGAGCGCACGCGGCGCAGATAGACCTGGTTTTGCTCATACATGCGCATGGCCTTCTTCGTCTTGGAAGACGATATCAGGTACATGGCCTTGGTTATTTTGCTTGTATCGCGCACAACGCCGATGTGGCGCTGGATCTCGGCAATCGAACTCATACCGGCTGGGCGCTTTCCGCTTCGTACTGCGCGCGCCATTCGCGTATGGCCCGCACCAGTTCTTCCTCCGCGTCCTCGCTCAGCTCGCCTTTTTTGCGAATGCTGTGCGTCACCGCGGGATAATGCCCGGTTAAGAAGGCGGGGAACTGCTTTTTGAAGGCCCGGATGGTCTCCAGGCTGGTTTCAGCCTGAGGCAGGATCCCGCGCGTGACGGCGTACAGAAGCGCCACCTGAACGGCAATGGGCAGCGGCGCGTCATTTTTCTGCCGGAGAAGTTCGCTGAGCAGGCCGCCATAGCGCAGCATATCCTGCGTGCTCTTATCCATATCGGAAGAAAACTGGGCGAAGACCTGCAGCTCGCGGTACTGTGCCAGTTCCAGACGCAGCTGGCCGGCCACCTTGCGCATGGCCTTTTCCTGCGCAGCGCCGCCCACGCGGCTGACAGACAACCCGCCCGATACGGCCGGCCTTGTCCCCTCACGGAAAAGCTCGGTATCCAGGAAGATCTGCCCGTCGGTGATGGAGATAACATTCGTGGGGATATAGGCGGAGATATCGCCCGCCTGGGTTTCGATGATGGGCAGGGCGGTCAGCGACCCGCCCCCGCGCTCATCGGACAGGCAGGCGGCGCGTTCCAGCAAGCGGGAATGCAGGTAGAAAACGTCGCCGGGATAGGCTTCGCGGCCCGGCGGCCTTCGAAGCAGCAGCGACATGGCGCGGTAGGCGACTGCGTGCTTGGTCAGGTCGTCATAGACCACAAGCGCGTCCTGCCCGTTTTCCATAAACCATTCCGCCATCGCGCAGCCCGCGTAGGGGGCGATGTACTGCATGGTGGCCGAATCGCTGGCCGTGGCGCAGACGATGATGGTGTATTCCATCGCGCCGGCTTCCTTGAGCTTTTCGATGATCTGGGCCACGCTGGATGCCTTTTGGCCGATGGCGACATAGACGCAGAATATTTTTTTGCCGTGCTGATTCAAAATGGTATCAACGGCGACGGAGGTTTTCCCCGTCTGCCGGTCACCGATGATCAGTTCGCGCTGCCCCCGGCCGATGGGAACCATGGCGTCAATGGCCATCAGGCCTGTCTCCATGGGCTTGGAAACGGGCTTGCGCTCCAGAATGCCCGGGGCAGGCGATTCGACCGGGGCGTGGTCCAGCACCCGCACCCGGCCCAGGTTGTCAAGCGGCTGGCCCAAAGGGCTGACAACCCGGCCCAGCAGCTCCTTGCCGACGGGGACGGACAGCACCTGACCGGTTCCGTAGGCACGCATGCCCACGCCCACCGCTGACTGCGCGTCGTTGCCCAGCATAACGGCGCCGACGCGGTCGGTTTCAAGGTTCATAACAATCGCAAAAGCGCCGGATTCAAACTCGAGCAGCTCGTTGAGCTTGCATCCGGACAGCCCGTCCAGGTGTACGACGCTGTCGCCGCTGGACAAAACGGTCCCCGCGCCGCGAATATCTGCTTGGGGGACATAGCTGCCCAGGCGTGATTTCAGTTCTATCCCGACTGACTTCCAATCAAGCATGCGCGACATCCTCCTCATCCTGCAGTGTTTTCAGCATCAGGCGAAGCTGTCCCCGGACGCTGCCGTCATACACCCGTCCCAGCAACTCGATCCGCACGCCGCCGATCAGCTCGCGGTCCATGCATTCGGTCAGGGTGACCTCTCTGTCAAGCAGAGCGGAAAATTTTGCTTCGATCTCACTGTGCTGCTGCGGTGTCAAAGGCATGGCTGTCAACAGCAGGCCGCGGGCCTTGGCCATCATCGTCAGCCTACTTTCTGCAGAAATTCATCGATCATCTGCCGGTGCTCGTCCAAACTGATTTCACGGGAGAGTATCTTTGAGGCAATTTCAACGCTCAAGGCCGCGGCTTCATCGGCCATGGCCTCCCGAGCGCTTTCAAAGATGGTCTCCGCTTCTTTCTTCGCGGCGTCAATGATCAGCTTCGCCTGTTCGTTGGCGTCCGCGATAATGACTTCCGCGCGGCCCTTGGCCTGCTTGGCGCTGTCTTTGAGCAACGCGTTGGCTTCCGTCTGCGCGCTGTTGTTTTTTTCGTGCGCCAGATCATATTCCGCCTTCGCGTCGCTCAGCGATTTATCGGCGTCGCTGAGGGTTTGGGCGATGCCGGCATTGCGCTTGTCCAAAAATTTCTTGACGGGTTTGTACAGCAAAAAATACAACGCGACAAATAAAATCAGGGCGTTGACGGTATGCAGCAGGATGGATAAAGGGTTAAATAAACCTTCCACTCAATCTCCTCCGTTTCATGGGCTGTTGCTTGACGCGCTTAGCCGATGGCTTGCATCAAGCTTTTCAGCAGGAGGCCGGTCTCACCGGCAGCCGCGGGCGCGGCGCTGACCTGGCCGCCTAAAATGAAGACGATCAGAATGGCGACAAGCAGCGCGTACACGGCGCAGGTCTCCATCATGATCAGGCCGAACATCAGCGACGAGTTCACCTTGCCGGCAGCTTCAGGCTGGCGGGCGATGGATTCAACGGCTTTGCTGGTTGCGTGGCTCATGGCCAGGGCGGCAGCGGCGCCGCAAAGAACTGCGATAGCGGCGGCAAGGGCGATGGTTCCTAATACTGGCATTGAGGTTTCCTCCTAATGAATAGTCAGGGTAGCTGTTTATTCAACTGCCTCACTGATATAGGTCAGCGAGAGCAGGCCAAACACGAAGGTCTGTATCATGACGTGGAGCAGATTAAAATAACTGGCGACGATGGCTGGCAGCACAATCGGCACCACCGAATAGATCAGCTGCATGATGACGCCGCCGACCAGAACATTTGAAAACAAACGGATGCCCATGGAGACGGGGGCGATGCAATCGGTCATGATTTTAATGGGGAGAACGGCGGCGGAAGGCGTGCTCAGGTTTTTGATTCGGCCCTTGACGCCCGTGTATTTGATGCCTGTGATATTGACCATCAGGAAACTGCACAGCCCCAGCGCAATGGTGCAGTTCAGATCCTCCGTTGCGGGCGGCAGGCCGAATATCTCAACAAAGGTAGTGAAAAAAACATAGGCCATCAGCGTCATGGTGACGGGGGCAACAAACTCGGCCGCGTGGCCGACGCGCCCTTTGGCGAAACTTAAAATGCCATCCACCGCCATTTCAAGCACGCTTTGAAACCCGCTGGGCACTGTCTTGAAACGCGCAATGACCAGGCGGTTAATCAGCAGCAGCACCAGGCAGAGGAAGACAACTACAAAAAAAGCCACAACGACCGACAGGCCGATGGTCTGCCCGAATAATTCAATGCTGGTGGGAAATATATTGACGTGAAGCTTCAAGCTTGATGACCTCCCGTATGATGATCTTCTGAGACAGAACGCGTTTTACGCCACAGGACAATGGAAGAGAATACCATGGCCGATCCGGCGCACAGGGCAAAAATAACCAGATAGACCGGGTTATACAAGGCCAAGGCCACCATGATCAAAGCCCACAGGGCAAGTTTGCCAACCAGCACCAGGGCCGAGCGGCCCTTTTGCTCCTGCGCCGAGACCATCCGGGCGGTCCACCATGCCTGCAGCAGGCCAAACCCGATGCCGGCCAGGGCAACCACAACATACATGACCATCTGTTACCATACCCCTGTTTTTCGTTTCAATCAGCATGCATGCCGAAAAAAAGAACAGAACTGTCGAAAAGCCTGTTATCTGACAACCCGAAAAACTGTTGCCTCTGGGCATAAATGACGGAACCCAAGGCAACAAAGAGAACTTCATTGGCTTGAGCAAGCTGATTATAGGCCTATACTACCATAAATGCAAGCATGTTGCCAGGGAACGGCGTACCTTACATATAATGAGCGCGAAGACCAAGTCATGCCTCAGATAAGA
>CAZYKQ010000111.1:0-6101 GCA_964648235.1 uncultured Christensenella sp. | reverse complement strand
GACTTACTCTTGACACCATGTGTTCCTGGGAATATAATGCCCATGTCATCATATAACGTTATGTGACATTATGAGTCAGGGCATGTCTAAAACAAATCAACAGGAGGCATACGATGAACACGAACCAGGTTCAGCAGCTGAACAGCGCTATTGAGGCAGTAAAGGCAAGAAAGATCAGTAACATCTACTTTGTAGCATGCGGCGGATCCAAGGCTATTTTTGAGCCCGCACAGTACATTTGTGACGCCGAAATCGCCATTCCCTCTGCTGTTTACAGCGGCAATGAGTTTAATTACCGTTCTCCTAAAGGGCTTGGCCCGGAGAGTCTGGTGGTCACCTGCTCCCACAGCGGCAACACACCTGAGACAGTAGCGGCAACGACAAAGGCCCGTGAAGCCGGGGCACTTACAATTTGCTTCTCTTTCAAACCCGGTTCTCCGCTATGGGAAGCCGCGGAGTATCAAATTGAGTACACCTGGGGCCCCGAGAGCAATCCCTCCGAAAGCAATAATGCCATGTTGCTGCGTCTTGTATTCAGCGTGTTGAATGTTCTGGCCCCCAATGAAAAGTATCAAAAGGCTGTCCAGAGCGTTGACGCGCTGGACGCAATCATAGCCAAGAACAGGGCCGCCACGCTGGAAAACGCCATCGCTTATGGGAAGAGCTACAAACGGGAGCCCCTGATTTACACCATGTCATCAGGCGCCTGCTACGGTGTGGCTTATTCCTTTGCCATCTGCCTCTTGATGGAAATGCTATGGATTCATTCTCATGCCATTCATTCCGGTGAATATTTTCATGGGCCCTTTGAAGTGACTGATTATGATGTGCCCTTCATCATCATCCTGAATTCAGGCGCTACCAGGTACCTGGATGAGCGCGCTTTAGCTTTTGCCAAGAAGTACTCTGACCGCGTGGAAGTCATTGACACCAAAACCTTCGACATGACCGGCATTCCCGAAGATCTGCATGGCTACTTCGCGCCTGTTGTTCTGGGTTCCGTGCTGCGCCAGTATGCCGATCAATTGGCTGAGCACAAGGGGCATCCGCTGTCTGTACGCCGCTATATGTGGAAGATGGAATATTAAGCTTTCCGACGTCCCAAGGGGCGTTAAGGATAAGAAATACACGAGGAGGATCTGAAATGAAAAAGTCACTGGCACTGTTCCTGGCGCTTATTCTGACCCTGAGCCTGGCGGGCGCTGCGCTGGCCGAGGAGAAGATTACGCTGACTTTCTTTCACCGCTGGCCCAACGAACCCAAGGGCCCCTACATGGATGAGGTGGTCGCCAAGTTTGAAGCGGCCTATCCCAACATTGACATCGTTATGATCGACCCGGTACTTAATGACAGCTACAAGGAAAAGATCCGTGTGCTGGTCGGTTCCTCTGAAATTCCTGATGTGTTCATGTCCTGGAGTGGCAGCTTTGGTCAAAACCTCGTGAAATCCGGGCGCGTTCTTCCCCTGGATGACATGGTTGCCGCCGATCCCGAGTGGGCCTCCAAGATCGTTTCAAGCCAATGGGGACCGTTTAACTACGATGGAAAGCAGTATGGCGCCCCCTGGTCCATGGATGGAAAGGCGTTTTTCTACAACAAAACCGTCTTTGACGAGCTGGGCCTGAGCGAGCCCAATACCTGGGATGAGTTCATTGCCGTGCTGGATGCCCTGGTCGCTGCTGGTTACGAAGCGCCATTGGGTGAAGGTTTCTCCGCTGAGTGGGCGGTCTCCCACTACATGGGTACTCTGGTGCAGCGTATGCTGGATCCTGAGGTGGTCAAAAAGGACTATGCTTTAGAGGGCGATTTCTCTGATCCCGGCTATCTGACCGCGCTCAACTGCTTTAAGCAGCTGTCTGAGTATATGAATGAGGATCCCGCTTCCGTGGATCATACTTATGCCCGAAATCTGCTTATCGACGAGGAGTCCGTGCTGTGCTATATGCAGCTGGCTGAGATCAAGTACCTGGCTGACGGAGCAGAGTTTGACTATTCCTTCTTCGATATGCCGGCACTTCCCGGCGGTCTGGGCGATCCCGACGAGCTGACCGGCGCGCCTGAAGGCATGATGATTTCTTCTGATTGCAAGTACCCTGAAGCTGCAATGACCTTCGTAAAGTTCTTCATCAATGAAGAAAACGGAGGTTTGATGACCAAGATGACCGGTGAACTCTCTTGCGTGCTGGGTGCTGTCAACGAAGACACCATCTCCAGCCCCAAGCAGCTGGAAGCGGTTGATCTGATCATGAAGGCTTCTAACACGACATTGTGGCAGGATAACGCCGTTGACGCGACTGTTGCTTCCGCTTTCATGAAGGGCGGCCAATTGTTGCTGACCGGCGACATGACGGCTGAACAGGTCATGGTAAGCGTACAGGCTGCAGCGAAAGAAGCGGCAGCAAAGTAAAGAACAATGCCAAAGCCGTCAATTCGGAAACTCCCGCCGGATTGACGGCCTTCGGCTATATATTCAGACAGATCAAGGGGGGAATCAAATGACAGGGAACGAAATGAACCGCGCGCTGCCCAAACGTAGATTCAGACCCGGTATGGTTGTCCCATACATGTATGTATTGCCGCTGGTGCTGTTGATGGGAACCTTTGTCTATGTTCCCATGCTGCAGAACTTTTATTACATGTTCCATAAATTTTCAGCTTTTTCCCCGACACAGACCTATATCGGCTTTGAAAATATCAGCAGCCTGATCAAGGATCCTGTGGTCTGGACAGCGCTGAAAAATAATTTGTGGTACTGCATTATTTCAGTTGCTTTTCAGGTTTTTCTGTCCATGGTTTGCGCTGCTATTCTGGAAGACAGCCTGATGCGCAGATTTGCCACACCACTAAGGACAATGTACTTTCTTCCGGTCCTGATTTCAATGACGGTCGTTGGTATGCTGTTTACCCAGATCTATGCGCCAAGGGGGCTGCTTAATGGGCTGATCAACCTGCTTGGCGGCAACAGCAAGGCTGGTTGGCTGGGCCGATCCAGCACGGCTATCTTTTGCGCTATTTTCATGTCGCAATGGCACTCTATGGGGTACACCATGATGCTTTACATCGTGGCGATCCAGAAGATTCCCGGTGAACTGTATGAAGCAGCGGAAATAGACGGTGCTTCTCGTATCCAGCGGTTCACGACGGTCACATTGCCCCAGATCAAGGAAATGTTGTTTGTCACCCTGGTAAGCACGACGTCAGGCGCTTTTTTGGTGTTCAATGACGTCTACATACTGACCAGGGGCGGTCCGGGCAATTCTTCCACAACGCTGTCGGTGTATATGTATGATATGGCTTTCACGCAGGATCGCATGGGTTACGCGTCAACGCTATCCATTTTGATGCTGCTGATCTGCCTTGTGTTGGCGCTTGTACAAATGAAGGGACTCAATACCGGGGAGGTTGATTAAATGGAAACAATCGGACGTAGATCCATCCTTGGAGGCCAGCGAATGAAAAACCGTTGGACAGTTGGTATGGGTATCGCGCTCATCCTGTTGCTAATTTATTTCCTCCTGGTGCTCTACCCTTTGATCTGGATGGTTTTGTCCAGCCTCAAGACGGAGCGGGAGTTCTTCCGTAATCTCTGGGGGGTTCCCGCCCAATTCCAATGGAATAATTATGTCAAGGCGTGGAACATGGGCATTTCAAACTACTTTCTCAACAGCGTGCTGGTGACTCTGTCAACGATCGCTTTGTGCATCATGATCGCCGCTCTGGCATCTTATGGCTTGGTGCGCTACCGCTTCAAGGGGGACAACCTGGTGCTGCTGATGGGGATGGGGGGCATGATGCTGTCGCCTCAGATAACACTGATCCCCTTGTACCGCATCATCCAGAACCTGGGGATACATGATACCTACTGGGCGATGATTCTGCCTTACGCAGCTTACAGAATGCCTATTACATTGTTGCTGGTACGTTCCTATTTCCTTGGCATACCCAAAGAAATTCAGGAGGCAGCGATTATAGATGGGTGTTCCTCTTTTGAGGTGCTTTGGCGGATTTTTCTACCTATTTCCAAACCTATCATGCTGACCTGCGCTATTTTGGTTGCTTACTATTCGTGGAATGAGTTCCTGTTCTCCATCATTTTTATTGATTCGAGGGCGCTTAAAACCATTCCCTCTGGTTTGATGGTGTTCAGGGATGCTTTAAACACGGATTATTCGCTGTTATTTGCAGGCTTGACCATCTCATCACTCCCGATGATTTTAGTGTTTATCATTATGCAAAAACAGTTTATACGAGGAATCACAGCCGGAGCCGTCAAGGGCTGAAAAATATCGCCCTCAAAGAGGGAAAGGGAGTTCTGGAGCTATGAACATGCTGGCGTTGGGAGATAATGTTGTCGACTGCTATTTGGATGAACAGATATACTATCCTGGTGGAAATGCGGTAAACGTCGCCGTCGGATGCAAGCGTGCAGGATTTGAACGGGTGGAGTATCTGGGAGTTTTTGGAAACGATCCGGAAGCGGAGCATATCAAGTGGGCTTTGGCTCAGGAAGGTGTTCCATACGGGCGCAGCCGAAAGGTTTATGCCATATCGGGGCATCCGGGCGTAAAGCTTACTGAACAAGGGGACCGTGTGTTCGTCGGCGGTCCGAAGAATACGGCACAGCATATTGTACGCCTCAACTTGATGCCCGATGATCTTCAATATATCGGAGAGTTTGACATCTGTCATACCTCGTGCTATTCTTCAATAGAACCTGAACTTGAGAAAATGAAGGCTGTCTGCGACTTGTCCTTTGACTTCTCCAATCACCTGGAGAACAAGGATTATCTGAGCCGGGTTTGTCCGCATGTACGTTTTGCATTTTTCAGTGGTTCTGAACTGAAGGATGAAGCGCTTGAGGAGTTGGCTTCTTTTGCTCATGGCAATGGAGTAGAAGTTGTCGGCATCACGCTGGGAAGCCGCGGCGCACGATTCTCTAAGGGTGGTCAGGTTTATTATCAAGGAATTAAGCCCGTTGAGGTTGTCGATACCATGGGAGCTGGAGACAGCTTTATCGCAGGCTTTCTAACGCGGTATACCCACGGCGCTTCGATGGAAGAAGCGCTTGATTTCGCTGCTGATTGTGCGGCCGCCACATGTAAAGTATGCGGTGGCTTCGGGTATGGCAAACCATTTGAGGCCAAAAGATGAAATGAGGGAGCTTGTTTGTCAAGTGATGAGAGTGTGTTACTGAAACCACAGTCCAGCATGGCTCTGTACGAGCAGATGATGCAGCACTTGATGGTGGCAATTAAAACAGGTCAATATGCTCCGGGGGATAAGCTTCCTTCTGAGGTTGAACTGTGTCATCAGTATGGGGTTAGCCGGATTACTGTTCGCCGCGCAGTCCAGGAGTTTGTCAACGAGGGTTTATTGGAGAGAAAGCAGGGGAAAGGAACCTTTGTAGGCTATCCCAAGACTCCTATTTGTGTGATGTCCTTAAATGGTTATCAGAGTTTCAGCAGGACGTATTGCAGCAATAACACCAAGGTGACCATCCTGTCAAAAAAAAGCAGGGACGCTACGGCTAAGGAAGCAAAGCTGCTTCAGATTCAGCCCAATGCCCCTGTATATGAGCTGATTCGTTTGATGGAAACGGACGGAGTTCCACGGTCGCTTGACCGCGCTGTTTACGATGTCAAGCGTTTGCCGGGTTTTTTGGACCATATCAAGGAAGGCACCTCGACATATGAACTGATGTCGACCGCTTATGGGTTGAAGAATGTTCGGGTAGAAAAAGAGATCACGGCAACCAGAGCCAAACAGGATGAGGCAGATACTCTTCAATGTAAGACGGGCGATACGCTCTTCATGGTCACAAAGGTCACTTATGACAAAGATGACATACCTAATCACTGCTCTTTCAACCTGATGTGCGCGGACAGGGTCAAGATGACCGTGTCCTTTTCTCAGGACGACTGACAATCAGGTACAAGTATTAAAAATGATGCCCGCAGATTAACGCCCGGGTATATTGGTGTCTTTTATTATGGTGTCGTTTTGTTTACGGTTCTTGGTTCGGATCAGCCCTTTGCTATCGAAAAATCATTGACATATATAGCCTTTGCATGATATTATCTATCAGTTGCCTGCCATGCAGG
>CAZYKQ010000110.1:0-6111 GCA_964648235.1 uncultured Christensenella sp. | reverse complement strand
CCTCTGTGAAAAGCGAAGCGCCTCTGTGCCTCTGTGAACTCTGTGTGAGCCGTATCCCCCTGCTTCAATACATGATGAGTCGGTTTGATATGTCAAGAGACGATTGCTTCCTGCCTTCTCACTTTAATGAGTTAGTGTTTTGAATTAACAAACAAAACCGCTGCGCCGAGTCCGTCGATGCAGCGGTTTTGTTTCGGGCCTCCGGACGAATTATCCGTTTCCGTTGGGGTTAAGGCTCCACAGGATATCCACCAGGTCGCCCGTCTTCCCGTCTATCATCACGGTGTAGGCTGTTCCATCCTCCCCCCGGAGGGTTTCGCTGCTCATAAAATCCACGCGCCAGCGGCCGCTTACGTCAAAGCTGTAGCCAACCGTGAAAGCGGCATCGAAGCCGTCACTCAGCCCCTGCTCCTCTTTGAGATAGAGGATGGCCTTCTCCAGGGCTTCCTTCTGGCTGATATCCTTGTCCGTGGGCAGCGCGTAAGTATCAGGGTCAAGCTCCGCCTTTTGTGCCACGGTCCAGGTCATAAAAGGCCCCCTTGTCTTCTCCAGGTCCTTTGCCTTGGCCAGCCTGTCAGCCCAGGCCACAAGATCCCGGTAGACTTCCGTCTGATGGTAGTTCCTGCTGCCGTCGGGCGCCAACAGGATCACCGTGTAGGCAAAGTGATGGTACATTGCATCGCGGTCAACAAACTCCACCTGCCACCAGCGCAGGTTGCGCGGTTTATCCTGATAGAAGGCGGCGGCGCTGTCATAGCTTCGCTTCAGGCTTTCGGGATACTCCCGGTTGAAGATGGTCATGGCCTGCCGGACGGCCGATTCCTCGTTCAGGTCGCCCTCCAGGGGTTCTGCCGCCACCTGATCCTCCAGATAGTATCCGATTTCGTCAGGGGTCAAAGCATGTTGGCCTGTTTCTTCCGCGCTCGGGTTGGGTGTGGGAGACTTCCAGGTTTTGACCAGTTCCCCCCGATCATTAAGAAAAACAGCGCAATCATAGCCCGGCCCCTTCACGCTGAACCTGATTTGCCACATGTGCTCATCAGGCGACTCAGGCGGGTAGAAATAGGAAGTCCATATATCTGTCACCTGATCTGTTTTCAAACCAAACTCTTTTTCGGCGTAGACCCTGCCCTTTTCAACGGCTTCATTCTCCGTCAGGGTATCGGGCCCTGGCAGAATATGAACCTTATCGCTCTGCCAGCTGAAGCCATAGGCCAAAGCCAGAGCGCTTCCCTGCGCGGATTGTTCTATGGTCCACTCGTTTGGATCGCCATAGCGGTTATACAGCAGGTTGAGCTTAAAATCATACGCGGCCCTGATCTGTTCCCACCCGGGCTGCAGCTCCTCATAGTCATAGGAGGGCTGCGCGTCTGCCAGCAGCTTGGCCGTCAGGTCATCAAATTGGAGGGCGGAAAGCGGCAGAAAGCCGACGAGCCCCTGCGCCCGGACATGGTAGTAGCTTATCGTTTGGCCCAGCACCTGCACCCTTGTCCCCGCGGGGCAGGATATCAGGCCGTTTTCAGTCAGGCCCGTATCCGCAAGCAGGCTGACCGCGCCGCCGTCTTCGCTTGTCACCACGCCCTCTATCTGCGCCTGGCGGTTCGGTTCATCCGACAGAAAGTTCATCGGCACATAGCCTTTTGATCCCGCAAAGGCATCGGTCTGCGCCACCGTGATGGCGGCCCATTGCCCCCTTAGCTCTTCCGGGTGAGCGGCGGATAAGCCTTCTTTCGGCTCAAGGATGTGGTTGATGATCACCTCCGTGCCATTGAACAGCTGCTCCTTGGCAAAGCCATAATCCCCCGGATAGTCGCTTCCCTGCAGGCTGACCGCCGGACCCCTGGGATGGCTGATGTAGGCTTTGCGGTTCAGGTTTTCCGGGGGGGTGACTTTGAAATCAAGATCATCCCAGTACGTCATCCCCTCTTCAGCGATGCGAAGCACACGCCCCAGATCCCGGTGGATATATACTTCAATCAGGTATTCGTCGCCCCGGTTTGTCACAGCGCGCAGCTCCACGATATCTACGGGCACCGCTTCACCATCCCAGCTCAGCGTGGCGGGGCTGACCTTCGATTCATCCGCGAAATGGTCATAGCCGTCATCATGAACCAGATAGCCCAGAACCCATAGTTTCGCCAGCTCAATTTCCTCTTCTTCGTTTAGCGGCCCCTTGGCTTCAGGAAATTCAGGCAGGTCCATCACACTTGCCTTCCGGGAGGCGGCCGCCGCAGCGGCGGGCCTTGTAAAGACCATGGGCAGCATCAGAGCGATGGCCAGAAGCATGCATAGCGCCGCCGGCCCAAACTTCTTCCTCTTTCTAACGATCATTTTTATTCTCTCCTCCATCTCCTTGCGTCCTGTGCTCATGGCCGTCCCCATATGCAGCGGAAGGGCCTTCACGGTGTCCTTTCGCATCAGTTCAATCAGGCTCATGCCATAATCATCGCGGCGCGAAGCATCCATCCCTTTCACTATGGCCTCATCACAGGCCAGCTCACAGTCTTCCCTGCTGTATTTGGCTGCCAGCCATACCAGCGGATTCCACCACCACAGGCAAAGCGTCAGCGCGCGCAGCATCGTCCATACATGGTCACCGCGCCGGAAGTGTGTCAATTCGTGCAGAAGCACCATTTCGAGCACCTTGTCTGAGCGTGCCGCCGCCGGGGTCAAGAGAATGCGGGGGCGGATCACCCCGGACAGGCAGGGGCTTTGCAGCGTTTCCGACACATAGACGGGCAAAGGGCAACCATCGCGCTCCAAACGCTTTGGTTTACCAATGGCGCGGGCGAATCGGCGGTTGCCCGCAATCAGCAGAATGAATACTGCAAACGCACCAGCCGCCCACAGGATTGGCAATGTCTGCGCCAGAAAAGCATCCCAGCGGAAGCTGCCCGCAGCCTGCGGAACCGCTTCCGCCAGGGAAGGTGAAGCGGTCACACTCACCCTGCCCGCAAGGGATACCGCCCTGGTTGCGGCCGGGGAAACAAGCACGGCAGGTTCCCCCGTATACAATGGCCCGGCCTGTGCCGGGATGACATAGCGCCATAGGCTGTAGGGGTTGGTGATGGAAAAGGGAACCAGCAAGCGGGTCAGGGGAATCAGCCACAAAGCGTATCCCAGCCGCGCGCTCATCACCTTCCTGATCCATGGACGGGCCAGCAGGAGCAGCAGGATCACTGCGCTGCTTTGCACCGCCATCTCGGCAGGTATGCTCATTTATCCCCGTCTCCCCTCTTCAAAAGGTCAATGAGATGCTTTATATCATCCTCATTCAGCTTCCCGGAGTTGACCGCGCTGGTCACCATCAGCAGAGGATCGCCGCCGTAGACCTTGTTGATCACCGCGTCAGTCTCCTGCCGGATGGCTTCGTCGCGTTTTACCAGCGCCCTGTACTTGCTGGGCCGCTGGCTGGCGTCACGCCGGACGACGCCCTTTGCTTCCATCCGCTTCAAAAAAGAGATCAGCGACTGCTTTGACCAGCCGATATCCGCCACATCCTTGATGATCTGGCCCAGCGTAGGCTCGCCCAGGGACCATATCGCGTGCATCAGCCGCCATTCCACATCCGTCAGGTTCAGGTATTTATCTTCGTTCATCATCTATTTCTCCTCCGCATCCTGTCTTATGGTAGGCGCTTGCTTTACTCAACTTTATCATGCCGGGCTTCAGACGTCAAGCGGTCAATTGTAACAAAATCAAAATCTTTGTTTTGCCGCGAATTAATTCAGGTGGAAACAGAAAGCGAAAGAGCGGAGACGCGTACCTCTCCGCCCTTTTCCTGCTGCATTCTATTATTGTACGTCTTCCCCTGTCATGCTCTTCCAGGCCTTCCGGATGGCGAGCTGGTTTTGCATGCCGTAGTTGGGGTCGGCCTTCTGGGTTTCGTCCAGGTCGCGCAGAAAATGGATGCACAGGTGGCCGCCAAAGCCATTATCCGAGATGCTTCCTGACAGGTGCGGGTAGTTGTGCATGGTGCCCAGGGTCCAGGTGCCGCTGGGAAGTTTCACGTAGACAGGCCGTGTATTCCAGGAGGCGGGGCCGAAGGCCGCGTTCATCAGTTGGGTATCCTTGAGGGTCTTGGGCTCGGCATCTGCATGCCGACCCAGGGAATAGATTTTGACATTAAAGCTTACGCCTGTGGCCGGGTGATAGACGCGCACAGTAGGGCCGCCTCCCAGGGCAGGTTTGACTTCCTTATACCAATGCAGAAGTTTGACCGAGCCGGTGGACGGGCCGCCGATCTGGCCGGCTGAGATATCCACCCCCTGTGTACTGCCCGTGTTTTTCTTGGCATCATCCGCGTAGATGCGCGCCTGTGTCTGCGCATCGGCAATGCCGCTTTGATTGATGCTGTTTTGCTGCTGGAAGGAAACGACCGCGTCATGGGTTTTGATGCCGAAGCTGCCGTCCACCGTCAAAGAATAGCCCAGATCGGCCAAGCGCTTCTGCAGCTTGCTGACCGCTTTATCCGCCCCATCCTTGTCGCCCATACGCAGGGTGCCGAAAGACTGCGGGGTGCTGTCCGCTCCCTGCGCGGCAGAGGAAGTGAGAATGGCGGCTGAAGCGGAACCAAATATGCCGTCCACCTTCAGCCCGTTTATCGTTTGGAAGGCGCGTACAGCCGCCACCGTCGTGCTGTCATAGCTTGATGTCAGGCTGACCGTATAGCCCAGCTCCTTGAGGCGGGCCTGCAAGCGGCGTACATCATCGCCGCTGTCTCCCGGACGAAGGATGCGGGTGTAGCCGCTTTCTTCCTCGATGACCGGATCGTTCGGGCTTTCAGGATCAGGCTGAGCCTGGCTCATGCTCAGAAATTCTGTCATCGCATAGCCGGTGCGCCCCTGCCAGCTGCACTGTGTCCAGGTCCCTGCGACTGAATGCACCTGTACCGTTGCCTTGTTGGGGATGCTGGCCAATACATTGTTGCCGCTTGTGGTGGCGCTTGACCGCAGGCGCAGGCTTCCGCCGTTTGATGTGCGCACCGTGGCGGTGATCCCCGCGGATGGCGTAACAGGCTGCCCGGAACTCTCGCTCTCTTCAGGCAAAGGCGATGATCCCGCAAAGCTCAGGTAGCGCGTCATCACATAGCCCACCCGTCCGTTCACCCGCAAGCGGCTCCATAGCCCGGAGCTATCCAGCACTTCCACGGACTGGCCATTATTCAAGCTGCCAATGATGTTGCGGCTGTCCGCTGCCGAAGGAGTTCCCCGAAAACGCAAGGGGCTTGAATTGCCTGTCGCCACGATGGCCGCACCAGCGGATGCGCTGTCGCCTGAGGGGCTGTCGGTCCCCTGTGCTGAGCTGCTGAAAAGCTTTGTCAAAGTCTGCGTGCCGGCGATGCCATCCTGCGATAAACCGACGCTCTTTTGATAGGCCTTGACAGCCCCGCGGGTAGCAGTGTCAAACACGCCGTCATTGCGGCCGCAGTTATAACCAAGGCTGTTCAGTTTGTTCTGCAAGGCGGTGACATCCGCGCCGCTGCTGCCCAGTTCCAGCCGCGCAGAAGGGGTGACAGATTCCCCCTCCGACGGGTATACTGGGGAGGCGCTGCCGCCATTCTCACCGGATGCCGCATCGCCTGACAGGCTATACAGCAGGGTCAGTGTCTGGTTGCCGGCAATACCATCCTGGTTCAAGTTGTTATTGCGTTGAAAGGAGCGGACGGCTGCTTCCGACACCGGGCCGTAGGTACCGTCCACCTTAACGTCGTATCCCAGCGTTTTCAGCGCCTGCTGCATCCTGCGCACCTCTGTACCGATTGCCCAGGGCCTCAGCGTTTCATACGCGGCCTGGGCCGCGATAAAGGGCACTGTCAAGGCAATACAGAGGATCAGGGTCAGGGCAGTCAATCGCTTACAAAATCGCATGTGCTCATTCACTCCGTTCTTCGTGGTGGCGACAGAATAGCATATTGCGTCTAAATTGTAAACATATATTACAAATTTGTTACAAATTATTTAGGAGTAGTGACATGAGCAGCTACGGACGTTTTACACAGATTGACTTGAGCGATATCAGTTTTTTGGATCTTTCGGAGCGTAACGCGCACCGCCCCAACCGCAAGGCAGCGCGCTTTGCCTTGGAGCTATCCGCCCTGTCCTACGATTT
>CAZYKQ010000109.1:3799-6190 GCA_964648235.1 uncultured Christensenella sp. | reverse complement strand
AAAATCAACGACTTACACTATACCATGATAAAGACGCAGGTTCAAGCGTTTTCGACAGATCTGCCTGTTCCTCTCGTTTTGCCAAGGATCAGATACCATCCCGAATAACACCTACCAGAATATAGCGGGCATCCTCCCATCCATAGGTACACGTCACCAGGGTAATGATGCGATCCTCCGGCCCAACCTCAACATCCGCCTGAAAATGAGATTTTGACTTAGCGTGCTCAACATGCGCTATGAACTCTTCGCCCGTTTCAAATGTGGTCGGAATTCGGTAGGGGCTGATCGCGTAACCTGCAAACCATTCCACCGTACTGTCCCCTTGCGGTGTATACAGAGCCATGGTGGGGTACTGCTCGTAATACGCCTGTTTCTGATATTTTTCAATATTGGCGAACATAGATCCATTGTTCATGTGATGACCAAAAACCAGGGTGTTTTGATCGGAGAAATCCGGCGCGTTGGTCACATCAATAAAGATGGTGCCCGCCTTGCCCCATTCGCGGTTAAATAGGTGGGTCAGGTAAAATTTATTATCATCCCCCTGAACGACAGGATAATCGATCACTTCGTCGTTAAATGTGATCCAGGCCACCGTATCAGCGTTCAGTTCCTTCAGCTTGTCAAAGTCCATGACGGACTGTTTCTGCTCCGTCCGCGGCTTCTCCACTTCAGGCGGTGCCTCACCGTCATTGCCCAGATATATGCCTTGCTCATCAAAGGGGGAGTATTCGCTTTCATCCGCCTGTTCTCCCGCCGCTTGCCTGGATTCCGCGGAGGCCGAAGGAAGCAGCAGGTCCAGCATGCTGAAACGGTCAACTGTGGTCAGCGCTTCCGCGTCTGATGCGCCGGGTTTGACCTGCATCTCCTTGCGGAGCTGATCATACACCTGGTCTGCCTTATCATACTCTGACTGAATGCCTAATATCTGGTAACCTGAATAGCCTATCCCCGCAATACCGACAATGATCATCACATAAAGCACCATACGCTTCAGGTCAATCTTTTTTTCTTTCTTATTGCTCATGTTTCCCTCTTTATGATGGCCGGGGCAGGCCCGCAAAGCCGGCCTGCCCCAAATCATCAGGTATTTACGCGCCCTTCTTCTTGCGCAGCAGCACAGTACCGGTCAAGGTGATCGTCAGACTCAAGGCCATCATGCCAATCCAAAGCGCCATGTTGTCCCCATCGCCCGTTTTAGGCAAAATGCTGTCCGCGTACTTGTCACGCATGATGACGGTCTGCAATTTGCCATCTTTATTGACCGTAAAGGTGATGGACTCGGCGATCTTGAATCCCTTGGGCGCCGTGATCTCTACCAGCGTGTATTTTGCGCCCGCGACCAGCCTCGCCTCGATCAAGTGCGGCTTCTTGCCGGACTCCCATGTTTCAATCACTTTACCCTTTGCGTCGATCAGCTTCAGCGTCGCTCCGGGCAGCTCGGCGCTGCCGGTGATACGCCGTTTGCTGATTTCTACTTTCGTCCAGTCATCCTGCATCGTTACGGTCCCGGAGCCTTCTGCAGCTCCGGCAACAACCGCCTGGCCTTGCTCGTTGATGATGAATGTGATCTCTTCGGCCCTCAAGTATCCATCAGGCGCGGTTTCCTCACGCATGATGTAGGTTCTGCCAACAACCAGTACTCCGGTAAGCGTCAAAGGCTCCGCTTTGGAAACCCAGGGTTCTATGACATCTTCCCCTGTCTGCGCGTCAATGATTCTCAGCAGCGCGCCTTTAAGCTCCTCCGCGCCGGATATCCCCTTCTTGCTGAAGGTCACTTCCGTCGGCGCGTCAAGCATCGTCGGGCCTGCCTGTACATCTCCGGTTTCCGTAATCGTGAACGCAATCGTCTCAGCGATGGCATACCCCTTAGGCGCAATCGTCTCTCTCAGATAGTACTGCTTGCCGGGCGCCAGCTCGGCGTTGATCTGATGCGGTGTGTCCTCAGATATCCAGTCATAGACATGAACTTCATTCCCGTCTTCATCTAACTCGAATATCTCCAGATACGCGCCTTCAAGCTCAGGGCCGTCGGCGATTTCTTTCTTGCTGATCGTCACCTTCGTCCAGTCATCCTGCATCGTTACGGTCCCGGAGCCTTCTTCAGCTCCGGCAACAACCGCCTGGCCTTGCTCGTTGATGATGAACGTGATCTCTTCGGCCCTCAAGTATCCATCAGGCGCGGTTTCCTCACGCATGATGTACTCTTTACCGACAATCAGCTGCTTTGTGATCGTATGGGGCGTACTCGTTGAGGTCCAGGTATCCAAAACCTGCTCCTCTCCATCCTCGTCTGTATAGATGATCTTCAGAACCGCGCCCTCAAGCTCCTTCGCGCCGGATATCCCCTTCTTGCTGAAGGTCACTTCCGTCGGCGCGTCAAGCATC
>CAZYKQ010000109.1:0-3699 GCA_964648235.1 uncultured Christensenella sp. | reverse complement strand
TGATCTCTTCGGCCCTCAAGTATCCATCAGGCGCGGTTTCCTCACGCATGATGTAGGTTCTGCCAACAACCAGTACTCCGGTAAGCGTCAAAGGCTCCGCTTTGGAAACCCAGGGTTCTATGACATCTTCCCCTGTCTGCGCGTCAATGATTCTCAGCAGCGCGCCTTCAAGCTCCTCCGCGCCGGATATCCCCTTCTTGCTGAAGGAGATGGCTGTCTTGCTGTTTGTGATCTCAAGCTCAACATAGCCCTCATTATCTTCATCGACTGCCACTGCCTCACGGACCGAGCCAAAGATATATCCCGGAAGAGTCTCAACCTCTTCAACTATATAGTCGCCGTAATACAACCCTTCCAGCTTCCATTCTCCGGGATTCTGGCCAGCCTGTCCGGTCGTTCCTTCCCCTATCACATAGCTTCCTACAGCCGTATTTGGATGGACAAAATACACCTGGAACTTTACGCCATTCAGGGGAGCGAGCGTATCACTATCAATCTTCCTGATGACAAGCACTCCATCCTCACTGCGACCTGTTCCGGCGCCGCCGGAAATGATCACTTGGCGCCCCTGGCTTACTTCGGTGTTTTTATCCGGCAGCCCGGTCCCTGTCAGTTTGACAGTGTTGGACATGGTCGCCGCTCCGGGTTCCAAGGAGGTAATCAAGGTTTCGTATTCTATGGTATATGTATCGTCAATATCGCCCAGTTCGATGGTAAATGTCTGCGTCCTGGTCGCGTTATCGGGCAAATTGACCTGCACCTCATACGATTCTGACGAGACTGTATTACCGTCCTTATCCTTCACAACGATGCTTCCATTCTTCAGGATATGTCCTTCGCCTATAGTATCGATTACCATGGCGTCCTTGATCTCAGACTTCGCCCCGTTGATCTTCACGGTCCACTTGATAATCACATCGCCGTTTGAATAGACAGACGATTTGGTGACATAATCAGCGAAATCCGCGTAACCCGCACTGCCGGTATATGTAACGTCGCCAACCGTGAAGCTATTCTCGTAGGTCTCCTGGCGGATGCCGCTGACATCGGTCTTGTAGATCAGCACATAAGGCGCGCTGATCGCCGCAATATTTGCAGAGAAGCCTTTGCCGTCGGGATCATAGTTGACAGAAGTAAGGATACCCGGGGCATCCGCCCCTTCCGTCCAGTTGCCGTTTGCAGCGTTGATGGTCAGCGCCTTGGCTGTGATACCGCCTGCTTGATTGACCTTCTGGAAGGTATCGTCGTCAGGCACCCTGTCATTCAGCGTGAACACGCTTAGGTTTTCCGCGCGCAGATTGATATATACCTTCCACGTGATCTGTCCGCTGTCCTTATCAAAGGTGCCCGTCTTCTTTCCGCTGGAAACATATTCGTTTCTCACATCGGCAGTGGCATCCCTTTTGGCAATTGCGGTCCCCGCGCTGTCAGTATAATGGAAATCAACGAAATTCTGGTATTTTTTGATCGTTGCGTTCGGGTTCGCCGTATCATGCGCGAAAGAAGTCTTAAAAGTCAGCGTATGATCAATGTCTTTCACCTCATATCCCGCCGGGCCAAACGTGAAATCAAAAGCAGTCTTTCCGGCATTCGGTGTCAACGTCCAATTGGTGGCCGAACCGGGCGTAACGGTAACATCATCATCGCTGTCATAGACCAGGGTCATGCCCGGGGGCAGCGTTTCTACGATCTTTACATTGGTCAGCGGCTCCCTCAGCGGCCTGATCGTCAGCGTCCATGTCACCGTCTTGTTCTGGTAATCGATGGTCCCCACAGCCTTTTTAAAGCTGGGGGCGGCATTGCCGGCGGTGCCGGTCGATGGTCCGATCCCGGTGCCGCCGCTTACGGTGTTTGAAAAGCTTGTCTTCGTAATATCAGTTATTTTCGTGCGGTAGACAATGCGGTAGGCCTTGTCCGTCTGGTCCCCAGTGTCCAGCTTGATATTGAAGCCGCCAACCGCCGGCGTTGCGGTAACGACGCGCGCTGCCGCTTCGACCCATTTCCCTTGCGCCTCATCCCAAGTCCTGTCATAGACCAAGACTCGTCCCGGGGTATAAACAGGGTTAACGAAGCTGTATGGGCCGTCCTGCCCGTCAGTGAATGTATCCATGAGCGTGCTTGTAACCAGCTCTTCTCCATAGTTATACTCAATGGTCCACTCGATATACTTGACCCCGTAGCCATCGCCGCCTTTCAAACTGCCGTTACTCTTGGTGAGCAGCTTCCCGCGCGGAGCGGCAACGGTATCATCATCTCTGTCAACAACGCTTCCGCCTATCTCCAGAGACGCGTTGTTCTTAAACGACACCTTTTCCTTATCGCTGATCGGGGTGGTGTACTCTATGCGGTAGGCATAGTCCACCTGACCGGTCATGGTGACCGTCAGGTTCCTGCCGTCAAGGTTCACACCGTACGCGCTTGAAGGCACTTCAGTGGTACCGGGATCACGGTATACTTTCACATTCGCTGTATCAAGCGTCAATCCCGCGGGCAATGTATCTTTCACGACAGGGGCTGTCACCGTCCCCAGGGGGTTGACAACGACCGTCCACTTGATCTCGCTGGCATTCATACCGCGGTCAGCCTTGCCGTTTTTGACCAGCTGATCAGGCTTTGTAACAGTCACCTCATCACTGGCTGGAGTTTCGCCGATCTTCGCGGTGTTGGATATTTTGGCGCTGTCCCAGTCATCAAGCTTGGTTTGATAGACGATGCGGTAGGCCCGGGTAATGTCCCCCAAGACTACGGAAAAGCCCTTCTTGTCTAAATCAACTGAGATGCCAGCGCCTGTATATGCATCATCCTCTTGCACAGGATCGCCCGTAATCGGTACAGTCAGCTCGTACACCGTGACATCCCCTATAAGGGTATGCGCTTCAGCGCCGAAATCATCGGTCACTGTGACGGCTTTGACATCCTCAAGCTTTTTATTGACATCAATCTTCCAAGTGATGGTGTCGCCCTGAATGGATCCTGTCTTGGTAAAGCTCTTGTCAGTCTTCGGGGCATAGAACAGTGGTATATCCTTATACCCATCACCAATGCCAATTCGAACCTCATCCTCTGTCTTATTCTCCATCTTTTCTTCATCCAAGAAGAACCACAGGCTCACATCACCGCTGACATTATTCTTCGCTGGGACGTTTTCATTGAAGGTCAGCGTGAGTTTTCCGTCCACAATACTCCAAGTTCCATAGGTTCCACCGCCCCCAACAAGCGGGCCGCTGCCTCCCATGATGAACTCTTCAGGCAACGTAATGGTGACAAAATCACCTGGCTCAACATCTTTGTTGCTGTCTTCTTCAAAAACATAGGTAAGGAAAAACTCAACCCTGTAGGCCGGGCCAACGCCAAGCCTGATACGGTTGCTCTCACTGATGATCGCGCCATTCTGGCGGATTACCACCTCGATCACCGGTTGGCCGGTCAGCGCACCCATCGGACTGATACTCCCGCCCAAGGGCAACATCAAAGAGTCAGTCAGACTTCGCCCAGCCTCTGTATCAAAGGAGAAAACGACTTCCTCCTCCGTCTTTTCCTCTTCTTCAGGCGGAAGGCTCATCCGCCCCAGGGCGAAGAGCATAGGGACTTCCTGCTCCTTCGCCTCAGACTGAGGGGCCCGCCCCTCCAGCCGGGCGGCAACTGTCACGCTGCCCCGCGCGCCTTCAGCTGCGCCGGCCTCAGCAAAGGTAAGCGTAA
>CAZYKQ010000108.1:0-6241 GCA_964648235.1 uncultured Christensenella sp. | reverse complement strand
AGGCCCCGCCCCTCGGGATATAATCCTCCCAGGGAATGGCGCCGATCAGCTGAAATAGTTCTTCAAAGCTGCGGGCTTCACCCTCGCCCACAATCAGCTGCACGCGGTCCGCCGTTCTAAGTTCCAGATTGGCTCTGAAGGCGGAATCCGTCCCGCCCGAAAACCGCACCCCGCCCTGATCCATGGTGGTTTCAAGACCCAGTGCCTGCAATTCCCTTTTGACTAAGCCTTCCAGCCCAAAGGCTGCCGAGGCAATCCATTCCATCATTCCATCATCCTCCGATTGGCTCATTATATAGGCATGGGGGATGGGAGCACAAGCGGCCCGAATGAAGTTATCTTTTTGTACGAACCAGTCTCTGTCAAATACAGAGTGAACAAAAAAGAAGACAGATCAGATGCTGTTGCTGATCCTTTCCCTTCGGGGTATACTTTCCCTATAGGAGGAGCAAGCCATGAAACGAGTATTATTGGTTATTTTAGACAGCGCGGGGGCCGGGGCTTTGCCTGATTCGCATTTGTATAAAGATGAGGGAGCCAACACCCTGGGTAATATCGCGAAGGCCGTGCCGCTGCGCCTGCCTCATATGAACGCGATGGGGTTTTCGCATATCCCCGGCATCAACCTGGAGCCTGCTCCGGATGCTGCGGGAGCCTTTGGAAAGATGGCGGAGCAAAGCCCCGGTAAGGATACCACCACCGGACACTGGGAGATCGCGGGACTGAGGCTTGAACAGCCCTTTCCCACCTTTCCGGACGGTTTCCCAAAGGAGCTGATGGATGCCTTTGAAGAGGCCATCGGTACCAAGACCCTGGGCAACTACGCTTCCAGCGGAACCGTCATTCTGGATGAACTGGGGGAGGAGCATATCCGTACGGGTTATCCGATCGTCTATACGTCTGCCGACAGCGTTTTTCAAATCGCTGCCAATGAGGACGTCATTCCACTGGCGCGTTTGTATGAGATGTGCGAGGCGGCGCGCGTGCTGCTGACCGGCCCCTACGCCGTGGGCCGCGTGATTGCCCGTCCCTTTGTGGGGGAGAGGGCGGGCGCTTTTACCCGTACCAAGGGCAGAAAGGATTTTTCGCTGGATCCTACAGGCGACACCATCCTGGATGTGCTAAAACGCGAGGGGCAAGAGGTATACGGGGTGGGCAAGATCGAGGATATTTTCAACCACAGGGGGCTGACTGGCTCAAACCACGCGGCGGGCAACCCTGCCTGCATTGATGCCGCCATTGAGTACATGAAGCAGGATTTTGAGGGCTTGTGCTTTGTAAACCTGGTGGATACGGACATGATCTATGGCCACAGGCGTGATGTGGAAGGCTACCGCGACGCTTTGGAATACATCGACAAGCGCATGCCGGAGCTGACGGAGCTGATGGGCCCTGAGGATCTTTTGATTATCACGGCGGATCACGGTTGTGACCCAACCTTTCATGGCACCGATCACACGCGTGAGTATGTGCCCTTGCTGGCCTGGAAAAAAGGCATGCAGGGTTTGTATAACCTGGGTATCCGGCAGACCTTCAGGGATGTGGCGGCTACCATCAGTGAGTTCTTCGGGCATCAGGAGCGCTTTGGCGCTGTATCATTCTTGGCGGAGATGGAGGAATAGATGGCGGTATCCATGAAAAAACTGTGGGAAGCGGCCGAAGCTGTGCGCCATGTTTGCGGGCCTGCCGAGGTCGGCTTGGTGCTGGGCAGCGGATTGGGCGGCTATGAGGATTCATTGCTGGACCCAAGGGAGATTTCTTTTGATGAAATTCCAGGCTTTCCCGAGTCCACCGTATCCGGCCATGCCGGCAAGCTGATGGTCGGTACCATCGGCGAGAAACGGGTGATGATCATGTCGGGCCGTTTTCATCACTATGAAGGGCACTCACTGGATAAGGTGACGATGCCTATCCGCGTGATGGCCCTGCTTGGGGTGCGCACGTTGATCCTGACTAACGCGGCGGGCGGGGTGAACACAGAGTTTCACCCGGGGGAACTGATGCTGATCACCGATTTTATCAATCTATCAGGAAGAAACCCCCTGCGCGGTCCCAATCTGGATGTCTTCGGGCCCAGATTTCCGGATATGACCCATGCCTTTGACCCCGCATTGCGCGAGACCGCTCTTGAGAGCGCGCGGGCGTTGGGCATCCCCCTCAACCGGGGTGTCTATACCTGGTGGAACGGTCCCGCGTACGAAACTCCGGCGGAGATTCGCATGATCCGTGCCCTGGGCGGCGACGCCGTGGGCATGTCCACGGTGCCCGAAGTCATCGTGGCGCGCCATTGCGGCATGCGTGTGCTCGGCATCAGCGCCATCACCAACATGGCCGCCGGTGTGCTGGACGCGCCCATCAGTCACGAGGATGTCCTGACGATGGGCGCGAAGGTAAGGGAGGATTTTAGCAGGCTGCTTGACAGCGTTATTCATCATCTTCCGGAGGAAGTGCCCGAGCAGATCTGAGGCTTTATTGTGCTTATAACAAAACCCGCTCAAGCAGAGCGGGTTTTGTTATAAGCATGAAAGGGTGATCAGCCCCTGACCTCCGCTCCGAACTGCGCCTTCACAGAACGTTGCACCTTATCCATCAGGGTGGTGATTTCCTTTTCTTCCAGGCTGCGGTCAGGCGCGCGGAAGCTGAGGGAGAAGGCGCAGGATTTTTTGCCTGCAGGAAGCTGTGCTCCCCGGTATACGTCAAACAGGTGTACATCCTCCAGCAGGGTACCGCCCGCGCGCCGGATGGCTTCCATTACCGGCAGCAACTCCTGCGCGGCATCGAGCACCAGCGCAATGTCACGGCTGACCGCTGGCATGCGGGGCAAATCCTTGACGGTTGGCATGGGGGTGGCGGCAGTCCAGAAGGCAGCCAGGTCAACCTCTGCTACAAAGGCCCGGCCATCCATACCATAGATTTCACAGACAGCGGGATGCACCTCGCCGACGCGCGCGATGAAGACGCCGTTTGACGTGATTGCGGCGCTTCGGCCGGGATGCAGGTAGGGCTGGACCTCCGCGGTGATCGAATGCTTCACGCCAAGGCGATCCAACAGAAGCAGCACCGTATCGCGCAAGGCATAAAAGTCGCTGCCTTCACCATAGCGGCCAAGGCACAGCCAGGGCTGCTCATCATAGGGCGTTCCCTCGCCGGGGTTTTTTGAAAAAACGGTAGCAAATTCGTAGAGCAAGGCTTTTTCGTTGCCGCGCGCCATATTGAGCGCCAGGGTTTTCAGCATATCCGGCACCGGCGTGGTGCGCATCAGGGCCGTATCTTCTCCCAGGGGGTTGCGGATACGCAGGGCATCAAGGCGCGGGTCGTCTTTTTCCAAACGCAGACTATCCAGCTGCTTTGAGCCGAAGAAAGAATAGTTATAGATTTCATCATAACCCTGCCCGTTCAACAGGGAGACCAGGGCTTTCTGCCGCAGGCGGCTTTCGCTGTCAAAGCCGGGCATGGCTCTGCCCTGCATCAGCGTCGCGGGAATGCGGTCGTAGCCGGCCATGCGCAGCACTTCTTCACAGATGTCAGCCTCCTGCTCGATGTCCTGGCGGAAATCGGGCACGGTGACGTTTAAGGTATCGCCGGCCTGCTCCACGGAAAAATGCAGCCGGCGCAGGATGGAGACCATCTCCTCTGCCTTGATGTCCACGCCGCTGCGCGCGGAAATACCCTTGACACTTGCCATGACCCGGGTAGGCTGCAAGGGAACGGGGTAGAGGTCGACCAGGCCGGAAACTACGTCGCCCGCGTCCAGTTCCTGGATCAGGTGGCAAGCGCGATCAAGCGCCTGAAGCACGGTGCGCGGGTTCACGCCGCGCTCGAAGCGGCCGCTGGATTCAGTGCGGATGCCCAGAGCCCTTGCCGTCAGGCGAGTGTTGCTGCGATCAAAGGCGGCGCATTCAAACAGAAGCGTCTTTGTATCTTCCTCGATTTCACTTTCCAGACCGCCCATGATGCCGGCCAAGCCTGTGGGACCTTCCTTGTCGCAGATCAGCAGCTCGCCGCCCGAGAGCTGGTGCTCTTTTTCGTCCAGCGTAGTGAGTTTTTCACCGGGGTTGGCGCGGCGCACGATGATCTCCCGCCCGCGCACCCTATCCAGGTCAAAGGCATGCATGGGATGGCCGGTCTCCAGCATGACGAAGTTGGTGATGTCGACAATGTTGTTGATGCTGCGCATGCCCGCGGCATGCAGGTAAGCGCGAAGCCACAGAGGGGAGGGGGCGATGCGCACGTTTTTGACCACGCGTCCGGCGTAACGCGGGCAAAGCTCCTCGTCCTGCACACTTATTTTGATATAGTTTGAAATATGATCGCCTTCATCCTCATCGTAATCAAGCGCAGGCAGAACAAAAGGCTCGCCGAACACGGCGGCGGCCTCCCTCGCCAGGCCCCATACACTCAGACAGTCGGGCCTGTTGGCCAGCACCTCCACATCGATGGCTTCATCAGCGATGCCGAGAAGGGGGCGCACGTCAGTACCGGGGGCGTATTCCTCTTGGAAAATCAAGAGGCCTTCTGCCCCCACAGAGGGATAGAGTTCCCGCGGAACCTTGAGCTCTTCGGAAGAACAGAGCATGCCCTGGGAATCCACCCCGCGCAGCTTGCCTGCCTTGATCTCCATGCCGTCTGGCAACCTGGCGCCGACAAGCGCCGTGGGCACCAGGATGCCTTCGCGCACATTGGGAGCCCCGCAGACAATCTGCAGGGGCGCTTCACCGCCGACATCCACAATGCAGACATGCAGATGATCAGAATTTTCGTGTTCACGGCAACTCAGCACGCGGCCAACAACCACCTTTTCCATCCCGCCATCCAGCCGTTCAATGCTTTCAACAGCGGTGCCGGTCATAATCAGCCGGCGTTCGACCTCGGCGCTTTCTTCCGGAAGCTTTGTATATTGTTTCAACCAGTTAATGGATGCTTTCATTTCTATCTCCTCCTCAGCGGAACTGGCGCAGGAAGCGCTCGTCCCCTTCGTACATCAGGCGCATGTCCCGAATGCCGTAGCGAAGCATGGTGATGCGCTCAAGCCCGATGCCGAAGGCAAAGCCGGAGTACTTGCTTGAATCGATACCGCACATCTCCAGCACCTTGGGGTTGACCATGCCGCTGCCCAGCACTTCGATCCAGCCGGTGCCCTTGCACACACGGCAGCCGCTGCCCCTGCAGTTAAAGCAGGTCAGGTCAACCTCGGCGCTGGGCTCCGTGAAGGGGAAGAAGCTGGGGCGAAAGCGCGTGGTGATGTCTTCGCCGTACAGGCGCTTGGCAAAGGCGTCCAGCGTGCCGCGCAGGTCGGCCATGGTGATGTGCTCATCAATTACCAGGCCTTCAATCTGATGGAATACGGGGCTGTGCGTCGCGTCCACCTCATCGGCGCGGAATACGCGTCCGGGGCAGACGACGCGGATGGGCGGCTTGCGCGTTGTCATCACGCGGGCCTGCACCGGGGAGGTGTGCGTGCGCAATACTGTATTGTCATCAATGTAGAAAGTATCCTGCGCGTCACGCGCAGGGTGATTTTTAGGGATATTGAGCAGCTCAAAGTTGTAGTGATCCAGCTCGATTTGCGGGCCCTCCACCACTTCAAACCCCAGGCCGATGAAGCAATCTATCACCTGGTCGAGCACCGTGCTGTTGGGATGCTGCAGGCCCGCCCGGGGCAGCGTACGCGGCTCGGTCACGTCGATGGCCTCGTCAAGCAATTTTTGACGCAAGACGGCGGCGCGAAGCGCCTCCTCGCGCTGCGCCAGCCTGGCCTCCAGATCTTCGCGCGCCCGGTTGATCCACTGGCCCACCTGCGGGCGAAGCGCCGGGTCAACCTGACCCATGCCGCGCAGCAGCCCGGTCAGGCTGCCCTTTTTGCCCAGCACTGTGACGCGCAGCTGATCGAGCCCGCTCAGGCTTGACACCTTGTCAAGCGCCTGCAGGCATGCCGTCCGGATGCCCGCGATTTGTTCCTGCATATCCATTCTTATCCCTCCAAAATGAAAAACATCCCTTGCAATGCAAGGGACGCCGTACTGCGTGGTACCACCCAAGTTCCAAAGGCACTTCAAAGCGCCTTTGCTTGTTGATGCCTTAACGCGGCAAACGGCCCGGCCTACTTGGCTTCAACCCGGCGGCTCGAAAGTGAATGCTTCATCACGCCATAGGCGACTTGCAGCGGATGTCGCCCTCTCTTGATGACGCTTTGCGTGAAGGTTGTCCTTCGTCAAAGCCGATGCCGCATATTAGCATATGT
>CAZYKQ010000107.1:0-6378 GCA_964648235.1 uncultured Christensenella sp. | reverse complement strand
GTTATGGTTGAGACTTACGCGGTGCTGGCGCTGCTGGCCTCCTTCCTGATGGTCAACGCCATCAAACTCTAAGGTGGCCGCGATGGATACGCAGCCCATCCTCGATAAAATCCATGAGGACGCGCTCAGCGCATGCGAGGCAACGCTGTCAAAAGCGAAGGAGCGCGGGAAGGCGATTGAAGAGGAGTCGATCAGACGCTCCGCTGAGATGCACCTGCAGGCCCAGGCCGATGCCGCCCTGGAAGCAGAGCAGGCGAAGGACCGTGCCCGCAGGCTTCGCGAGCTTGAAGACCGCAAATATGGCCTGACGGCCCGCCGCGACTTAATCGGCAGGGCATTTGAAGACGCCCTGAACAAGCTGCACGCCTTGCCGGATGAGGACATGGCAGAGCTGATGCTTGCCTTGCTTGTGCAAAACGCCGAGGGAAACGAAGCCTTGCAGGCTGGCGGCATCAATGACGGCTTTTATACCTCTGCCTTTATTGAAAACGCTAATCAAAGCTTGCTCAAAACAGGGAAGCCGGGGCAATTGAAGGATGCCGGCAGCCGCATTCCGGGATGCAGCGGCCTTGTTTTGTCCAACGGTATCAGCCTGAGCTATTTAACGCTGGAAGCCCTGATTGAACTGGGGCGTGAAGGAATGGAGCAACAGGTGGCTGACCTTCTGTTTAAAGAAAAAGAATCGTAAAGGAGGCGCTCATGCCGCAATCGAGCATTGCCTACGCCGTTGGCTGCGTGCGTGCCCCATCCAGAAGGCCCTTGGGAAAGGCGGAGCTGGAAAGGCTCATGTCAGCCCAAGGCTATGAGGAGGCGCGCCGCCAGCTCAGTGATATGGGCTATGGCGGAGGACAGGAAGAGGATATAAGCGTTCTCAGCGCGAAGGCGCTTGAGGATGCTTGCGCTTACCTGCGACGTATTACGCCCGACCCTGCCTTGACTGATGCCTTTTTGCTGCGCTACGATGCGCAGAATTTGAAAACCCTGCTAAAGGCCCGTATTATGGGGGAAACACCGGAGGCTTTGTCTGGCTGCGGCACAATACCTCCTGATACGCTGCGCCATGCAGTGGCGGAGCGCGTCTACAGGAATTTGCCGCTCCCCTTCAAGGAAGCAATGGAAGGCCTTGAAAAAAGTCTGGCGCTGGATGTCAATCCCATGGAAATCGACGCGCGCATTGACCGCGCCGCATACAGCTTGATGCTTGCGCGGGTAAAAGAATCGCAAAGCCAGACGGCGCGGGAATATTTCAGCCGCAAAGCGGATCTGCAAAACACGGTGACGACACTCAGGCTGCGCTCCCTGCGCGGCCTGCATGTGAAGCCTGAGGAGCTTTACCTGCCCGGCGGCAAGATCAAAAAGTGGCCTGAAGCCATTGAACTGACGGAGAAGTTGCCCAAGCTATTTGCATCCTGGCCAAACGGGGTGCGGGAGGCTGTCAGCCGCGCCAGCAGGGATGCTTCCCAGATCCCCGCGCTGGAGAAGGCGGCGGAAGATTACCTTCTTGATATGTGGCGGCCTTTCCGGCATGAACCCTTTGCCGTGGAGGTACTGATCGGCTGGCTGCTGGCGCATGAACGCGCGGCGCAGGCCGTACGTTTGATCATGGCGGCCAAGCTTAACGGGTTCAGCGAGGAAGCTGTCAGGGAAAGGCTGCGTGAAGCGTATGGACAATAAGCTGCGCATGGGTGCCGTAGGGGAAGAGGATGTCATCCTGGCCTTCCGGGCAGTCGGAGCGGTCACAGCCAAGGCCTCCACCCCTTTAGAGGTGCGGGGGGCGATTCACCGCCTGCATAAAGAGGGCATTCCGCTGATATTCATCACCGAGCAGGCAGCCCGCATGGCTCCTGAGATTATGGAAAGATATGAACAGTCCCCCGAACTTGCGCTGATTCCCATTCCCGGCGTGCATGGTACGGACGGGTTTGGCGCTCAGCGAGTGCGCGGGCGGGTCATCAAAGCCATCGGGGCAGACATTCTAAGTAATAACGGAAACGAGGAACAGTAGCATGGCCCAGGGGAAAATTATTAAAGTTGCCGGCTCGCTGATTGTGGCGGAAGGTATGTCTTCGGCCCGCATGTTTGACGTGGTGCGCGTCAGCGAGAAAGGCCTGATCGGCGAGATATTGGAACTGCGCGGCGACCGCGCCTCCATTCAGGTCTATGAGGAGACGAGCGGCCTTGGGCCGGGTGAGCCGGTCGAATCGACGGGCGCGCCGCTGTCGCTCGAGCTTGGGCCGGGCCTTGTCACCTCCATTTTTGACGGCATACAGCGCCCGCTGGAGCTGATCCGTGAAAAGGCCGGCGATCGCATCACCAGGGGTATCAGCGTGCCCAGCCTGGACCGCGAGAAGCTTTGGGATTTTACACCCCGCGTAGCGATCGGCGACAATGTTGAGGCAGGGGATATTGTGGGTGTCGTTCAGGAGACGCCCGTGGTTGAACACCGCATCATGGTTCCTTACGGCTTGCGCGGTAAGGTGAAGGATATTTTTGAAGGCAAGCTGAAGATTGAGGATACCGTATGCGAGCTGCAGGCGGAGGACGGGACGATTCATAAACTCAGCATGCTGACCCGCTGGCCTGTCCGTCAGGGCAGACCCTACCGGGAAAAGATGGCTCCAAAGGGCCCGATGGTCACCGGACAGCGGGTTATTGATACTTTCTTTCCGATCGCTTCCGGCGGCGTGGCGGCCATTCCCGGCCCCTTTGGCTCGGGTAAAACCGTTGTGCAGCACCAGCTGGCCAAATGGGCGGACGCGGACATCATTGTCTATGTCGGCTGCGGCGAGCGCGGCAACGAGATGACGGACGTACTGGAGGAGTTTCCGCGGCTGCATGATCCGCGCACAGGGGAAACCCTGATGAAGCGTACGGTGTTGATTGCCAACACCTCCGACATGCCTGTAGCTGCCCGCGAGGCCTCCATTTACACGGGCATCACCATCGCGGAGTACTTCCGTGACATGGGCTATACGGTTGCCATCATGGCTGACTCCACCAGCCGCTGGGCGGAAGCCCTGCGCGAGATGAGCGGCCGGCTTGAGGAAATGCCCGGCGAAGAAGGCTATCCTGCCTATCTGTCCAGCCGCATTGCCGATTTCTATGAGCGCGCGGGCCTGGTGACCTGCCTGGGCAAGGATGGGCGAGAAGGTTCCATCTCCGCCATCGGGGCGGTGTCACCTCCCGGCGGCGATATTTCGGAGCCTGTTTCCCAGGCCACGCTGCGCATCGTCAAGGTTTTCTGGGGGCTCAGCGCTCAGCTGGCCTACAAGCGCCATTTCCCGGCCATCGATTGGCTGACCTCCTACTCGCTGTACGGGGACGACCTCTCCGGCTGGTTTGCCGATAAGGTGTCGCCTGAATGGAATGAGCTGCGTATGAAGGCCATGATGATCCTGCAGGAGGAGAAGGAGCTGGATGAAATCGTCCGCCTGATTGGTGCGGATGCCCTCAGCTGGAAGGACAGGCTGACCATGGAGGTGGCTCGGTCCATACGCGAAGACTATTTGCATCAAAACGCCTTTGACGATGTGGATACCTACAGCTCACTGGAAAAACAGTTGAATATGCTGCGTCTGATCCTGCAATATGGCCGTTTGGGTCAGCAGGCCCTGGACGCCGGGGCGACACTCAGCGAGGTGTTGAACCTTGCTGTTCGTGAAAGCATCGGCCGGGCCAAGTACATCCCCGAGGATGAGATGGCTAAGTTTGAGCGTGTGCAGACGGAGTTATCCGATCAGATGGGCGCGCTGATCAATCAGGGAGGGAAGGCGGATGCTTAAAGAATATCGGACGATCAAAGAACTGGTGGGCCCGCTGATGCTGGTCGATCAAGTATCGGGTGTCACCTATAACGAGCTGGTGGAAATCCGTCAGTCCGACGGGCAGATCAGGCGCGGCAGGGTGCTGGAAGTCAGCGGAGATACCGCTTTGGTACAGTTGTTTGAAAGCAGCCGTGGCCTGCAGATGGATTCAAGCACGGCCAGGTTTCTGGGCCGAAGCACGGAGTTGTCCGTTTCCATGGACATGCTGGGCCGGGTATTTGACGGCATGGGGAACCCCAAGGACGGTGGCCCTGCCGTTATTGCCGATAAGCGCATGGACATCAACGGCGAGCCTTTGAACCCCGCCGCGCGCGACTATCCCAGCGAGTTCATCCAGACCGGCATTTCCGTTATTGACGGGCTCAACACCCTGGTACGCGGGCAAAAGCTGCCCGTATTCTCCGGTTCCGGCCTGCCGCATGCCCAATTGGCCACGCAAATAGCAAGGCAGGCGCGCGTGCTGGGTGATGACAGCAAGTTTGCCGTCGTCTTCGCGGCCATTGGTATCACATTTGAAGAAGCCGATTATTTTATCAGCGATTTCAGGCGTACCGGCGCCATTGAGCGCGCCGTGCTGTTTATGAACCTGGCCAGCGACCCTGCGGTCGAGCGCATCTCGACCCCGCGCATGGCCTTGACCGCCGCCGAATACCTTGCCTATGAAAAAGGGATGGACGTGCTGGTCATCATGACCGATATTACCAACTACGCGGAAGCTCTGCGCGAGGTGTCCGCCGCCCGCAAGGAAGTGCCGGGACGACGCGGCTACCCCGGCTACATGTATACCGACCTGGCCAGCCTGTATGAGCGCGCCGGCCGGATCAAAGGCAAGCAGGGCTCTATTACCCAGATCCCCATTTTGACCATGCCCGAGGATGACAAGACCCACCCCATCCCCGACCTGACGGGCTATATCACCGAGGGGCAGATCATCCTGAGCCGTGAACTGTACCGCAAGGGCATCACGCCGCCTATCGATGCCATGCCCTCCTTGTCCCGGTTGAAGGACAAAGGAATCGGCGTCGGCAAGACAAGGCGCGATCACGCGGACACGATGAACCAGCTGTTCGCCGCTTATTCAAGGGGTAAAGAAGCAAAGGAGCTGGCGGTCATTCTGGGGGAAGGCTCGCTATCAGATGTCGATAAGCAGTACGCCAAATTCTCCGACGCATTTGAAAGTCAGTATGTTTCTCAGGGCTACCAGACCAACAGAACCATTGAGGAAACGCTTGATTTAGGCTGGAAGCTATTGAAAATGCTGCCCAGAACAGAACTCAAGCGCATCCGCAATGAGTTGCTGGAGGCCTATCTGCCCCTGAATCAAGATGAGGAGGAGCGGTAAATGGCCGTCCTCAATGTAAACCCCACGCGCATGGAGTTGACGGGGATGAAGCGACGCCTTGTCACGGCCAAGCGGGGGCACAAGCTGCTCAAGGACAAACGCGATGAACTGGTGCGCCGTTTCATCGTGCTGGCACGGGAAAACTACAGGCTCCGTTTGCAGGTAGAAAATGCCCTTGGCTTTGCCATGCAGGATTTTGCTCTTGCGCGCGCTGTGATGGAACCCGGCGCCTTGCGGCAGGCGCTTATGTATCCCGCCAGAAAAGCCGCCATCAGCATAGGGCAAAGCAATATCCTTTCGGTCAAGGTGCCTGAGTACCGCATGGATGAATCCGAGCAGGAAGAGGACATCTCCTTGCCTTACGGCATGTCAGAAACCTCGGCCCAGCTTGATAATGCCATCGCCACCATGGCGGATGTGCTGCCTCAGCTGATCGCCCTGTCCGAAAAGGAAAAGACCTGCGAGCTGATGGCCGATGAAATCCAGAAGACCCGCCGCCGCGTCAACGCGCTGGAATATGTGATGATCCCTCAGTTGGAGGAGACAATCCGTTATATCTCCATGAAGCTGGAGGAGAACGAGCGCGGGGCTTTGACCCGTCTGATGAAGGTGAAGGAGATGCTGGAGGAGCGGGCAGTTTGAGAGATTCGCGCTGAGTTGTCGTTCGTTTAAGGTGAAGTGCGGCCTTTGGCCGCGCGAAGCAGTGGCAAAGAGGCGGCTGCGCCGCCGCGAAGGGGCTGTGGGTTTTATTCCCGTCAGTCCCCTTTTTATATAAATTATATATCCTATCTAACATTTTCCTCGTCAAAACCGTATGACAGGTGAAAGACAGGATGCATCGATGACTTTCACTTTCAAGAACAGGACAGGAGCGGCATGATCACATCCGAAGAATTTGCGCAGCTCAGCGAAATGCTTTGGCCGGGACTGTACCGGCTTGGCGTCAGCATCCTCAGGCAGGAGGCGGACGCGCAGGATGCCCTGCAGGAGGCGCTGATGAAAGCCTGGCAGGCTAGGGAGCGCTGCCGGCCCGACAGCTTCCGTCCCTGGCTGACGCGCATCATGGTCAACGAGTGCCGCAACATCCAGAGGAAACGCGTAAAGGAGCGCCCGGTGGAGGAACTGCCGGAACGTATTGCGGAGCAGCCCCCGGACTACAGCCCGCTGCGCGAGGCCATCGACGGCCTGCCGGAAACACTGCGCACCCCGCTG
>CAZYKQ010000106.1:0-6537 GCA_964648235.1 uncultured Christensenella sp. | reverse complement strand
ACTGGTTCGAGCCCAGTTAATCCCACCAGAAAAACCCTTGAAAACTCAAGGGTTTTTACTTTTCAACAAACTGAGCGGTGCATCCCGGCACCGGGGGCCAGGGTTTGCACATAGCGCGCCATTTGGTCCAGGCACTGGACGACCTCATCGTCCGAAGTGCCCGGCGGGGAAAACACCATGTACACCGGGTGCAGGGTGTTGTCGCTCAGGCAGGTGCGGTCATCCGGCCCCGCGATCATGCTCAGGATGATGCCCTGATCGTCCCGGCCGGTTAAGTCTCCCGCGTAGCTGTGGCAGTCACGCCCGCCCATGCCGGTGAAGGGGGCTTCTTCCGCAGCGAGAAACAACACCAGCGGCCCATAAATCTGATCCACGTCGTGGGTGCCGGTCAGCATCCGGGTTTTCAGTTCAGTCAGGAAGGCCACCTGGTTAATGGGGCTCCACTGAGGAAAAGGTCTCCCTTTTAAAAGAAAGCTCTCCAGCTGGGCCATCACCGGATATGTTTTTTTGAACCGGCGGAAATAGCGGAAATAGGGCTCCTCGGAAAAATCCCGTTTCCGGTCATACCCTTCCCCTTGGGCCCGCACCAGGGCCAGCTCCTGTTCTTTGAGCTGTTCAAAAGCCGCCAGGTCCCACTTGGCTTGGGGCGGATACTCCACCTCCAGGGTACCAAAGGGCATCTGAACGCCCGCAAATGTTTTGTCCTTAAAAACTTTCAGCATGTTGTTGTATCCTCCCCAGTTCCGGATGTCATTTCATCTGTACCAGTGTAGCATGTCCCCGCCGGCAGGCCAAGGCTTCTGGTTGCCTACAGGCTGCAAAAAACTGCCCGCCGCCTTGATTAAGGCGGCGGGCATCGTGTAGGGCAGAAAGGGCTTTGGTCGGTCGGCTTAGCCGATGCCGCCCAAAATGGCGCCGGCTACCAGGGCAACGACGGCCATAATGCAATACCCATACTTGGAAAGCGGGTAGTACCATGCGCCGATGGGCTTTGGGCTGCCCAGGCTCACCTGCTCCTCTACAAACTTCTTGCCGGCCACCCAGAAGAACATAATGCCTGCCATCAGGGCACCGAAGGGCGCGATGTAGATAGAGACCACGTCCATCCAGTCACTGGTGATGGCCTGGATGCACAGGGCTACGGCAACGCCAATCACGTGGATGATGGCCACCGCGGGAATTCTCTTCAGCTTAAACCGCTCCTGCAGGGTGGCGGTGGGGGCTTCGTACATGTTGATGATGGAGGTGACACCCGCAAACAGTACGCACAGGAAGAAGATGATGCTGACGATGCGGCCGCCGGGCATGCCGTTGAACACGTTTACCAGGTAGATGAACATCAGCCCCGGGCCGCCGGAATCCAGCGAAGCGCCGCCGGCTGACATGGCGGGAAGGATGACGAAGGCCGCCAACAAAGCCGCCAAGGTGTCGAATAAAGCCACGTTACGGGCGGAGGAGGGGATATTTTCAGATTTGCTGAGGTAGGAGCCGTAGATCACCGTGCCGTTGCCGCCCATAGACAGGGAGAAGAACGCCTGGCCGAAGGCGAAAATCCATACCAGGGGGTTCGCCAGCAGTTTGGGGTTTACGGTGAAGATGTACTTGTAGCCTTCGGAAGCGCCGGGCAGGGTGAACACGTAGATGCCCAGGCCAACGAACAGGATGAGCAAAGTAGGCATCATGATCTTGTTGGCTTTTTCAATGCCGCCGCCCACGCCCAAGGACATGATGAGGAAGCTGACAAATACCGCGACGACAACCCACAGGTTGTTGCCCCAGCCAGCGGCTGCGGCGCCAAAGGTGCCGCCGATGACGTCCATGTTCTGGCCCATGGCGCTCAGCCCGCCGCTGATGGCCATGAAGGCGTACTTGAAGACCCAGCCCATCACGACGCTATAGCCAATGGCCAAGGCCATGCTGCCCACAACGGGGAGAATGCCGATGGCCTCACCGATCTTCCTTTTGCCCGTGCGAAGCTCGGTGCACATGCCAAAGGCATCGATGGGGCCTGCGCCTGCGGCGCGGCCCAGGGCCATTTCGCCAATGACGCCGGTGGCAGCAATGATCACGACGAAAATGAAGTAGGGGATCAGGAAGGACATGCCGCCCCACATGGACACCATGATGGGGAAGCGCCAGATGTTGCCCATGCCAACCGCGGAACCGATACAGGACAGGATGAAACCCCACCTGCTGGCAAACCCATCGCGAGTGGCCGTTGTTTGTTCTTTACCCATAGTTTTTGAACACCCCATTTCTACTTTGTTGAATTATTCCGGTTATATATGGATCAATGGCTGCCCGCAGAAGAAGGGATTCTTTTGCGGGCAGGCCTTACCCAACGGCGGGGGACCCCAAAGGCAGGCTTTCCGGGTTTACTTATTGGGGTAGGGCTCCAGGAAGGCGTGGAAGTGGCGCATGGGCAGGTTGTGGCCCATGGTAATCTTCATGTTGGGAATGGATTCGCGGTCCTTATACAGCTCGGTCACGGCCTCGATCACGTAGTCCAAGTGCTCCTGGCTCAGCTGGTCGCGGTTCAGCGCAAAGCGCACCACGTTCACCACCTCGGCCTGCTGTTCCGGGGTCTTCAGGTCGTACTCCATGGAGTAGTCGCCCAGCTCACTCACACGTATACCGTAGCGGCGGATAAGCTCCAGGCTGAAGCCCTCGCCGGCGAAGGTCTCGTGGCCGCGTTTGTTGTCGAAGAACTCGTCCATATTGATGTACACGCCATGGCCGCCGGCGGGCAGGATCACGCCCTTCACGCCGTTTTTATAGAAGCCCTGGGCCAGGTATTCGCACTGTCCGACGCGCTTGCGCAGGTAGTCCACGCTCAGGCACTCGTACAGGCCGGCGGCCAGCGCCATGATGTCCCGGCCGGACATGCTGCCGTACGAGTCGTTGCCGTAGGCGGAGATCTGCCGCACCTTCAGCTGGATGCCGATATCATTCTTCACGGTGCCGTCTTCATTGAAGTCGGAGAAATTCTTCCAGAACAGGCCCTTGTCGCGGAAAGCCAAAACGCCGCCCATGTTGACGTGACCGTCCTTCTTCAAGCTGGCGGTGAAGCCGTCGCAGTAGCTGAACATCTCCTTGGCGATGACGGCGATGGACTTATCGGCGTAGCCATCCTCATTGGCCTTGATGAAGTAAGCGTTCTCAGCCCAGCGGGCAGCGTCCAGCATGAAGGGGATGCCGTACTTGTGGGCGATCTCGGAGGAGGCGCGCAGGTTGGCCATGGAAACCGGCTGCCCGCACACCGTGTTGTTGGTGATGGTAGCATATACCAGGGGCACGTTCTCCGGGCCCACATGCTGAATCAGGGCCTCTAACTTCTCCAGGTCCATGTTGCCCTTGAAGGGGTTCTTGGCGTATTCGCCGTCCGCGGGAACCTCGAACAGCAATTCTTTGTTGAACATGTTGCGCGGGATAGAACCCATCTGCTTGATGTTGCCCTCGGTGGTGTCGAAGTGACCGTTGGAGGGGATAGTGAAGCTCTTGCCGGGGAAACGTTGGTTCAGCACCTGGCGCACCAGGGTGAACAGAACGCTCTCGGCGGCGCGTCCCTGGGGCAAAATGAAGGTGTTCGGGCGCTCCAGCTGGGCGCCGCCACCATTGAACAGGCCGCCGGAGTACTCGCACAGGTATAATTCGTCCATCATCTTGTCAATGTCGGTGCAATTGGTGCGAACCAAATCCAGGGTGCACTTTTGATCGTCGCCGCGCTCAAACACGTCGCGCAAAGCGTCCAGCAGTACGTAATAGCCTTTGTTGCGGCCGTAGGATTCGTCGCCCAGCATCATGGCGCTCCACTGCACATCGGTCATGGCGGTGGTGCCCGAGTCGCTCAGCATGTCCACGGTGAGCATGCCGGCAGGAAAGGCAAATTCGTTGTAGTGGACGGCAGCGAGCGCGCGCTCGCGCTGTTCCACGGTTACGGCGGGCACCTTACGTGTTACATAGGTGAAGGAGCTGGGAGTCTTCGCTTTCAAGGGATACTTTTTCATTCAACTTACCTCCATTTTGGCGTATGCCATTTTATTTAGAGGATACCCCGGTCGTCGATCATCGGAGTGTGCATCCGGCTTTCTTGACAGGCGGACAGTATCATTCTCAAAAGTAGGGCAGGGCGAAAGCCCCTGCGAGGCCATGCGTCTATTTTGCCGCAATCACCTCGATTTCCACCAGTGCGTCCTTCGGCAGCCGGGCCACCTCCACGGCACTGCGCGCGGGGAAGCCGCCCTCGGCGACAAAGGTGGCGTACACCTCGTTCATTGCGCCGAAGTTGTTCATGTTGCTCAGGAATACGGTTGTTTTAAGGATGCGGTCCATGCCGGTGCCGGCTGCTTCCAGAACGGCCTTTACGTTGGCCAGCGACTGCCTGGTTTGCGCCTGGATGCCTTCGGGAAACTCTCCGGTGGCGGGGTCGATGGGCAGCTGCCCGGAGGTAAAAACCAACCCGCCCTTTTCAATAGCCTGAGAGTAGGGGCCAATTGCTGCGGGGGCTTTTTTTGTATCGATGACAGTTTTCATCCTGTACATCTCCTTTTTCTCTTTTTCTCTTAATGAGGCGATTTTATCATTGTTGTAAATTGTTGTCAACCACAAATTGAAAAATGTTTCCGAATTTGCGTATATTTTTATAAATTACAGATATTACTTCGAGTAATGGGAGAATTATTTATTACGTTGATACAAAAATGCTTTGACAAAGCCATATTTGCCTTCTATAATACAGACAAAATGATCAAGGGAGAAAAATCCTTTGGCGTGTTGAAATGAGGTGAGGGGGATGCCGGATATTCCCAACCCGCTGCTGTTGCCCTACATGAAGCTGCCGGAGTTTTTGGGCAATGCTCTGGGCCCGGATTATGAGGTGGCTCTGCACGATTTAACCGATAAGAACCACTCGATTGTGGCCATTGCCAATGGCTATGTAAGCGGGCGTGAAGTGGGCGCCCCCCTTACCAACATGGCTCTGAGCATATTAAAAAAAGGATGGCACGAACGGGCAGACTATCTGTTGCACTATTCCGGCATGTCGGCCACCGGCAAGGAGCTGCGCTCCAACACCATGTTTATCAAGCATGAGGGCGAGCTGATCGGTATGCTGTGCATCAACTTCAACGACAGCCGCTACCGCGCTATGGGTGAGCGGATCATGAGCCTGTGCCATCCGGATTTGTTCCTGGCCCAGCCGCTGCCTATCCCGGCGCAGCTGGTTGAAAAAGAACCGGCCTTGGACCCCGAGCCGGAGGTGTTCAGTAACTCTACCGCCGCAGTGGCGCTGGACGCCATTCAGCATGAGCTGGACCGCCTGGGTGTAACGGCGGAACGCCTTACCTCCGACGAGCGGCTGGAGATCATTGCCATCCTGGAGGACAACGGCATCTTTCTGCTGAAGGGAACGGTGAAGGACGTGGCTGAGGGGCTGCGTTGCTCCAAGGCCAGCGTGTATCGTTACCTGTCGCAGATACGCGGCCGCGACAGCCACGAGAAAATCGGATAATGCGATCAAGAAGGAACAGGGCCTGCTTGCCTGCCCTAAGGGCCCTATTTTGTTGTAAGGAGAAAATAGCATGCTTACGCAGGTGACCCATCCCGCTCAGATCCCGGAGTTTACCAAGGCATGCGCCTACGAGCGGGTGTTCGGCTCCAAGGCGCTCACCGCCCTGAAAGCCTATGGCCTGGAAAGCCCGCGCGCCCGTTTTTACCTGTGCGTGGAAGGGAATGAACCCAGCGCCGCGCTGTACCTGGACGGCGGGGTGCTGGCGGTCTCCGCCCGTGCCGGGGCCGAGGCGGAACCCCTGGCCCAATTGGTGCGCGCGGAAAAAATTGGCGAGGTGGATACCAACTGGCAGCAGTGCGCCGCGCTGCAGGCTTTGCTTGGCGGCTGGACTGAAAGTTCTTATTATATGGTATACAAAGGCGGCATGCCGGCACAAGAGTTTCCCGGCATTGTACCCGGAGAACTGCCCGCCGTATTTGATGTGCTGCAGCGCAGTCACGAATACTACCGCAGCCACCTGGTTTATGAAAGCTGGGCCGCCGACTGGGAGCGGAAGATCACCAAAGGTTTGGCAGAACTGTACCAGCTGGAACTAAACGGCGAGGTGATCGGCACCGGGGCGGTGGGGTCCCAAGACGATGAGTGCGGGGTCATCGCGGCGGTGGCGGTGGTGCCGGAGCACCGGAACCTGGGGCTGGGCAGCACCATCAGCCGCTTCCTGGTCAAACGCATCATGGAGAAGGGAAAGACTCCGCGGCTGATCTCCGGCTATGACGAGGTGGCCGAACTATACCGCAAAATCGGGTTTGAAACCTGCGGCCGCTGGGGGGAACTGTACCTGCCATAGCCCTCCAGCAGCCATCCAATAGATTGTCATAGCAAAGGTCAGTCCTATGGTGAGGGCCGTACTATTTTGGTTCCCTTTTTTTGAAACGCAAGGGAAAGCTTCTGCCCCTGCGTTGCTGCTTCCGTCTTATTTGAAGTTTTTCCGGACAACCATTTCTTTCCCCGGCAATAGGTTTTGATTC
>CAZYKQ010000105.1:0-6574 GCA_964648235.1 uncultured Christensenella sp. | reverse complement strand
AACAGGTTGCTGACATTCTGTCCGCCGGTCAGCAGGCCCAGGATCGGCATAAACATGTCGTTGACCAGGCTGCTGACAATCTTTCCGAAGGCGCCGCCGATGATGACACCGACAGCCAGATCGATCATGTTCCCCTTCACCGCGAAGGCTTTGAACTCATCAAGAAATTTTTTCATACTCATTCTCCCTTTTTTTGGGCCGGATGCCCCGGCCAGCCTAGTTTATCATACCCATATTGTATGCCTTTATGCTATAATGACGGAGAAAAGCACAGCGGAGGTCAACAATGGATAAAAATAGCCTGCGGCAGCTGATGGAAAATCTGGGCGCCCTCAAAAAGGGGCACTATCTGCGAGCCTCCGGCCGGCACAGCGATTATTATGTGCAGCCTGCCCGGCTGTTTGAATCCCCGGTACAGGCTCAGGACATCATCGCCCCACTGGCGGAGCGGATGCGGGGCCTGAAAGCCGATATTGTGCTCGGCGCGGCGCTGGGCGGCATGCTGGCCGGCTACGAGGTCAGCCGCGCGCTGAACCTCCCCTTCATCTACTCAGAGCGCAAGGACGGTGCCATGACCCTGCGCCGCGGTTTCACCATTATGCCCGGCAGCAAGGTACTTTTGGCTGAGGATGAAGTGCAGACAGGCACCAGCATACGCGAGATGACGGAGATTGTCCGCGCGCTGGGCGGCGAGGTAGCCGGTATCGGCTGCGTGGTAGACAAATCCGGCGGTAAGCTGCGCTTTGATGTTCCCTTTGAAAGCCTCCTTAGTGTTCCGGTCACCCACTATAACCCTAAAGACTGTCCGATGTGCGCTGAGGGCATGGCCCTCCAGCACAGCCCCTGATGCCGCTGCTGTCATATGATTAAAAACCCGGCTGATTCAATCGGATCAGCCGGGTTTTTAATCATGTACTTCCTCAGAACGTTACCGCAACCACCAATCCGCCCATGTTATCATCACTGACGATATAGCTGGAAGCATTCGCGGGCAGGCGCAAATCATGATCCCCGGGCTCAACCGCCACGCGGAAGATCTCGTGCGCCAGCTGCCCGTCCTCATAGACGGCCACATGCTGATTTTCCATCAAGTATTCGATGTATTCTTCAAGGCACAAATCCAATTGGTGCATAACCGCCGCGTGCGGTACGCCGACATAACGGTATGTATTCATTTGCAGATTGATGGCAGTCTTAAAGGACTTATCCACCGTATTGGCCGTAGGATAAGCCGTCACCGGGTAGCGGAACACATAGCCGTACTTCCAGCTGTTCTCCACCAGCCACTGCCCCTGAACGGTATCATGAATCTTCGCGGCCTTCAGCACCGGATCATTCTGATTCCATACGTCCATGTCCACGGACATGCCCGAATGGTAATCGCTGGTGCCGGGATAGGCCACTGTCTTGCGGACCTCCTCCGTCAGCATATCGCCCGTCAGTTTGCCCTTGGACGCGATTTCCTCCTGCTTTGTGTTCCAGAAGCCCGCCTGCGTATCAATGGACCGGTAGGCGTCACGCACCAGGTAATCCTCCAGCCCCTCAGCCTTCGCGGCGGCAATCATTTGATCCAACGCTGAGATGGCGGCCGGGAACAGCGACAGCTGCTGACGGGCCGTCGGCACGCGGCGCTGTGTTTCATCCATGATGCTCTTGAGGTCACCCTGAGCCAGCGTAAAATCATCAGGCAGGCTGTGCCAGCGGTTCAGCAACATCAAGCCCCCCTGCAGGGCCTCCGATCGGGTGACGGATACCTGATCCACCCCCTTGACGGCAAAACCCTTGAGGCTGACCACATCCATGCCCTCCGCGCTGGGCTGAGGCCAACTGGGCGCGGCATCAGGCTGCGTCTGCTGGCTGCGCTGCGCCAGCACCGCCTCATTATATTCCTGCACCATGGCGTTGTTCTGTTCCACGATGCGTTCCTGTTCTTTCCTGTACTTACCCTGCAAGCTGGAATCGATCAGAAAATAAGCCACCAGACACACAGCAAACAGTACCAGAAGACTGATAACGATCCGAAGCAGTTTGTAATAGGGATCGGCCCTGCGGGTATTGGACATGCTTCTTCATCCTTTCCGTGCGCCGCCGCAAGCAAACATTAGGCCCAAGCGGTCAATATCAATCCAATTTATAACAGAATCATGACAAGAAGTCAATCTTTTGTCATAAATTAGATCCCATCGATCTCTTCTAAAAGAGCGCTCAGCTGCTCCAGCGCTTCCCGCTCATCCTCACCGGAAGTCACAAGCATATATTCACGCCCGGATAAGCCGGTAATGCTCAGCAAACCCAGCATGGATTTGCCGTTGACGCTGCTGCCCTCACGCTCCAGCATTACATGGGATGAAAATCTGTTGGCAGCCGTGACAAGACGGATCACGCGATCCCTGGTCATAGGAAGATTTCCGCCTAATCGAACCTTTCTCTGTAACACAAAAAACCCCCCTTTAATCAAATCCCGATTTTCTCGGGCTTAACGTTCTTGTCCGATCGATTCAGCGACAGCTTCGATCCGTTTGAGCCTGTGCTGTACACCCGCCTTGGATAAAGGCGGCGATAGCAGCTCACCCAGTTCTTTCAGCTTCAAATCCGGGTGGCTCAGCCGCAATCGCGCTATTTCCTCCAGCCCTTTGGGAAGGCTGGTCAGCCCGCGCGCCAGGGAGATCCGCGTGATGGCATCGATCTGCCGCTGAGCGGCATCAACCTGTTTGCGCAGGTTGCCCGTATCGCAGTTGGCCTCGCGGGTGCTTCTTGCCCGCAGACTGCCCGCCGCCCGGATGTTTTCAATTTCCATCACCGCTCGCCCCGCGCCCATCAAACCCAGCAAGGTCACCAGGGAATCACCCTGGCGCACATACACCACCTCATTGCCTCGCCGCTTTGTCCTCAGGCATTCAACACCCGACAGCTTCAACAGCCGGCTGAGGTAATCAGCGCGGGCAGCATCATCCAGCACAAACTCTGCCCGGTAACCTTTTCTGGGGTCGCCCGCGCTGCCGCAGGCCAGGAAGGCGCCTCGTATCCATGCCCTGCGGCAACAAATGCGCCGCACCACACGCCTGGGTACGCTGGGCAAGCCCAACCGATGACCCGCCCCCCGATGATCGGGTGCCAGGTTTCGCAGCATCGCCCGGCTATCCTCCGCCGACAAGCGGAGCTGGTAGAGCTTCATGCCGCCGAAATTGCTGACATTGGTCAGAATGGGTGTGCCTTTGATAGCATAGCGCTCTTTCAACAGTGTAAATATCCGCCGCAGCACACCGGCCGAGCGGGTTTCATATACCAGCTGTACCCGCCCCTGACCGCGCAGGGAGATGGAGGCGCTGCAGGCGGTCAAGGCATTCAGCTCAGAGACCAGGCAGCAGGGCTTGGAAAGCGGCAAAGCCACCAGCTCCCGCCGCAGCTCCGCTGAAAAGCTCATGCCCCTGTCCGGCCGATGATACGCACTTCAGGCTCCAGCCATACACCTGAGGCCGACTTCACCGTGGCGCGCACATCATCGACCAGTTCAAAGAAGTCAGACGCCCTTGCGCTGCCCCGGTTAATCAAAAACCCGGCATGCAGCTCGCTGACCTGGGCATCTCCCACACTGCGGCCTTTGAGCCCCGCGGCTTCAATCAGAGCCCCGGCGTAATAGCCCTCCGGTCGTTTGAAAAAGGAACCGGCGCTGGGATAATTGAGCGGTTGCTTTTCGCGCCGTCTTTTTTGATAATCCTGTACCAGGTTTGAGATCAGATCCGGATCGCCGGGACGCAGCGCCATCGTCACCGACAGCACGGTATAACTTTCTCGCATCATGCGGCTGTCCCGGTAGCCAAAACCGATCTCCTCGTTTGACAGCTGAATCCTGCTGCCGTCCGCCCCGAGGCATTCCACCGAGGTAATGATTTCTGCCATTTCACTCCCGTAGGCCCCGGCATTCATCAGCGCCGCGCCGCCTACGGAGGCGGGTATGCCTGCCGCGAACTCAAGCCCGGTCAGGCTGTGTTCCGAGGCCAGGCGGCTGAGCCCCATCAGGGAGGCGCCGGCTTGGGCGGTGATGGTATATCCCTCCAGCGTCACCCGGGCAAACTGACGGCCAAAGTGAATTATCAGGCCCTCATACCCCTCATCCGCCACTAAAAGGTTAGAGCCGTTGCCGATAATCAGCGTAGGAACGTTCTCGCGTCTGGCTGCAAGCAATGCCGCAGCCACTTCCCGCGCGTCACGCGCTTCCATGATCAAAGCCGCCGGACCGCCTACCTTGATCGTCGTGTATTCCGCCAGAACGCCGCCGCGCACCAGGGCAGACTGCGGCAAAACTTGTTCAAGGCTCTCAAGCCGGGATTGATTCATATATTCCTCCGAATGTACTGCTTCATTATAGCATAAATCCCCGTAACGGGGAAGTGTATACGGAATAAAAATACCCTTTTTATACAAGCCCGGCTTTCAGCTCAGGTGCAGAAAAAAGGTGATGGCCAGCAGGTCGGCACAGCCTCCGGGGCTGATTCCCCTTGTGGTCATCTCATCGCCAAAGCGGCGCAGCGAGTCCTCCGGCACGTTTTCATCCAGCAAGGCCCGAGCGCCGCTGCGCATAAACGCAAGGCCCTCCCGGCCGGCCCGGTAAAGCACATTGGTGTCAAATACCTGTGTCATCAAAAGCAGCAGCGCCTTGACGCCCGCGCGATCGATGCCTTCCCCTTGCGCCAGAGCTTCTTTCAACAAAGGCAATGCCACGCGCGCGGCAGGAAAACCGGCCGCCGCCTCGCCCCTGGCGCCACGGGCGCCGTAAAGGCTGTGTGCCAGGTCACCGTGGCTTCCAAGAGCGGCGTCCGCCATGGCGGGGGCAGCAATGTCCGCAGCCAAAGCACACAGAGCATCCGTATCCGCCCCCTTCCCCAGCCTGCCTGATGCCGCGCACAGGATCCCCAGGGAAAAGATGAGGCCCTTGTGCGTATTGACTCCGCGGGTCGCCCGCTTCATATCAGCCTCCGCCTGCATGCCCAGCGGCCGCAGCAAATTCAGCATCTCAGCGGGAGGGCAGAGGCTTCTTTGGCCCAAACGGGCACATCGTAAAAAATAGGGGGCCAGCGCCGCCGCGCTGTCCACAAAGCTGTAATAATCCATATCCCCATGCGCGCCGGAATCCCATCGGTCCACCAGGCCCGGCTTGGGTGTGACGCTCACCTCGTACAAAAGGCTGCGCAGGGCATGATTGGCCGCTCGCTGCGGCCACGACTGCGCCTCCGTCAGCGCTTGAATCAGGCTGTTAAACGCCTGCTCCGTCTCCTTCAGGCTGTGCCTTCGCCCGGCAATGCAGCCCGCAGCCGGCCGTTCTCCGCAGACCAGGCAGGCACGTTGCTCCATCCCGATATCCTGGCGGGATACAGGCTTGCCCTTTTCATCCATGATATCAGCATCAAGTAAAGCGCCGCCCGCGTTTTCTTCCTCAAACCGGGCGCAAAGCCGCTTGGCATTCAGGGCATCCTCCGCGGCATAGTGTCTGGCAGGCCCCTCAGCATCCCGTGTGCTCAGAACATGCGACAGCGCCAGCCCCTCCGCGTCAAACAAGCGTTCCAGCCCAGCGCACAGCGCCTCAAAAGCCGCCCCGTACTCATCCAGCAAACGCAGGGCGTTGGGGGCGCGCAGCGTCACGCTGATGATCGGGAGGTCAAGGGTCTGCGCCAGGTGCAGCCTGGTCTGCCAGCGCAGCTCACGGGCAAGTAGCACAGGGCTGTTCATAGCGGTTCCTCCTGTTTGAGCATGTAAAAATTGTAGCATGCCCCCTGAGGATAAGCAAGCGCGCCATTTGCAGGCTCATATGATCCATGTTAAAATATACCATTCAAGGGATTATCGCAGGCGGAAGGGAATGTATGAACAAAGATTTCTTTGTCGTCGATCTGGAGTTTACGCAGTATACAAAGCCAACCGGCAGACCCAGGGCCTTTTTTTCAGAAATCATTGAGATCGGAGCCGTCAGGATCGACGCCGTCAGACATGAGGTGACCGGCGAGATTCAGAACTTTGTAAAGCCGCATTTCTTTCCAAAGCAGGCGGCGGAAGGCATGGCCTTTTGCATGATCACCGAGGAGGATATGAAGGACGCCGTTGAGTTTGCGGATATGATTGACAAGATCAAAGCCCTGTACACCCCGGAGAGAACCTTCTTTGTCACCTGGGGCGAGGCCGATTACCTTGTCATCAAGGAGGGATGCCGCTGGCACAAACTGCCCCATCCCATCCTGCGGGAAGACTGCCTGGACCTGGCGGAAGCCTATAAGCTGATGAAGGGTGAGCGCAAAACGACCGGCCTGAAAAAAGCCGGTGAGGAGCTGGGCATCGATGCCGGCGGCCTCTGGCACACAGCCCACGCCGACGCGCTCAATACCGGCAAAATCCTGTTGAAGCTCATGGAACAGGGCTGGACGCCAGAACAATACGTCCAGCAGCTGCGACAATACCAATGAAACGCGTTGAGGCGTTCTACGCATCGATGCCATAATGCCTTAATTATTTGAATAAGCAAAAGGAGACAATGTGATGATCGATCGCGGGGCGGCCTTAAATTTATTAAAAAAGTACAATA
>CAZYKQ010000104.1:0-6609 GCA_964648235.1 uncultured Christensenella sp. | reverse complement strand
TTCTCATTATATAAGGAGGCGTCTTGTCGCGGGCCATGAACAGCAGAGCTTATATTTCCATCGATCTGAAATCCTTCTACGCGTCGGTCGAATGCAAGGACCGCGGGCTTGACCCGCTTATGACCAATCTGGTCGTGGCGGACGCGAGCCGCAGCGAGAAAACCATCTGCCTGGCCGTCTCTCCCCCGCTGAAGGCCTATGGTGTTCCCGGCCGCCCCCGGCTGTTTGAGGTGGTGCAAAAGGTGCGGGAGATCAACGCCGCGCGGCTGCGCAAGGCGCCGGATCATGTTTTCGAGGGGAAATCCTGGGACTACACCGAGCTTGAAGCCTCCCCCCGCCTTGCGCTGGATTACCTTGTGGCGACGCCCAGGATGGCGCGCTATGTCGAATACAGCACGCGCGTCTACCATGTCTACCTCAAGTACATTGCCCCTGAAGACATCCATGTCTATTCCATCGACGAGGTAATGATCGACGCGACCAATTATCTGAATATCTACCATATGACTGCCAGGGAACTGGCCTCGCAGATGATTCTTGATGTATTCAACACCGTAGGCATCACGGCGACGGCCGGCATCGGCAGCAATCTCTACCTCAGCAAGGTGGCCATGGATATCCTGGCCAAGCATATTCCTCCGGACAAAAACGGCATCCGCGTCGCCGAGCTGGATGAGGAAGGATACCGCCGCGAACTGTGGTCCCATCGGCCCCTGACCGATTTTTGGCGCGTCGGCCGCGGTTACGCGCAAAAGCTGGAGCAGCGGGGGATCTTCACCATGGGCGACATCGCCCGTTGCTCCCTGGGCGGCGCGCGCGACTATCCCAATGAGGATCTGCTGTATAAGCTTTTCGGCGTCAACGCGGAGCTTCTGATCGACCACGCCTGGGGCTGGGAACCCTGCACAATGGCAGATGTCAAAGCCTATACGCCAGGCAGTAAAAGCATCGCCAGCGGGCAGGTCTTGCACTGCGCGTATCCCTGCGAGAAAGCCAGGCTGATCGTGCGGGAGATGACGGATCTGCTTTCCCTTGACCTGGTGGACAAAAAACTGGTTTGCGATCAATTGGTGCTGACGCTCGGTTATGACGCGGATAATCTCAAAGACCCTGTGCTCCGGAAGGCTTATAAGGGAAACATCTCCCTGGACCACTACGGACGCGAAACGCCCGGGCATGCGCATGGTACAGCCAATATGCCCAAGCCCACCTCCTCCTCCAGGCTGATGCTGGAAGCCGTCACGGCTTTGTTTGACCGCATCGCAGACCCGGGGCTTATGGTCAGGCGCGTCAATATCGCCGCTTGCAGGGTCATCGGCGAAACAAGCGCCCCGGCAGAATGCTCCGCAAGGCAGCTGGATTTCTTTACGGATTACGCGGCTGAAAGGCTGCGGAAGGAGGTTGAAACCGCCTCCCTCGCGCGCGAAAGAAAGATGCAGCAGACGATACTGGATATCAAAAAGAAAATCGGCCGCAACGCGGTCTTCAAAGGGATGAGCCTCAAAGAAGGCGCGACCGGTCTGGAACGAAACCGGCAGATCGGAGGGCACAGAGCATGAAAAAATCACAGGCGCCCGGTTATGAGGATATCATCGGGCTGCCCCATCCCGCCTCCAAAGCGCGCAGCCGCATGGCACTTACCAGCCGGGCCGCCCAGTTTGCCCCTTTCGCCGCCCTGACAGGCTATGAAGACGCTATCTCAGAAACCGCAAGGCTGACAGATGAACGGGTCGAACCTGGTGAATCTGCCGAATGCGCGCTGAATGACCGGTTGAATCTCATCATCAAACGCTTGAAAGACCGCCCGGAAGTAAGCCTTACCTACTTCAAGCCTGACCCGGTCAAACGCGGCGGCATGTACGTCCGCTTATCAGGAGCGGTCAGGAAGCTCGACGATGATGCCAAGGTGATGGTCATGACAAGCGGGGACAAGATACCCATCGATGATATCATCGCGTTGGATGGCACGATATTCGACAAGTATTCCCAGGGACATGGCTGACGGATTCTGTAAACCCGGGCAGTTCAGCCTGATGGCTGATGGTTATAGCCTGTACAGGCGCGGGCATGGTACAATCATCCAAGCTGATACCCTATCCGGCAGAATGATCGGAGGAATACGATGGACAGAATCATCCACTGCAAAGCAACCCTGAACTGCAGCCCGCGGCAGGCCTTACCCGCACCTGGTCCATACCGGGTGGAGAAGCAATGATGATTGGGAACTGGCGCGGCAATGGTTTGAAAGGGTCTGGCAAAACGCGCTGGCCGCGCTGGAGAAGCAGGCAACTGTCTGAACAGTATTCAAAGGGAACGCCCCTTGCGAAGCGTTCCCTTTATTCATTGGCTCAAGGCCAGCTTATTTTCTTGTCAGAACCTTCCTGGCCTTCTCCACAATATGCTCGTTGGTCAGGCGGTAGACTTCACGCAAGTAGTCCTGCGGGCCGACCTGGCCATACTGATCTTCGACGGCCACGTACTCAACCGGCAGCGGCAGATGGGCTGCCAGGGCCTCAGACACGGCAGCGTAGAGGCCGCCCACGCGGTTATGGTTTTCGGCCGTGACAACGGCGCCGGTCTTTCTCGCATAGCTTAAGAGGGTCTCTACATCCAGCGGCTTCACGGTGAACATATCGATCACGGAAGCCTCGATACTTTCTTCGGCCAGCATCTTGGCCGCATCCAGCGCCTCGGCCACCATGATGCCGCTGGCGACAATCGTAAGATCCTTGCCTTCGCGAAGCGGAATGGCCTTTCCGATTTCAAACTTGCTGTCCGGCCCATAAACGCCGGGTACGGGCTTGCGACCTACGCGTATGTATTTGACGCCGGGACGGTCTCCCGCCTGGCGGATCAGGCTTTCCAGCATTGTTCCGTCGGAGACATCCATTACCGTCGCCGTAGGAATGGCACGGTAGAGCGCCATATCCTCAAAGGGCATATGGGTGCCGCCGTTGAAAGACGCGCAGATGCCCGGGTCACTGCCGATGACAGTGATATCGTTTCGGGCATAACCGGCGGACAGGAAGACCTGGTCAAAGCAGCGGCGGGACGCGAAAGGACCAAAGGTATGGGCAATGGGCTTGAAGCCCGCGGAAGCCAATCCGCTGGCAACGCCCATCATGTTGGCTTCGGAAATACCGCATTGAACGGCTCTGTCCGGATGCGTCTTGGCATAGCCGGTGGTAGCAATACAACTCATCAGGTCAGCATCCAGATAGATGGTTTCCGGATCATTTTCCAGCAGATCAATCACCGTCGCCCCGATGATATCCTTCAAGGCTCTGGGATCCATTTTCCCTGAATAAATCAGACTCATGCCTTGACACCTCCTTTCATCGCTTCAAGCTCTTCGCGCAGCTGCGCAAGCCAACGGTCAAGGGATTCAGCCGGCGGCGTCATGCTGTGATTGTTCTCCGTTTCCATGACTTCCTTGACGCCGGCGCCCTTGATCGTATCCAGTACAATGGCATGAGGGCGGTCCGTCACGTCCTCGCAGCGGTGAATCGCCTCGCGGATGGCGTTGATATCGTTGCCGGGAATAAACTGCGCGTGGAAACCGAAGGCCTCAAACTTCTTTCGAATATCCAAAGGAGGCATCACCCAGTCCACCGGACCGTCCAGCTGCTTTTTATTATAGTCGATAAACCAGTGCATGTTGTTAAGCTTCTTGGCGGAGGCAAACATGGCCGCCTCCCAGACCTGACCCTCATCCAGCTCGCCGTCACCGACGATCAGGTACATGCGGCTGTCCCGTCCCTTCAGCCTGTCACCCAGGGCCATGCCCACCGACAGGCTGGTCCCCTGGCCAAGGGAGCCCGTGGTCATATCGACGCCGGGTGTTTTGTTGCGGTCGCAGTGGCTGGGGAAATTGGTGCCGGGCTGGTTAAGCGTGAGGATCTCTTCATAGGGGAAATACCCCATCAGCCCCAGCGCCGCGTAAACTGCGGGGCCCGCGTGCCCCTTGGAGCACACCAGCTTATCGCGCTCCTCCCAGCGGGGTTCCTGGGGCTTGTAGCGCATCACCTCGCCGTAAAGCACCGCCAGCAGATCGCAAACACTCAGCGATCCTCCGATATGTCCAAATCCTCTGGCCTTGATCTGCTCCACCACACCGATACGGATGGATAAAGCCAGTTCTTCCGTTCTCATGATAAAACTCTCCTTAAATTCTTGCTACGCCGCTGTCTCTGGCGGCCTGCGCCACGGCGTTTGCCACGGCGTCCTTTACTCTGGGATCAAAGGGGTTGGGGATGATGTTTTCCTCGTCCAGATCATCTCCCACCAGATCTGCCAGGGCCCTGGCGGCGGCGATCTTCATCTCGTCGTTGATATCGCGCGCCCGCACGTCAAACGTGCCTCTGAAAATCCCGGGGAAAGCCAAAACATTGTTGATTTGGTTGGGGAAATCACTGCGGCCGGTAGCGATCACACGCGCTCCTCCTGCCTTGGCCTCATCCGGGAAAATCTCAGGCGTGGGATTGGCGCAGGCAAACACGATGGCATCTTTTGCCATGGCGCGCACCTGATCGCTGCCCAGGACACCGGGGGCTGATACGCCGATGAACACGTCCGCGCCCACCAGAGCGTCTGCCAGGCTTCCCTGTTTCTTGTCAAGGTTCGTCACCTCGGCCATCTCAGCCTTTTCGGCGCTGAGGCCGTCGCGGCCCGCCCATATCATCCCCTTGCGGTCACACAGGGTAATGTGACGGAAGCCGTCACGCAACAGAAGGCGCGTAATGGAGATTGCCGCGGCGCCCGCGCCATTGACAACAACCTTCACATCCTCCTTCTTTTTCCCTACGAGCTTCAGCGCGTTGACCAGGCCTGCCAGCGTAACGACGGCTGTGCCGTGCTGATCGTCGTGAAAGATCGGGATGTCGCAGCGCTCTTTTAATTTGCGCTCGATCTCAAAACAGCGGGGAGCCGCGATGTCCTCCAAATTCACCCCGCCAAAAGAGCCGGCAATCAGGGCAATGGTGTTGACGATCTCGTCCACATCCTTGCTCCTCACGCACAGCGGAAAAGCATCCACGTCGCCAAAGGCCTTAAACAGGACACACTTTCCTTCCATAACCGGCATTCCGGCCTCAGGCCCTATATCACCCAGGCCCAGGACCGCCGTACCGTCTGTGACCACCAGGCAAAGGTTGCCCCGCCGGGTCAGCTCATAGCTTTTATCCACATCCTCCTGAATGGCCAGACAAGGGGCGGCCACGCCAGGCGTGTAAGCCAGAGACAATTCCTCACGGGTGCTGACCGGCACCGCGGATATCACCTCGATTTTGCCCTTCCACTCCCCATGCAGTCTCAACGATTCCTTCGCGTAATCCATCCTTATACCTCCTGTGCTTCCACCCTGGGGAGAGTCGATCCTCCATAGGGCATAGATAATACCGTAGCGTCCTTCCCAAGCTTATCAAAGGCAGCATCAAGCGCGGCCTGGGCCGTGGGAAAGGGTTTCATAAACATGCGTTCCACCAGAGAATCGGGCAGTTCGCTGACCATGTAGATGTCAGCATTCTCCAGCACCATGGCAATGGCCGCCGCCTTATGGCCGCCCAGCCGGAATTCCTGGCGGATCCGCTCGATCATGGACTGGATCGAGGGCATGGTGGTCATCCACTCTTCAAAGACACTCTCGCCCAGCCCTTCCCGGCAGGAACCGATCAGGATCACAATGCCGCCTTTTTTTACGGCATGTTTGGCGTTGTCCAGCGCCTTCTGGGTCTGATACAGGTTCAGGTCCTTGGGCGCGCCGCCCTGGCTGACCAGGACGATATCCGCCCGGCTTTCCAGCGGCTTCAGGTACAGCTGATCCAGGAAGGAGCAGCCCGCCCGGTGGGCGGCTACGGCGTCGCCCGCTACCGCGCGGATCACCTGCTTGTGCTCGTCCAGCACCACGTTAAGTATCCAGTGGCAGCCGACCATGGCAGCCGCCTCCTCGATGTCTTCACGAATGGGGTTGCCTTCCATCTTTCCGGCGCAGGCGTCCGGATCCACCATCAGGGAATGGTTCTTCTGGATAGCCTCCCGGGTGGACACACCGGGCATCAATGCCTTGCCGCCTCCGGAGTAGCCCGCGAAATAATGATATTCGATGTTGCCCAGGCAAATGCGCTTATCCGCTTGCGCGACCGTTCGGGTGATATCCACCGGCGTCCCGTGGCTGGTATAGCCGAAGTGAACGCAATCATTCACGTCGGAGTCCTCACACCGGATCTCCCTGTAGGCCCGCTCACCCGCCAGCTTTTTCATTTCCTCCGGCGTATGGCGGCGGTGGCTGCCCAGGCCAAACACCAGGGTGATATCCGCCGGGGCCACGCCCGCTTCATAAAGCTCATCCAAAACAGCCGGCATCACCAAAGCCGTCGGCATGGGCCTGGTGATATCGCTGGTGATCAAGGCGATCTTTTCTCCCGGCTTTACGCAATCCTTCAGGCGCCCCGCGCCAATGGGATTGAGCATGGCGCGCCGCACCTCTTCTATCCCTGTCAGACCGCTTGGAACAGGGTTGGCCCTCAGCTCAACCAGAAGGTTTGCGTCCGGCAGCTCAACCTCCTGGGTGCCCGTCCCAAATCCATAGCTTAATTTCACGTTGATTCTCCT
>CAZYKQ010000103.1:0-6885 GCA_964648235.1 uncultured Christensenella sp. | reverse complement strand
CAGCCCCTTCGCAGTCAAAAAGGAGGTTTAAGGGGTTTACGGTATGGTTTGCGCAGTCCGCGCTGTTTGCTCATCCATCCTCATTCAGCCGGATAAGCCTCAAAGAATAGATACCTGCCCCTTATAAGCCTTCCTGCTGCCGTCCGACTGGGTCGTTTTGACGAAAATGACCCAGTTTACTGTGGGCTAAAGCGCACAATAAAAAAACCGCCGAGCAATCGACGGTCCTTTTGAGAGAGCGGGGGAAGATTACTCCTCGCCTTCTTCTTCCTCATCCAGATACTCCAGGAACAGGTCAAAGACTTTCTGCGCCACATCGTCATCGTCAACGGAGACGTAGACATCTTCGCCGTCTTCTTCCTCGATCTTCATGATGACGACGCTGCCTTCTTCTTCCTCATCGTCCTCATCTTCCTGGGGGGCCATCAGAACGACGTATTCCTCGCCGTCCAGCTCGATGGTGGCCTGGTACTCAAAGGCCGTGGTCACGCCGTCCTCGTCGGTCAGCTCCACGATGTTGTCAAATTCTTCTTCCTCTTCGAACTCCGGGGTCAGATCCTTGTTCTCATCCATGGTGAGTTCCTCCTGATGTTGTTGTTGGGTTGTTTGATGCCGCTGCATATCCAGATAGCTTTGCAGGATCAGCGCGGCAGCAATTTTATCCACCGTTTCCTTGCGTTCCTGGCGGCGCATGCCGCCCTCAATCAGGGCCATTTCGGCGGACTTGGTGGTCAGCCGCTCGTCGATGTAGCGTACCTCCAGGCCCCTTTTTTCAAGCTGGGCGCATAAATCCTGTACCTTTTGCGCCTGCGGGCCCAGGGAGCCGTCCATGTTCAGCGGCAGGCCCGCCACAATATACGCTACATTCAGCTCTTGCGCAAGCGATAAAAAATAAAGGCTGTCCGGGCCCCAGCCAATCCGTTGGTAAACACTGTGAGGGCTGGCGATCAGCTGGCCCTCGTCGGACAAGGCAATGCCGATGCGCCTGTCCCCGATATCAAGCCCGAGTATGCGCGCCATCAGCCCTCGATGCGGTTATGCACATAATAGCGCACAAGCTCTTCCAGTATTTCGTCACGCTCCAGGCGGCAGATGAGGCTGCGCGCGGATTCGTAACTGGTGATGTAGGTGGGGTCGCCGGTCAGGATGAAGCCCGTCAGCTGGGCGATCGGGTCATAGCCTTTCGCCTGCAGAGCTTTGTACACGTACGCGATGATCTCCGCGGGGGAATCATTCGTCGTGATGACAGGTTCCAATTTTGTCGTTCCAAAACGTTCACTCATCGCCTGACCCTCCTTTGTAACCATTATACCCCCGGGCTATTGCAAAAAACAAGTCAAAATCGAAGGGTTTTCAGCTGTTTACATTTTATTTTTATAAGAAAAACGGCGCTCTGGGAAGGCAGGGAAAGGCGCGCATAAGGGGATGCGGGCCATGCCTTCCGCGAGCGCCGCGGGGCAAGGGGCCGGGCACAGTCCAAGCCCGGCAAGGAAAAGGAGTTGGCGGTTTAAATTGCGAAGGAGCGGCTTTAGCGGGTGCCGATGATCACCACGGTGATCAGGGCGATGACCAGCAGGGCAATGATCAGATCAACGGCCCACAGGGGCAGCTTCACCTTGTCATACAGGCGTTCTTTCAGGCCCTTGGGGGGCGTTTCATGCTCTGACATTACTTTTTGGCCAGGTATTTGCGAAGGTCGAGAGCAACGGCGATGATGATAACCAGGCCCTGCACAATGTAGGTATAGTCGCTCTTAAGGCCGAGGAACTGCATGGCGATCTTCAGCACTTCAAACACCAGCACACCGATCAGGATGCCGGAGATGCGGCCGACGCCGCCGTTGACCGATACGCCGCCGATGGTGCAGCCGGCGATGGCTTCCAGCTCGTAGCCCATGGCCGTGTTGACGGAGGCGCCGCCGGATTTGGCCGCCAGCAAAAAGCCGCACAGGCCGTAGAGGACGCCCGCCAGGGTATAGATCAGCACCTTGGAGCGGTTGACGTTGACGCCGGCCACTTCCGCCGCCGCCTCGTTGCCGCCGATGGCGTACATGTACTTGCCGTAGCGGGTCTTGTTGTACAGGATCCACATGAATATGCCGACCACCAGGGCGATCAGGGCGATGTAGCTGATGACCGGGTTGCCGATAAAGCCGGTGGCGATGTCCGTGTACTCTTTGCGCAGGCTGCCCAGGGGCTGTGCGCCGGTGGAGACCAGGGCAATGCCGTATACCAGGGTCTGCATGCCCAGCGTCGCGATGAAGGGGGGCACTTTGAAGAAGGCGATGACCGAGCCGTTAATGGCCCCGATGACAGCGCAGATCCCCAGAACAACCAGCAGGGCCAGCGCGATCGGCACCTCACCCAGCTGCGGCATGTATTTGTTGGCATAGTCCGACCTCTGAAGGAGGATGGCCGACACGCAGGCCGCGAAGCCGGCAGTGCGGCCGGCGGACAGGTCGGTGCCCCTGGTGATCAGGCAGCCGGACACACCCAGCGCGATAATAAAGCGGATGGCTGTGTTTCCCAACAGGTTTCTGATGTTGCTCGCGCCGATAAAGTTGGGGCGCAGGTAACTGACAATGCCGGCCAGCAGAATAATGCCGATGATGATAATATTGTTGGTAATAAACTTCCCGAAATTAAATGGCCGCTTGGTGTTGACTGTGCTTTGCATTTGCTTTCCTCCGCCTTACTCGAATTGGGTCGCCATCGCCATGATGCTTTCCTGCGTGGCTTCCTGTCCCCGCACTTCGCCGGTCAGCCGTCCCTCGCTCATCACGATGATGCGGTCTGACATGCCAATCAGTTCCGACATTTCAGAAGAGATCATGATGATGCTCTTGCCTTGCTTGGCCAGGCTGGAAATGATGGTGTAGATCTCATACTTGGCGCCGACGTCGATGCCGCGTGTGGGCTCATCCAGGATCAGAATGTCAGGATCATTGGCCAGCCAGCGGGAAAACAGCACCTTCTGCTGGTTGCCGCCGGACAGGGCGGAGATCAGCGTCTTGATGGAGGGCGTCTTGATCGACAGCTTGGCGACATTGTCATTCACCAGGGCCGCTATCTTACGGTCATTGAGAAAAACGCGCGCCTCCAGGTAATGGTCAAGGCTGGCGATGGATACGTTGTCCGATACCGGCAGCACGCCGAAGATACCGGTCGCGCGCCTGTCCTCAGTCAACAGGGCGATGGAGCGCTTGATCGCGTCGCGCGGGCGGCTGATGCGCAGTTCCTCTCCCTTGTAGACGATCGTGCCTTCCTTGATGGAGCGGATGCCGAAGATGCCTTCCATCAGCTCGGTGCGCTGCGCGCCCACAAGCCCCGCCACGCCCAGTATCTCCCCTCGGCGCAGCTTGAAGCTGATGTTGCGGAAGCTGCGGGGGTTGATGGACGTGATGTTGTTGACCTCAAACACCACCTCCGCCGGTTCGTTTTCCTTGGGCGGATACAGGTTGCTCAGCTCGCGGCCCACCATCTGGGTGATAATAAAATCGGTGGTCAGCCCTTTGGATTCCCAGGTGCCGATGTATTTGCCGTCACGCATGATGGTGACTTCATCGGATATGCGCAGGATCTCATCCATTTTATGGCTGATATACACGATGCTGACGCCTTCTTGTTTGAGGTCGTCAATGATGGAGAAAAGGGCTTCCACCTCGCGCTCGGACAGCGAGCTGGTCGGCTCGTCCAGGATCAGCACCTTGCAGTCCGCCGAAATGGCCTTGGCGATCTCGACTGATTGCATCTGGGATACGCTCAGGCTGCCCAGCTTCTGCTTGGGGTCAAACGGCATGCGGACCTTTTCCAGCAAAGTTTTGGTATCCTGAAACATCTTTTCATGGTCCACCATCGGCAGGACGCCAAGCACCCGCTTGATGGGGTAGCGCCCCAGGTAGATGTTTTCCGCCACCGACCGCTCGGGGATCGGCTGCAGCTCCTGGTGCACCATGGCGATGCCCTGAAGGAGCGCCTGCAAGGGGTTATCAATGCGAATGGGTTTTCCTTCGTAGAGGATTTCCCCCTCGTCCATCTTGTAGATGCCGAACATGCACTTCATCAAGGTGGACTTGCCCGCGCCGTTTTCGCCCATCAGGGCGTGTACAGTGCCGGGCTTTAATTTTAACTCGGCGTGATCCAGCGCCTGTACGCCGGGAAAAGCCTTGGATACACTGCGCATCTCCAGGCGGTATTCGCTCATGCCTATTCTCCTTCACGAATGAGATAAAGGGGTGCGCGCGCCATCGGGCGCGCACACCCCTGAGGGTCAGGTCTTATTGGAAGTCGGCCGCGTTTTCAGCGGTAACCTTCACATAGTCAACGGTGTAGTTCTTTTCGAGGGTTTCGCCGGCGGCGGCCTTGATGGCGACATCGCCCGCGGTGTGGCTCTGGCCAACATGGTCATTGAGCACGGTGCCGGTGACTTTGCCTTCCAGAACCAGCTGGACGACTTCGGGCAGGGCGTCAACGCCAAGCAGGTAGATATCCTTGCCGACAACACGGCCGGCGGACTCGATGGACTGCAGAGCGCCCAGCGCCATGCCGTCGTTGTTGCAGAAGATCACGTCGATCTCGTTGCCAAACTGGGACAGCGCGTTGGCGGCCAGTTCCTGGCCCTTTTCCTGCGCCCAGTCGCCGCGCTGCTGGAACAGGTTGTTGACCTTCAGGCCGGCATCTTCCAGCGCCTTGATGGAGAACTCGGTGCGGTACTGCGCGTCAACGTTCTCCGGATCGCCCATGATCATGACATAGTCGATGGTGCCGTTGCCGTTGAAGTCGCCCTTGTTTTCGGTGGCCGCGATGATTTCACCCTGGAAGGTGCCGCTCTGGCGGGCATCGGCGCCAACATAGGCGATCTTGTCCCACAGCTGCATGTCTTCTGCGGTGGGCTCACGGTTGATGAACACGGTGGGGATGCCGGCGGTCTTCACCTTATCGATGACGGTGGCGGCGGCGGTGGATTGCACGAGGTTGATGATCAGCACGTCAACGCCCTGGGCGATGAAGGTGTCGATCTGGTTGTTCTGCTCCGCCTGGTCACCCTTGCCGTCAACGACGGTCACGTTGTGGCCCATCTCGGTGAGGTATTTGTCCAGTTCGGTGCGATAGAGTGTCATGAAGTTGTCGTCATACTTGTAGATGGCGACACCAATGTTGAGGGATTTGCTTTCGGCGGAAACGACGGACACCAGGCCCATCATCATAACAGCCGCTAGTACCAGGGCAAGAAGCTTTTTCATGTAGATCCTCCCAATTTTTATATTGAAGGCCGGGTTTCCGGCCATTCGATGTGTATATTGTAATGGAAACCGCCCAAAAGGTAATAGAATATCTTACTGAAAACTATCAACTTTTTACGATGCGCGATGAAAACTCAGGAGATTTGTGTTTTTTATTGACAGGGGGGGCAGGATCGGCTATCATAATGAAAACGAGTCCTATTAACGACCGGCCGATACACGGCGGCCATCAGCAGAATGCGCAGTCAGCCGGGAGAGCGGGAAATACAAGGAACCTTTCTTTTATTTCCGGGACAGCCGGGCAAAAGACGGAGGAAAGACAGAACATGACGAAACAGGAACCCGGCGTTTCAAAGGCTTCCGCCGGCCGGGTCTTTGGCAGGATGGAGATTATTTTTGATGTGCTGTACCTGGCGGCGGCATCGCTGCTGGGCATTCTGTCCTTTATTAAAACGGATAGCCCTCTGCGCGGCCTGGCGGCGTTGATGGCCTTCGTCCTGGTGGGCGGGGATCTTTTCCACCTGGCGCCCCGGATACTGTCTGTGACGCGGGGGGATGAAACGCGTTGGGCCGCGGCCCTGGGCCGGGGCAAGCAGATCACCTCGATCACCATGACCGTTTTCTATGTGCTGCTGTGGCACTACGGGCTCAGGGCCTACGGCCTGTCCGGCTACGAGGGGGGCACGGGCATCCTCTACGCGCTGGCCGCTGTGCGCGTGCTGCTCTGCCTGCCAAAGGGAAACGAGTGGGTCAGTCCCTCGCCGTCTTTTCGCTGGGCGCTTATCCGCAACCTTCCCTTCATTGCCCTGGGGGCAATGTGCGCGGCGCTGTACCTTGACCACGCGGCGCTGCTCGCGCCGCTTGCCTGCGTGGGGCCCGCGGTGATCCTCAGCTTTCTGTTCTACCTGCCCGTGGCGCTGTGGGCTGGGAAAAACCGCAAGCTGGGCATGCTGATGCTGCCCAAAACGCTGATGTACCTGTGGATCCTGCTGATGATCCGCGCTTCCCTGTGAGGGTTTGACAGGAGAGTAAGGTCGATCCCTTACCCTGATCACCATAGATTAAAAGGAGGAGAAACATGGACGATTTCAAAAAGCTGACGAACGAAGTAGGAGCACCCGTACCTGACAACGAAAACTCCATCACGGCGGGGCCGCGCGGCCCGGTGGTGATGCAGGATGTATGGCTGATGGAAAAGATGGCTCACTTCAACCGCGAGGTGATCCCCGAGCGGCGCATGCACGCCAAGGGCTGGGGCGCCTACGGCAAGCTGACCGTCAGCCATGACGTATCCCGCTATACCAAGGCCAAGGTGCTGCAGCCCGGGGCCCAGACCGACCTGTTCCTGCGCTTTTCCACGGTGGCCGGCGAGCGCGGCGCCGCCGACTGCGAGCGCGACATCCGCGGCGTAGCCGTCAAGTTCTATACGGAAGAAGGCAACTGGGACCTGGTGGGCAACAACACCCCCACCTTCTTCATCCGCGACGTGCACAACTTTTCCGATCTCAACCGCGCCGTCAAGCGCGATCCCAGGACCGGCCGGCGCAGCGCGCAGAACAACTGGGATTTCTGGACCCTGCTGCCCGAGTGCTTCCACCAGATCACCGTCGTGATGAGCGACCGCGGCATCCCGGCCTCCTTCC
>CAZYKQ010000102.1:0-6946 GCA_964648235.1 uncultured Christensenella sp. | reverse complement strand
GCAGTCTGATCGATCGCGGCAGCCGCTTGTTTAATCCACTTAATACTTTTAGTTATTCTTTCTTTTCCAGGCATTCCACGGCTCCTTTCTTTCGTCATGATTATCTGACGCAAAGGCTGCGATACGGTATTCATCCCTTGACCTTTCAGCATCCGGTTACGAAGGTAAGCGCAGAAAAGGGGAGGGGGATAAGCTATCAGGAAAATAATTTTCCCAGGAGGACAAGCATGAAAAAGAGGATCGGCATCTTAACAGCGGGCGGGGACTGCCCGGGGCTCAACGCGGCCATCCGCGGCGTGGTCAGGGCCAGCTATCACCTGTTTGATACGGAGATCATCGGGATACGGGACGGTTATCGAGGCCTGATCGAGGGTGACTATGTGCAAATGGAGCAATCACAGTTTTCCAACATTCTGACGCGCGGCGGCACCATCCTGGGCACCAGCCGTACGCCCTTCAGCGAAATGCGCGGCCCCAACAGCCAGGGCTTTGACAAGATCGACGAGATGAAGCGCAACTATAAACAGATGAAGCTGGATTGCCTGGTCACCCTGGGCGGGAACGGAACGCACAAGACGGCGGCGCTGCTTTCAGAGGAGGGCCTTAATGTCATCGGACTGCCCAAGACCATCGACAACGATATCGCGGGGACGGACTTCACCTTTGGCTTTCATACCGCGGTAGAGATTGCTACCGATGTCATTGACCGTATCCATACAACGGCTGACAGCCACGGACGCGTGATGGTCATTGAACTGATGGGCAACAAATCCGGCTGGCTTACCCTTTACGCGGGCGTTGCCGGCGGCGCTGATGTTATTTTACTGCCTGAATTCCCCTATGATATCAGTAAGGTGATCGAGGCGGTCAACGAGCGGATCTTCCAGAAAAAATTCTTTACCATCATCGCCGTGGCGGAGGGTGCTATGGATCAGGATGAGAGCGAAATGAAAAAAAAGAAGCGCGAGGCTGCCCGGGCTGACAGCCCTTACCACAGTATCAGCCACCGCATTGCCACCCAGTTGCAGGAACTCAGCGGTGTGGAGGCCCGCACGGTGGTGCCCGGCCATGTTCAGCGCGGCGGAACCCCCTGCGCCTATGACCGCGTGCTGTCCACCGAGTTTGGCACCCACGCCGCCCGCATGATCAAGGACGATCGTTACGGCGTCACCATGGCCGTACGTGGGCGCGAGATTGTGGCAAACCCGCTGAAGGATGTGGCTGGAGTATCAAAGCCCGTGTTGTGGGATGGCCCGATGGCGCAATCCGCCAGAGACATCAATATATCGTTTGGAGTGTAAATACATCAAGCACTGAGCGGTGATTTGAACGATGCGCAGACAAGCGGAGGCGGTCAAGCCCTAAAAAGTCATTATGTATCAATAACAGGAAGCTATATTATTTCTCTTTAGGCCGAGGGCTGTGGTGAGTTAGCCGCAATACGGACATCGGAGTGGGAAAACCTGTTTTAAGAGACAGAATATCCGGAGAGAATCGCGCGGCATCTTTTTACCATCATACTCTTCGGTGGATTGTCACTCTGTGGAATGATATAGCTATCCTGTTTGGGGCAAAGCATCCGTATCTTTCTGAAAGGAGTGAAGGCGGACAGCGCGCCCTCTGCTTTGTGTGATTTAGCATAAGCTAACAAGTAATCGAATAATTATAAAAACGGAAGATTTGCGGCATGAACGCTTATTTTGATTGCAATTTTATATGAAAAGCTTATGAAAACAAATAAAAAATGATGAGAAACGTGTCCAAAATGAATTTTTACGTATTGAAATATGCAATATTGACTTGACAAGAGTGTGAATCCGTGTAAAATATTTCTCATCAGCCGGATGTGTTTTATATTCCGGCGGAATGATAGAAGGGGGAAAACCAAGCATGAAGAAAACCCTTGTCCTGTTACTCGCAATGATGCTCACACTGTCCCTGATGTTGCCAGCGATGGCTGAAGAGCCCTATAAGATCGCCATCATCACCGGCACCACAACTCAAGGAGAGGAAGAGTACCGCGCAGCCGAAAAGCTCAAGGAGCAGTATCCTGATATCGTTGTGACCGATACCTATCCTGACAAATTTGCCGCTGAAGTAGAAACCACCATCGGCAAGATCCTTGCCTTTGCGGCCGATCCGCAGGTCAAGGCCATCATCATGGTACAGGCCGTTCAGGGCGCCACAGCTGCCTTTACCCAGATTAAAACCGAGCTGAACCGTGATGACATCCTTCTGATCGCCGGCGTTCCCGCCGAAGATCCCCAGTCCATCACCTCCGCAGCGGATGTCGTGATGGGTGTTGATGAGATCAACGGCGGCGCGCAGATTGTGGAGACCGCCAGTGAGTGGGGCGCGGAAGTGCTGATCCACTACTCATTTGCCCGCCACATGGGTTATGAAACCATCGTTGCCCGCTACAACATCATGAAGGACGAAGCAGCCCGCGCCGGCATTGAACTGGTGCAACGGGACGCGCCCGACCCCACCGGTGATGCCGGTATGGTTGGCGCTCAGAACTTCATCCTGGAAGACGTTCCGAAGGTTATGCAGGAATATGCCGGCAAGAAGGTTGCCTTCTTCTGCACCAACTGCGGCATGCAGGAAGCCCTGCAGGCAGCCATCCTCGATCAGCCCAATGCCTTCTATCCGCTGCCCTGCTGCCCCAGCCCCTTCCATGGCTTCCCCGCTTCCCTGGGCCTGGCTGTAGAGCCTGAAGACTACGGCGATATCCAGACCTACATCGCCAAGGCTGCCGCAGTGCTCGAGGAGCATGACGCTGAAGAGCGCTTCTCCACCTGGGCCGCGCCTGTGAACATGTCCATCATCAACGGCGCGTTCAACTACGCGACCAAGTACATCAAGGGCGAGTTCACCGAAAAAACAAATCCCGAGCAGCTTGCTATCTCCCTGGAGGAAGTAAGCAACGGGCCGACCCTCAGCAACTACGAAGATGATAATGGCAAGGTGTACGAAAAGTACTTCATGCTGCTGTTTGATAACATCAACTTCGCGGACTATTTGCCCCAGTAATCTGAAAAGCTCAGGCCCCGCCGAGCGGTCGGCGGGGCCTCTTCACACCATCAACAACTGAAAAACGCACAGACAAAGCCCTCGGGGGCATCCCTGCGGGCTTTGGCCGTGAAAAAGAGTAAAGTATTTATTTATCCTTTGCGACAGGAGGAAGACGCGTGAGCGAATATGTGCTGGAGATGAACCGCATCTCCAAGAGCTACGGGGATAACCAGGTGCTCAAGGATGTCAGCCTGAGGATCAAGCCTGGGGAGATCCATGCCCTGCTTGGAGAAAATGGAGCGGGCAAGTCGACGCTGATGAACATTCTGTTCGGTATGCCGGTGATCGTCGGTACGGGCGGCTATCAAGGGGAAGTGAAAGTGGACGGTCAGGTTGTCCATATTCAGTCCCCCCATCAGGCGATCGATCAGGGCATCGGCATGGTTCATCAGGAGTTTATGCTGATTCCCGGTTTTACGGTAACGGAAAACATCAAGCTCAACCGCGAAATCTCCCGTCCCAATCCAGTCAGCCGTGTGCTGGGTCATGACCTGGAAAGTTTGGATAACCTCAAGATGCGCGAGGATGCTCGGTCTGCGCTTGATAAAATCGGCATCAAGATTTCGGAATCCGAACTAATCAAAAACTTGCCGGTCGGTCACATGCAGTTTGTGGAAATTGCCAGAGAAATCGATAAGTCTGGTGTAAAATTACTGGTGTTTGATGAACCTACCGCCGTATTGACGGAGTCTGAGGCCGATATATTGATCGGCGTGATGCAGGCGCTGTCAGAGGAGGGCATAGGAATTATTTTCATCACACATCGCTTGGGTGAAGTGATGAAGGCCGCGGACAGCGTCACTGTACTGCGTGACGGCAAACTGGCGGCCACTAAAAAAGCCAGCGATACCAGCATAGGTGAACTGGCCGCGCTGATGGTTGGACGTGAAGGCGCGGACACCGTCAGCGATCATGCCCGATCCTTTCCCGAGGATGCTCCTGTTGCGCTATCCGTGCGCGATCTTTATGTGGATATGCCGGGTGAGCGGGTGAGCGGTCTGGATCTGGATGTCTACGAGGGGGAGATCTTCGGCATAGGCGGCTTGGCAGGCCAGGGGAAAATCGGCCTGCCCAATGGCATCATGGGCATTTATCCCTCAGATGGCAATGTGAGTTTCTTTGGAGAAAAGATCCCTCTGAACCAGCCGCGCTCCAGCCTTAAGAAAGGCATGGCCATGGTATCTGAGGATAGACGCGGTGTCGGCCTCCTGTTGGATCAGGCAATCGAGGATAATATTGCTTTCTCTGCGATGCAAATCAACGGCGATTTTCTGACCGCCAAGCCCTTCCGATTAAAGAATACTTCCAAAATCAGGGAAACTGCGCAAAGGATGATGAAGGAACTTGATATCCGCGCAACCTCGACCCAGCAGTGGGTGGGAACTCTGTCGGGAGGCAACCAGCAAAAAGTCTGCATTGCCAGAGCGCTTGCGCTAAATCCGAAATTTTTATTTGTGTCAGAGCCTACGCGCGGCATCGACATCGGCGCAAAGCAGCTGGTCATTGAAACCCTTCTTCGCCTCAACCGGGAAATGAAACTGACCATCGTGATGGTCTCAAGCGAGCTATTGGAATTAAAAAGCATCTGTGACCGTATTGCCATCGTTACGGAGGGCAAGGTCTCTGCCATATTAAAGCCATCCGACAGCAATGAAGACTTTGGCCTGGCCATGAGCGGCATTGCCATTGGGGAGGAGATCGCATGAAGATCAAAAAAAGCCTGATCATATCATCTGCCCTCATATTCGCCATCGCTCTGGGGCTGATCGGTACCGGTCTTTACGGGCTGAGCGGACGCAGTAATCCGGGGACAGTTGAAACTCTCAACAAAATGCGTGCTTATTCGGTCATGTCAGCGGCAGCCCGCCCAATTTCTGACAAACTGTTGAAGGATGCCAGCGACGCGGCTTATGATTACGCCAAGGCTCAGGGGATGACTCGTAACCAGCGCTCGGCTTATGTGGCCTCGCAGGAAGCTTTGGCACGCACGGAGGCAGCTGAGCAAATGGAGCGCCTTTATACCCTTGATTCAGATGGCCTGGGCGAAGCCATCACCGCCCTTGATGAGAAATTGGCCGTTTATTATGCCGCCCTTCGCGCAGAGGAGCAGGCCTTCCTGCTGTCCAAGCAGGATGCGGCAACTCCTGCTTTTGAGGAAACGGCGGCAGAAGAGTCGGCGGCTCCAGTGTCTGAGGATGCGGTACGGCCTGTGATTGACGATCTGACAGGTTTTGTACCCAGCATGGCTGTCCGCGCATTGGAAGCGGATACCAAAGCGCCGCTTGAGGCGCTACAGAGCGAAATATCAAATCTAGATCCCTTGCTGCCGCCAGAGTTGGTCGCTTTGTCATCGCGCCAGATCAGTGAGGCTGTTCGTGCCAAGGGCGATAGTTTTGAAAGCATTTATGATCGAAGCCTTCAAAACGGCGCAGTCACCGTGCTGGATAAGGGTGAAGCCTCCCGCATGAAGCTGCTGCGAGGCGCTGAGAATATGCTGTACATTGGATTTGGCCTCCTGGTGCTGGGTCTGGCGGTGCTGTTTTACAAACAGGCCACGGCAAAGCTTGGCATGCCGCGCTTTGTAATTCTTCTATTCTTTGTGCTGTTGCTGGTACTGGCAGGATTGTATAACGTAGCCCTTCCGGGCATGGTCAGCAATATACTGCAGCGCCTGGGTATGTATGGCGTACTGGTCCTGGCCATGCTGCCGGGTATCCAAAGCGGCATTTCACTTAACTTGGGCATGCCCATCGGTATTATTTCGGGCTTGCTGTCCACGCTGATTGCGATGGAAAACAATATGACCGGCTGGCCCGCTTTTATCTTTGCGGTCCTGCTGGGCATCGTGATGGCAGTTCCTGTCGGATGGGGCTATGGCCTGCTGCTAAACCGCCTAAAGGGAAGCGAGATGACGGTGTCCACCTATGTGGGCTTCAGCTATGTATCGCTTTTTTGCATCGCCTGGATGGTGCTGCCCTTCCGAAACCCCAAATTGACCTGGGCGCTTGGTACGGGCTTGCGTACGATGCACAATATGGGAAGTTCTTTCGGAGGCCTGCTGGACAACTTCCTGCGTTTCCGAATCTTTGGCATTTCGGTCCCCACAGGCCTGCTGATGTTTCTGTTGCTCTCCTGCCTGATCATGTTCCTTTATGAGCGCAGTAAAACAGGTGTCGCCATGCTGGCTGCCGGCGGCAATCCTGCCTTTGCTACGGCATCGGGCATCAATGTGGATAAAATGCGTGTGATCGGAACCACATTGTCCACTGTAATCGCAGCCGTTGGCATCATTGTCTACTCACAGTCCTTTGGCTTTATGCAGCTATACACGGGTCCGCAGCAGATGGGATTCATTGCCGCAAGCGCCATCCTGATCGGAGGAGCGACTGTTGCCAAGGCTAAGGTTTACCATGTAATTCTGGGTACTTTTCTCTTCCAGGGAGTGTTGGCGATGGGTATTCAGGTGGCCAACGCCATGATCGACGTAGGCGGCCTGTCCGAGGTCATGCGTATCCTGATTTCCAACGGCATTATACTCTATGCGCTGACACAGGCAGGAGGTAAGGGACGTGAATGAAATAAGCAACCGCAAATTTGACGCAGGAAAGCATTTTAAGGAGTACATCGTTACCTATGTTTTCCTGATCCTTTCGATCACCTTTACGATCATTTCAGGCAGACCTATGAATGATATTCTTTACCAGATTATGAGCCGCGTTGTGCGCAATCTGTTTATCATTCTCAGCCTGATCATCCCCATCGTGTCGGGTATGGGCATCAACTTTGCCATCACCATCGGCGCAATGGCGGCGCAGGTGGGTATGTTGCTGGCCATCAACTGGAGCCTGACGGGACTGACCGGCATTATTGT
>CAZYKQ010000101.1:0-7046 GCA_964648235.1 uncultured Christensenella sp. | reverse complement strand
CATTGACAAGGGATGATTGACAAGGGGAGCGGCTCCCTTTATAGTATTTTCGTGTGTTTTGGGCAGAGTCTGCCTTGCATTTAATTGCCTTTGGAGGATGATTATGGAATTCAAGATTAAAGTGGCAGGTTTGGAACGAAACCTGCCCATTTGCCCGGTGAACGATCAGCTGTCAATCGCAGCCTTTGTTATTTTCGGAGATGTGGAACTGACAATGGCCTGCGCCCGCGATTTGCTCAAAATCGCGCCCGAACATGATGTGCTGATTACAGCAGAGTCAAAAGGCATTCCGCTTGTATATGAGATGGCTCGTCAGCACAGTGAAAACCATTATCTGATTGCCCGTAAGGCCCCAAAGCTGTACATGCGGAATGTATTTTCCACCGAAGTGACCAGCATTACCACGGTCAACCGACAGATGTTGTTTATTGATCAAAACGATGCTGATTATATGCGCGGCAAGCGAGTGCTGATTGTTGACGATGTTATTTCAACGGGAGAATCTCTGAAGGCGGTTGAAAAACTGGTCAATGAAGCGGGTGGCCATGTCATTGGCAAGATGGCTATTCTTGCAGAAGGCCAGGCAAAGAACCGCAAGGATATACTTTTTTTAGAAGAGCTGCCTTTGTTCAATTCCGACGGCACCATCAAGGAATAACGATCGAGTTATTTTCATCACGATATAAAGGAGGCCATCTGTGGCAGATTGCATCGTAATTTTAGATTTCGGCGGTCAGTATACTCAGCTTATTGCACGCCGTGTGCGCCAGGCAAAGGTGCTTTCGCAGGTATTGCCCTGCACAGCATCTATTGATGATATCAAGGAGATGAACCCCTCCGGCATCATTTTGTCCGGAGGCCCGTCAAGCGTATTGGATGCGGATGCGCCGAAATGCGCCCCCGAGGTGTTTGACCTGGGCGTGCCAGTGCTGGGGATTTGCTATGGTATGCAACTGATGAGCCATATGCTGGGTGGTCAAGTCTCCGCAGCTGATAGGCGCGAATATGGATTGCAAAAGGTATCGATCGATACGGACGCTGCTATATTTAAGGACTTGCCGCAACAGCTGGATTGTTGGATGAGTCACACCTACCAGGTGGAGCGAATGCCTGAGGGGTTTTTTGCCATTTCCGGTACAAAAAATTGCCCTGTCGCGGCGATGGCGCATCATGACCGCAGGCTTTATGGCCTCCAATTCCATCCCGAGGTCACCCATACCCAGCATGGCACTGATATACTAAAGGCCTTTCTTTACAGTGTTTGCGGCTGCAAAGGCGATTGGAAGATGTCTGATTTTGCCAGGCGCGCAGTTGAGGATATCAAGGAGACAGTCGGCGAGGGGAAAGTGCTTCTGGCTCTTTCCGGAGGCGTTGACAGCTCTGTCGTAGCAGCGCTTTTGTACCGTGCTATCGGTGACAATCTGCACTGTGTTTTTGTTGACCATGGTTTCATGCGCAAGGATGAGCCGAGGATGGTCAAGGAAGTATTTACGCGTGTCTTCCCGGTCACGCTTGTAGCGGTGGATGCGGTGGATCGCTTTATGGATAAGCTTAAAGGCGTCAGTGAACCTGAACAGAAGCGTAAAATTATCGGCGCTGAGTTTGTGGCTGTCTTCCGTGATGAGGCTAAGAAGCTGGGGCAACTTGACCATTTTGCTCAAGGAACCATTTACCCTGATGTGATCGAATCGGGTGCTGTTCCGGGCGCTACTGTCATCAAGAGCCATCACAATGTGGGTGGCCTGCCCAAGGAGTTAGGGTTTACCAGTTTGATTGAACCCCTGCGTATGCTGTTCAAAGATGAGGTGCGGGAGCTGGGCCTGTTGCTTGGCCTGCCTCAGGAGATGGTAAACCGCCAGCCCTTTCCGGGACCGGGTCTGGCCATCCGTGTGATTGGTGATTTGACAAAGGAAAAGGTCAATCTAGTGCGCGAGAGTGACGCCATTCTCAGAGAAGAAATTGCGAATGCGGGCCTGGCTGGCGATATCAATCAGTACTTTACCGTGCTGTCAGGCATTCGATCCGTCGGCGTCATGGGTGATGAGCGCAGCTATGATCATGCCGTTGCTATTCGCGCTGTAACCACTGACGATTTTATGACCGCTGACTGGGCACGCATCCCTTATGATGTATTGGCTCATATCAGCCGTCGTATTGTCAACGAAGTACGCGGGGTCAACCGTGTGTTGTTTGATGTAACAACAAAGCCTCCGGCCAGCATTGAGTGGGAGTGATAGTATCATCTCTCTACATATCGGTACAGGCGGGGAGATGAAACTATCAATGGTTTTGTAGCAAGGTGTTGACGGTATTCTCTGCAAGTTGCTACCATTCTTGAAAAGATCTAACATTTTGGCGCAGGTTAGATCTTTTTGATTACTGTCAAGTTGAGATTTCAATATTGGGCTCCGGCTATTATGCTCTGGTAAATGAATTATTCAAACAGCGGGCAGCTAAAGAATTGCTCAATAAGTATCCAGGAGGATGCAGATGCACACCCGTAAAACTCTTATGACCCAGTTGAAAGACATTGGTATTAACCCTGCCGGCACTTTAATGGTTCACCTTTCATACAAGTCCATTGGTGAGGTAGACGGCCGAGGTGATGCGGTGCTTGATGCCCTGATGACCTACATGGAGCCTGGCCTTTTGGTGCTTCCTGCCCATACCTGGAAACATGTGGGAAAGGAAATTTCGGTTATGGATGTCCTTAATACCCCAAGCTGTGTTGGCGTTTTGACTAATATGTTCCGTAACCGTCCGGGGGTTGTGCGCTCCTTGCATCCCACACATTCTTTAGCTGCCTGTGGGGCGGATGCGAAAGCATTTGTTGCAGGAGAGGAGAATATCATTACTCCTTGCGGTAAGGACGGAGCTTATTATAGGCTTTGGGAGCGAAATGCCCAAATACTGCTGATTGGTGTAAACTTTACCTGCAATACCTATATCCATGGGATTGAGGAATGGGATGGTGCAAAGGGAACGATTTCACCAGTTAAAACAGATCTTTATGTCATCAATTATGAGCGGCAGCGTTGTTATACGCCGCAATACCGCCACTGTGCCCCCCTGGGATCGGACACCTTCAGTAAGCTGGAAGGCCCTGCGTTAAAAAACCGTATAGTAAGGATGGAGCGCTTTGGTGATGCGGATGTTAGGGTCATGCAGGCGAAACCTTTACGAGCCATGGCAGCGGAGCTTCTGAAAGAGGATCCGTCATATTTGCTGAGGTATTAGCTTTTCTAAAATTTACCATTGTATAACATAAACATTATTTGAGAAAATCCGTATGATTTCATTGTTTTTCATATTGACTTTCGGTTATCCTGGTGCTATGATGCGTCCGTCCTTGTTCTCCCTCTTATGGTTCAGCCTTTTTTGAGGGAGATTTATTCATTTTTGATGAGAGGTATTTATGGAGAAGTTCTTTAAACTGAAGGAACACAATACCAGGGTTTCCACGGAAGTTATCGCAGGTTTGACTACATTTTTCGCAATGGCCTATATTCTGTTTGTTAACCCGGCCATGTTGTCCCAGGCCGGAACACCGGACAATCCATTCCCGGCAGGCGCTATCTTTCTGGCGACTATCTTTGCTTCTGTCGCTGGCACCTTGGTGATGGCATTGTTCGCCAACGTGCCTTATGCTCAAGCGCCTGGCATGGGCCTGAATGCGTTCTTTACCTATACAGTTGTGTTTTCCCTAGGTTTCAGCTGGCAACAGGCGCTGGCCATGGTTTTTCTGTGCGGGCTGATCAATGTGCTGATCACGATTACCAAGGTGCGTAAGATGATCATCAAGGCCATTCCGCTTAGTTTACAAAATGCAATCGGCGGCGGTATTGGCATTTTTATTGCCTATATCGGTCTTAAAAATCTTGGTTTGCTGAGCTTCACCGCTGACCCGGGAACATATCTTGACCTGGGTGGGACCATTGTGGCCAACAGCGCTATTGTTCCTGCGCTGGTCGAGTTCAACAGCCCGGCCGTTATCTTCGCGGTTATCTCTCTGCTGCTGATGGCAGCGCTTGTGGTATTGAAGGTGCGAGGCGCTGTGTTCATCAGCATTGTTGCAGCCACCATTATTGGCATTCCCTTTGGCGTTACAGACATCAGCCGCATCGGTATTGCCAGCAACATTGGTCAGTCTTTTATCGAGCTGAGGACCACCTTTGGTGCTGCCTTCGGCCAGCAAGGTCTGGGGTCATTGTTCAGCGATACATCAAAGATTCCTCTGGTGCTGATGACCATTTTTGCTTTCAGCCTGTCTGATACTTTTGATACCCTTGGCACCTTCATCGGAACCGGCCGCAGAACCGGTATCTTTGATGATGAAGACATGAATTCGCTTGAAAACTCAAGCGGTTTCAAATCCAAGATGGATAAGGCGTTGTTTGCAGATTCAGTTGCTACCTCCATTGGAGCGGTATTTGGTACATCCAATACCACTACTTATGTTGAAAGCGCCGCCGGGATAGGCGCTGGCGGTCGTACAGGCTTGACATCATTAACCACGGCGGGAATGTTTCTTTTAAGCATCCTGCTGGCTCCAGTGATTGGAATCGTACCTGCGCAGGCCACTGCGCCCGCTCTGGTAATCGTTGGCGTCATGATGCTGGCTTCCTTTGCGGAGATCAAATGGGCGGATATGGATGATGCTCTGCCCGCTTTCTTTGCCGGTATCTTCATGGGGCTGTGTTACAGTATTTCTTATGGCATCGCGGCTTCCTTCATCTTCTTCTGCTTGGTTAAAGTGTTGCGTGGGAAAGCAAGAGAGATATCTCCCGTTATTTGGGTATCTACTGGGCTGTTTATTCTCAATTTTGTGGCTCTGGCTCTAATGACCAAGGTATAAAACAATTAAGTCAATCAATGCCCCTGCTGCTTGAACCCATAGCGGCAGGGGCATTTTAGTTGTGAAGTGGTTAAATATGTGCTTTCAGCCAGTCACGCAGAATAACAGCGTGATTAATGGTTTCACTTGCCGCAGCATAAAGAAGGGTAAAATTGCCTTCCTTCAGACGTTCCCTAGCCAAATGAAGGAACTCGTCTTTTTGTGGGTTATTGTCCAGTTCAGTCAGATAAGCTACTTTAAAGGTATCAAAATTTTCTTCCTTGTGGCCAAAGGCTTTTCGAATCTCAGTTGAAGGGGTGATATACTTTGGCCATTCATCAGCGTGCAGATGCTCTTTACTCAGACCACGCGGCCAAAGCCTGTCAACCAGAACACGGCATCCATCACTGTCTGAAGGCAGTTCATAGACCCGCTTGATTAAAATAGCATTCATTCTTTGCCTCCTTAATCAGCCAAGAGAGCAATGGCATCCATTGGGCAACGCGCAATAGCTTCCTGCACCTCAGGATATGGGTTTTCAGGCTGAATAACGACTTGAGCCTGATGATAATCGTCTACACGAAAGAAGGCAGGAGCAATGCCCTCACAGAGTCCGCAGCCCTTACAGCGATCCGGATAGATCATGACCTTCATCTCATTTTCCTCCCTAAAAGTAATGGATAGGATCATAGCTACTGCGGGGAAATCGAAAATGCTTAAGCTTGTCGGTCGATGGTGCTGTTGATACACAAATCATATCATAAGCGTGAATGGGATACAATCCCTTTTGGCTTTTCAAGCTGTTGACACGATAGGAGGGGGGCCATATGATGGAATAGCCATCAGCGGAGCAAGAGGGCGGCACAGGGAATTGGATGGATCCAAAAAGCGTGGTGAGATCAAGCCGGAGCGTATGATGATGTGCTATGGCTGAATGACTTTGAGCGCGAGCGGGTTTATTTTGTTTTTCTCCCCTTTTTTACGGTTCTAAGATCCGCGAGCATACTCTGTATGTGGACTCATTTGTCTGGGCCCTTGTCGGAATGGTTCTGCTTGCTGTCGGGGCATTCAAAGCGCATGGAGAAGGGAAAAGGGGATAGAGCGCAGCAGGGTCATGGTGCGCTGCGCCGATTGTCGGGTACTTTAATGATGAAGAAGCGAAGGTCTGCCACCAATGCGGGAAGGCGTTATGACGGAAATAGTTATTACAAAACAGCAGGCCCGGCGCTTTTTGCTGCTCAAACATGGGTTGCTGGGCGCGCGTAAGTTTGAAGGCAGTGAAGGGGTATATGATTTCATTTGCCAGGCAGGCAGCATACAGTTTGATCCCATCGATGTATGTGGGCGCAACGCCGATCTGGTGCTGCAATCCCGTGTCGCCGGTTATACCAAGCAGGTACTGAACGACCTGCTCTATCGGAAGCGCCGCCTTGTTGATTATTTTGATAAAGAGCTGTGCATCTTCCCTGCGGGAGATTGGCCCTATTTTTCCTATATGCGGGATATACGCGGGGGATGGATGCGGAGCCATGAGCAGATCGGCTCTGCCCGGGACGTAGTGATTGAGGAGATCAAAAAGCGCGGGCCCCTGTGTTCCAAGGATATTGATGCCGATGATAAAGTACATTGGTTTTGGGGCCCTTCGCGCTTGTCACGCGCAGTGTTGGAGCATCTTTACTACGCGGGCAGGTTGGGCATCCACCATAAACGGGGGACAACAAAGTATTATGAATTGATCGAGCGTTGTATACCGCAGGAGTTGACAATTGCCCCATCCGGTTTTGAGGAGGAGGCCGAGCTATACCGCTTTTTGCTGTTAAGGCGCATCGGATCTGTCGGCCTTTTGTGGAACAAGGCCTCCGCCGCCTGGCTTGGTTTCCCTGATTTTAAATCAATGCGGAGAAACGAAACCTTTGACGCACTGATGAAAGCGGGGGATATACGGGCTGTCAATGTGAAAAGTTTGAAGGATACCCTTTATATGCTGTCCGGCGACGAGCCTTTGATGGAGATGGCCAGGTCGGGGGAAGCGTACACGTCCCGATGCGAACTGATCGCTCCGCTTGATAATATGATATGGGACAGGAAGCTGATGGAGGCGCTGTTTGATTTCAGCTATACCTGGGAAATCTATGTGCCGCATGCTAAGCGAAAATATGGCTATTATGTATTACCTGTATTGATGGGGGAGTGTTTCGTCGGAAGAATTGAA
>CAZYKQ010000100.1:0-7183 GCA_964648235.1 uncultured Christensenella sp. | reverse complement strand
CACAATGCCCTATATTTCCGGCGGCATGGTTGCCTACGAGGCTAACTGATCTCCCCGGCCAAATGTTGTAAAAATAAAGTAAAAAGCACTTCCATCCTGGCGGATCGGCCGCCGGGCAGAATCAGCAAGGGCAATCCCATAATCTGACACAGCAATACAAATTGAACGCTTTACAGCATTGTCGCGCCGAATATTTCGGCGCGACAATGTGTTAACGGTCTGAATTGGTTTTATCTTTCCTTCGCCCAGTAAAGCGCAGCCCCAACAGCCCGCCGCCAGCCTTCCAGGGCTTTTTCCCTGTCTGCGTCACCCATCTGCGGCTCGAAAGCGGAATCCGCATGCCAACCCGCTGCGGTGGCCGTGATATTGGGGTAGACCCCCACGGCGAGGCCGGCCAGAAGCGCCGCGCCAAGCGCCGTCGTCTCAAGCACCGCGGGCCTGATGATCGGCATATCCATAATGTCTGACTGGAACTGCATCAAAAACCCGTTGGCGCTGGCTCCGCCGTCCACCCGAAGGCTCGTCGGCTTGCAGCCCGCGTCTTTGGTCATGGCGCCGAGCAGGTCGCTTGACTGATAGGCAATCGATTCCAAGGCCGCCCGCACAATATGCGCGGCGCCTGTGCCGCGCGTCATTCCCACCAGCGTACCCCTGGCATACATATCCCAGTACGGCGCGCCAAGGCCCGTAAAGGCGGGCACCAGGTAGCAGTCGCCCGAGCTGGACACCGAGCGGGCCATACTTTCGCTGTCGGATGCGTGTTCTATCAGTTTCAGCTCATCGCGCAGCCACTGGATGGCCGCCCCGCCCATAAAAACGCTGCCCTCAAAGGCATAGGTGGGCTTGCCGTTCAGCCGCCAGGCCATGGTGGTCAGCAAGCCGGCTTGCGACAGCCGGAATTCGTTTCCGATGTTCATCAACATGAAACAGCCGGTGCCGTAGGTGTTCTTGGCCATTCCGGTTTCAATGCAGGCCTGGCCAAACAGCGCCGCGTGCTGATCGCCCACCAGCGCTGCCACCGGGATGGGCGCGCCCAATATCTCCTCATCCAGCATCCCGACGATGCGGGATGTATCCACTACCTGCGGCAGCACCTCGCGCGGAATATCCATGATCGCAAGCAGTTCCTCATCCCACTGCTGATCAGCCAGGTTGAACAGCATCGTGCGCCCGGCGTTGGTCGCGTCCGTCACATGGGGATGGCCTTTTATCAAATGCCAGGCCAAATAGCTGTCCACTGTGCCGAAGCACAGCTCGCCCCTGGCCGCCCGCTCCCTCAGCGCCAGGTTGTCCAGCAGCCATTGAAGCTTGGTCCCCGAAAAATAAGCATCTGCCACCAGGCCGGTTTTTTCCCGAATCATCTCGGTATAGCCGGCCGCTTTCATCCTGTCCACATAGCCGGCCGTACGGCGGCATTGCCAGACAATCGCGCGATGGACAGGCCTTCCGCTGGCCTTCTCCCATAAAATGGTGGTCTCTCGTTGGTTTGTGATGCCGATGGCCGCGATCTCACCGGCCGATATGCCTGCTTTTCGCACCGCCGCCCGCAGGGACTCCACCTGCGTGGAGAGGATATCATCGGGGTCGTGCTCCACCCAGCCGGGCTTGGGATAATGCTGTTTGAATTCTATCGCGGACGAGCTGACAATGCTGCCTTCCGGTGTAAACACCACTGCCCGCGAAGAGGTCGTCCCCTGGTCAAGCGCTACAATATACCGTTTGTTCATAGATCTGTTTCCTCCTCATCCTAGGTACTGACCTCAACGCGCACCACCGGCGCGCGGCGTGATGTTCCGCAGGTTCAGCCTGCTTGCGATTGTGTGCTCAGCCAATGGATTGTCTGAAGCGGGCCGTCCCCTCATCGACGGCGCCCGCGTTGAGGAGCAGCCCCTCCGGGATCCTGGCGTGCTTGCCGTCCGCAATCTCCGCAAAGCTGTGCATGGTTTCGCGCACAAAAGCATAGCGCCGGGGATGGACGTGTATTTCTCAGCCGCAAGGAAGGGCAGGGAGAGGAATCATTGCATCCGCCGCACAGCCCTTTGCATCTGATGATTACCGGCAGCAACGTGTTTTTAACCTCCCGTCGGAAAGCAAAAGAGTGCAGCGCCCCCTCTTCCTCGCAGTTCGGCTGCTGAAGCCTTTGTTGCGTCTCCCCGTACGGGGACCGCATGCCCTAGTGAATTTTCATTTATTCTACCACAATACCCAGGGGAAAACCAAGGATAGATTCTTATTTTATTCAAAACAGGCTTATTTTTATCATGAAGATCTTCTTTCGGATCCTTGCACTGAATGAGCGGACGGCGGCCCAGCACCGGGTCGTAATCCCCGGCGTGTCATCGCCTTTTAGCCTGCTTCATCTTAATAGAAAACGCCGATACCAGTCAAAAGAATGATATCGGCCTTGGGTTCATTCAGTTTTTTCGCTCACGTACAGGAAGGCGCTGAATCGCTCCTTACTCCAAGCGGATGCCGTAGAGGTAGCAGTTGTCCTTGTCGTTGCTGCCGATGACCAGCACATCATTATATACGGCGGGGGAAGCGTCGATGCTGGCGCCCAGTTCCAGGGTGTGGAGCTGATCACCGGTCTGCCCGTTCAGCAGGTAGAGCACTCCCTTCTCGTCAGCCTGGACAATATAGCCCTCGCCGCTTGAGGTATAGACCGCCACAGGGGAGGATACCGTCGGGCTGCCCAGCTGGAAGCTCCAAACCTCGCTGCCCGTCTGCTTGTTAAAGGCATAGACGGTCGCGTCCTTGCCCTCGTTTGTCCGGTTGACTGTAAAGATCACCAGGTCATCCAGCCCCTTCTCTCCAATCACAGGGCTGGCCTTTACGCCCGCGCGCTCATCGTCGCTGTACTTGGCAGGGATTTCGTTTTTCCATACTTCCCGCCCGGTCAAGGCGTCCAGCCGGCGAATCGTCGCCGCGGCGGCCTTCTTGCTGCGGGTATACACTGTTGTGCCGGTATAGAGGCCCAGGCTTCCGTCCTCATCAAAGCCTAGGGCCGGGGTGGCGTCTGTGTTGTCCCCCGCGTCAAAGGCCCACTGGGTCAGCATGCTGTCCGTATCGACAGCCTTGATGATGCCTTGCCTGTCGGCCATAAAAGCATATTTCCCGTACATCGCCACGCTGGCTTCATTGCTGACAGACATGTCCTGCTGGGTGCCTGATTTGCTCTTCAGATAGGTAATCACCGGGTTCACCTTGATGACCTGCTGATCGATGTAATCAAACACTGTGTTCAGCGCCACCGTATACAACAGGCCGTTTTCGCCTGCCACAATCATGGTATCGGTGTTGCGGTCAAACAAAGCCGTCCCGTCAAAGGCGCCGTTGGTGGAGTACTGGCTTTGTTTATTGGTTTTGCGGCCGTTTAAGAACATCAATTCCTTCTGACCGATCAGCTCATAGAGGTACAGGCCGATAGGCCCTGTCTTCCCCGGCAGCTTGGAAACGCCCTGACCCACAGCCAGCATCGGCCGGCCCTGCGTATCCAGGGAGACAGAGCCCTTCAGCGGGTATTTCACGTCTATCGGCTCGCGGGTAGCTACCCCGTCGCCCAAATCAAAGAAGTAGATCTTGCCATCCTGACCGGCGACGATCACCTCCTTGAGTGCCTTGACATCTTTCTTGGCCTCCGTGATGTTCATCATCTGGCGCAGTTCCACCGACCACTTGACAATGGCAGGCTGGCCCGTCCATCCGAGGCCATACAGGGTTCCCTCCCCCGTGCGCAGGCTGCCCAGAGGCGCCTTCCACAGAACCGATAACTGCTGCAAGGGCATATCTGCCGTACCGAAGGACGCGTTGCCGCGGAAAGCATCACCGCGGAAGGTGAACACGCCGCCTTCATAGCTGACATAGCTGCCCGGCCCCGGCAGGTCAAGGGACAAGCCGCGTTCAAGGGCCTTCACCTTCTTGGCCTTCTCGTATACATCATCCTTGATTTTCAGCTTGGAGGGCAGGGCTGATTCATCCGGTTCCATCGCCAGTTTAGGCATTGCCGCTGTTTCGTCGGTCTCCGCGGCGGAAACGGTCTGTGCGGGCTGATCCTCAGGCGAGATCTCATCCCACTCGCTTTGCCCGGAAGCGTTCTCATTGGCATTGTCCGCCGCGTCCCCCTCCTCCACGGAAGGTTCGTCATCCGGTACAATGTCCTCAGTAACGGTGTTATCCGCAGCAAGCAGGGAGTCATCCGCGGGTTCGTCCCATTCGTCAAGCACGACCGGCTCCTGCTCTTGCGCCGTCTGGATGGGCTGCGTGTCAGGCGTCGTCCGCAATACCACAAAGGGTTCGGCATTTTGTGCGGGCTCCTGGGCCGTCAGCCCTGTCGTTCCCGCATCAGGCCCATTCGGCGTCTGATCCGCTGATTCTTCCAGCCCGGCGTCATCATCCGCAAAAGTATCAACCGGATCACCGACAACAAATACATCCTCGGGAAGATCATCGGGTACCTCTGAGAAGGCGGCCGTATCCTCAAGCCCGTCCTCGGGCAGCATCGCAGCAAAAGAAGCCGACGCATCGCCCACAGGCGAAAGCTCGGGCTCTTCTGTAGGGGTGAACAGATCCTCCATCTCAGGAGCGGGTGTAGCCTCGGCCGTCATAAAGCGGATCTGCTTGTCCCCCGGATACCAGGTGTCCTTCACCAGCATATCGCCGCGGAACACTCCGTTAAAAGGCTCATCAAATACAACGCTCAGCGTCCATACCGTCCCCTGAGGGTCAATCTTGGCCAGCTGTCCTATGACTTCGTTGCCAACCTCGTCCATCATGCGCACGCTGTCCACAGGCATATCGGCTGTGAAGGTAAAGACGGTACGCACATCCAGCTGGCCGACAGCATCCGGCGTTTCAAACTTGATCAGTGTGGGTTTCTTGTCTTCCGCCAGGCCGACCAAGCCCTTGGCCCCTTCCACTGCGGACCCCAGCGCCCCGCGTACGGTCCCCAGAATACCGTCGCTGTTTTCCGGCACAAGGAAGTAAATGCCCGCTGAAAGAATCAGCGCAAGGCCAAGCACCAGGGCCAGAAGCTTCGGCCACAGGCGCGGCGCGTCGTAATCGTCATCTTCATAATCGTCGTCGTCAAAGCGCCTGGGCGCGGGAGCGGCGTAGCTGTCCTGATCATAGCTCGCCCGAACCGGCGCGCGCTGCGGCATATGCTGCGGAGGCACCGCCCGGGTCTCGCTGCCCAAGGGCAGCGGGGCCGTTTCATCTGGCTGGTAGGCCGCCTTCATCTCGGGCTGCTTTGGAGCAGCCGCACCCGCGTGCCGCTCAGAGCGCCTGCGGCGCACCTGTCCCTGCGTTTGATACGGATCATTTGTCATGATTTTTCCCCTTTACAGCGCCATTGGCGCGGTCAGAACCGAAGTTTCCCCTCAATATAATCCACCAACTCAACCAACGGCACACGCTCCTGGAGCATGCTGTCGCGGTCACGAACGGTGACGCTGCCGGTCTCCTCGGTTTCAAAATCCACCGTGACGCACATCGGCGTCCCGATCTCGTCTTGTCTGCGGTATCGCTTGCCGATGGAGCCTGTTTCGTCATAGTCCACCATAAAGTAGCGGCTTAAATCTTCATAGACAGCCAGGGCTTTTTCGCCCAATTTGTTTTTTTGCAGCGGCAGCACGGCCGCCTTGTAGGGTGCCAGCGCCGGGTGCAGATGCAGCACCACGCGGCTGTCGTTTTCAAGCTCCTGTTCCTCATAGGCATTGCACAGGAAGCTTAGCGCCAGGCGCTCCACGCCAACGGAGGGTTCCACCACATAGGGAATAAAGCGTTCGTTGGTGATCGGATCGATGTATTCCATGCTCTCGCCGCTCGTCGCCTCATGAGCCTTCAGATCAAAGTCCGTCCTGTCGGCAACGCCCCAAAGCTCGCCCCAGCCAAAGGGAAAGAGGAATTCAAAGTCAGTCGTCGCCTTGGAATAGTGGCTCAGCTCCTCCGCCTTATGGTCGCGCAGGCGCAGGTTTTCTTCCTTGATGCCGAGGCTCAGCAGCCAGTCGCGGCAGAAGCCGCGCCAATAGTCAAACCATTCCAGATCTTCCCCGGGCTTGCAGAAAAATTCCATTTCCATCTGCTCAAACTCGCGTGTACGGAAGATGAAGTTGCCGGGCGTGATCTCGTTGCGGAAGCTCTTGCCCACCTGGCATACGCCCATGGGCAGTTTGCGACGGGTGGAGCGGACAATGTTTTTAAAGTTGACAAAGATGCCCTGCGCGGTCTCCGGGCGCAGGTAGATTTCTGCCGCCGAATCCTCCGTAACGCCCTGATGGGTTTTAAACATCATGTTGAACTTGCGGATCCCCGTGAAGTCGTGCTTTCCGCATATCGGGCAGGGAACGGCGTGCTCCTTGATATAGCCCTCCAGCTCCTCGTTATTCCATCCGTCGGCCCGCACGGGCGCGCCTGATTTCGCGGCAAAATCCTCAACCAGCTGATCCGCGCGGAACCGGGCCTTGCAGGCCTTGCAATCCATCAGCGGATCATTAAAGTTGCCGACATGGCCCGAAGCTACCCAGACCTGGCGGTTCATCAAAATGGAAGAATCAAGCCCCACGTTGGTGCGGCTTTCCTGTACAAACTTCTTCCACCATGCCTTTTTAATATTATTCTTAAATTCAACACCAAGGGGGCCGTAGTCCCATGTGTTCGCCAGGCCCCCGTATATTTCTGATCCCGCGAAAATGTAGCCGCGCACCTTGCAAAGCGCGGTCAGCTTGTCCATTGTCAACTTTTCCGGCATAGTCAAAAAGCCTCCGTTTCTCAACCCACATCATACTGATCCCTCTCTTTTTTGTCAAGAAATAGGCCCTTTGTTTGCCTTGCGCCAAAGCCCCCGCTGTGCTAAAATACGCAAGGTTCTTGTCCCCGTAGCTCAGCCGGATAGAGCGTTCGCCTCCTAAGTGCGGGACGGTCCCGCACCATGGGCTGCATAAACTCCCGTAGCTCAGTGGATAGAGCACCCGCCTCCTAAGTGCGGGACGACCTATCACCAAATGCTGCATAAACTCCCGTAGCTCAGTGGACAGAGCGTTCGCCTCCTAAGCGAAAAGTCGGCAGTTCGACCCTGCCCGGGAGTGCCAAAACACCGCAAAATCAACGATTTTGCGGCTTTTTGTTTCTAACCACCCCCAAGCCTGAGTGTTGTATACGGGAGGGAAATCTTGCATAATTTGCTAAG
>CAZYKQ010000099.1:0-7188 GCA_964648235.1 uncultured Christensenella sp. | reverse complement strand
ATCACCTTCGGCGGCTTTTTCAACTCCGCTTCGGCGTCACGGTCCTTTGTCGGGCTGTTATCCCCCGTATTCGGCATGGGGCCCGGCGCTGAAACGGCGGCCACCCTGCTGGTGACCCTGCTGATCAGCTATGTTACCCTGGTGCTGGGTGAGCTTTATCCAAAACAGCTGGCCCTGCAGGTGCCCGAGCAGTACGCGCTGATGTCATCCGGGGCAATTTCCGTGTTGAAAACGGCCTTCAAGCCCTTTATTTGGCTGCTCAATGTCTCAACCGGTTTATTGAAAAAACTGACGCCCATCGATTTCTCCAAAAAAGAAGAAAAACTGACCAGGCAGGAAATCAAGGCGCTGCTCAATTCCAGCCACAACGACGGCGCGATTGATATGGATGAGTTCAACATGATGCGGGGCGTTCTGTCCCTTGACAGCCGCACCGTACGGGAGATCATGATCCCCCGCGTGGACGCCGATATGATCGACGTGGAAGCGCCGCAGGCGGAAAATCTGGACTTCCTTTTGCGCCAGCGCCACTCCCGTGTGCCTTTGTATCGGGAGGAAAAGGATGAAATCATCGGCATTGTCCACCTGAAGGATGTGCTGATCCACCAGGAAGCCTTGCGTGAAGGCAGGGAAAGCCTGGAATCCATTGTCCGCTCCGCCCTGTTTGTCCCCGATACGCTGTCCACCGATGACATGCTGATCCGTTTTCAGAAGACAAAGCAGCATATGGCTGTCATCGTCGATGAGTTCGGCGGCGTGCTCGGCCTGGTGACGCTCAACGATCTGATTGCCGAGATTATCGGCGATATTCAGGATGAATACGATGAGGGGGATAACGCTGACTACCATATCATCAACGAAGAAGAAGTGATGCTCAAGGGCATCATGCCCGTCAGCGATTTGAACCGAATTTTCGATTTGGACATTCATACCGAGGATGCCGACACGGTAGCCGGGTATATTATTGAACAGCTGGGCTATATCCCCCAGCAAAGCCCCGAGGCGCTGGTCTGTACCGACCGCTTCAGCATGACCGTGGTGGAAGCGACGGGCACCCGGGTGGAAACAGTGCTGATGAAGCTGAAAAAAGCACAGAGCGCCGAGCCGGACGAGGCATCCTAAAGCGGCCCGGCCTGCTCCGGCAAGGAGTATGCCCTTTGGCAACTCAAAGCGGTTGCCAAAGGGCTGTTTTTTTACGGTCGCCGTAATTTTTTATAGTAGAAAGAGAAATTTATGCCAAGCAATAGAATCCTTATCATCGGCAGCTCGATTGCCGGGCTGTCTGCCGCCGAAGCGGCGCGGGCAAAGGACCCGGAATGCAAGATCGTCATCCTGTCGGAGGACAGCCACCCTCCCTACTTGCGCCAGCGTCTGTGCGAAGTGTTGGAAGACCCTTCCAAGGCGGAAAAACTGATCATGCACCCCGCGCAGTGGTACGAAACCCATCGCTTTGATCTGCGGCTGCGCCAGCAGGTCGTTGGGATCATACCGGCTGAAAAGGCGGTGCTGCTGAAAGGCGGCGAAAGCATCCATTACGACCGGCTGATCCTGGCCACCGGAAGCAGCTCCTTTATCCCGCCGATCAAAGGGGCCGACCTGCCCGGCGTGGAAACGATGTGGACGATGGCGGATGCCCTGCGCATTGAGGCACAAATCGACAAAGCCCGCCGCAGCATTGTCATCGGCGGCGGGCTTCTTGGGCTTGAGGCGGCGGATACGCTGCACCGGCGCGGGCATGAAAGTTTTATACTGGAGCGCCTGCCCCGCCTGATGATGCGCCAATTGGATGAGCGAAGCGCGCAGATGTTTGCCGCGCAGGTAGAACAGGAAGGAACGCATGTAACCACGGATGCCCGGATCACTGAGATTTACGCGGGCCCAAGCGGCCGGGCGGCAGGCGTTCGCCTTGAGGACGGCAGTGAGTTTGGGGCTGACCTGATCTTGATTTCTGCGGGTGTACGCGCGCGTACCGAGTATCTTGCGGGCAGCGGTGTCCTTGTGGATCGCTTGATTCCTGTGGACAACCACATGCGGACCAACATAGAAAATATATATGCCGCGGGCGATTGCGCCAGCATGGATTCACGCTGGTATGGCCTGTGGCCGATCGCCAGATTGCAGGGCGCGATAGCGGGAGAAAATGCCGCCGGCGGTGATAAGCCCTGCGTGATGAAGGTGCCCCCCTATCTGGTGAAAACCATGGGCACGCAGATTGCGTCAGCCGGCATGGTGGAGGAAGCGAACCTTTCACGGGATACGCTGGAACAGCTGCACCGTGACATCATGGAAAACAGCGAACTGTTTCAGTACGCGAAAAAGCTCTATATCGGCGATACGCTCAGCGGGTTTGTCTTGCTTGGGGATACGAAGGCGTTTTCAAGCCTGACCAGGCAATTGGGCGAGTAGATTTCAAGGGTTCTTCGATAAGGCGTTTGATGTGCTGTTTCGAATGACCAGATGGGTATCAACCTTGCAAATGCGGCGTTCAAGGCCGGGGTCTTCTATCTGCGCCATCAGTTCGCGCACGGCGGCCTGCCCCATTTCAAAGGGGGCTGCCTTCACGGTGGTCAATGACGGCCAGACGCTGTCAGCCAGCGTGATATCATCAAAACCTGCCACAGCCATATCCTCCGGCACCCTGATCCCGGCCTCGTGCAGGGCGCGCATCGCCCCGATGGCCAGGCTGTCGGCCGAGGCAAACAGCGCCGTCGGCAAGTTACCCGCGCGCAGCAGGTCTTGCACGGCGCGCGTACCCTCCTGCGGCAAAACGCCCCGGGTAATCAGAGGGGTCCCTTCCAGATCATGGGGGGTCAGCCCGAACAGGCTTAGTTTCTGCGCGTCCGGACGAGGGTACCCGTCCCAAATGTGTGGCATAGGCGGCAGCGCCGGATTATTATAAACACAAAGGCCACGTCGGTGATGGGCATGCAGATAGGCCAGATAGCGCAGATGATAGCTGACATGGCTGAGGCGATCGCTTAAAAAGGCGATCTGCCGATGCCCCTGAGCAAACAGATGATCCATCAGGGCTGTCGCTCCGCCGTATTCATCCTGAATAATAAACGCGTTATTCTCCGTATCCAGCAGGTCATTGACCAGCACCAGGGGGATGCGCCTCTGCCTGAACTCCCGCACAGCCGGCAAAGGCGAAAAGGATATCAGAACCGCGCCGTCGATGCTGTCCTGTATAAAATGCTCGTCAAAGGTATCGTCATCCTGATCACTGGCAGTGACCACGATGTGATAGCCTCTTTTCTTCGCTTCAAACATCGCGCCGTCAAGCAAGGGGCCGAAAAATGAATGGCCGAAATAGGGAAGCTCCTTTCGGTAGATGCACAGCCCCAGGATGCCGGAGCGTTTGGTGGCGACAGCCCGGGCCAGCGCGTTGGGCACATAGCCATATTGCTTGGCGATGCCTTCAATCTTCCGGCGCGTTTGGTCGGACACCAGCGGAGAACCCGCCAGCGCGCGCGAAGCCGTTGCTTTGGATACTCCGGCCAGTTTGGCGACATCGACCAGCCTTACTTGTTTATTCATTAACTTTTCCTAAACCCTTGCATTGTCAAAAAAAATAGTTTACACTACCATCAGGTACAAATACAACCGGTTTCATTACGCTATTATTGTAATCTATCCTGGTATCTTTGTCAATTTCGTTTTATCTTGTTTGGAGGGCGCATGATCCAGCCAACCATCACCGCTCACTCGGGTTGTGAAGGCACGACGGATGGTTCCTTGGAATCAATCGTCACCGGTATCCGACTGGGCGTCGATTTTGTGGAAGTGGATGTACGGGATGTACCCGGTCCGGGGCTTGTTCTCTCCCACGACGCGGTGGATCATCCCTCCGGGCTTGTCACGCTTCGGTCAGCCTTTGAAGAGATCAGGAAGCATCCCCGCGCGGGCATCAACTGCGACCTGAAAACCTACGGCCTCGCGCAAAAGGTGCTGGCGCTTGCCCAGGATTGCGGGCTTTCACAGAGCCAGCTGGCCTTCTCCGGCAGCCTGAGGCCCTCTGATCTGCGGGAAAATCCCGCGATTGCGCAAGGCACGGCAGTGTATCTGAACATCGAGGAGGCTTTGGCCGAACTGTACCGCGCCCGGCATCCGGGCAGCGTCCCCGCGGACAGCGGTCCATGGGACATTGTGCGCGGCCCTGCGGCGGGCCAGCTTGAACTGTGGCTTGATCCGCTGATCGAATGGGGCCTCAGCCTCTCCATCCGCGCGTTCAACCTGCCTGCGCGCATTTTTGAACCCTGGATCGGCCGGTTTGGCGAAAGGGGTGTGCCAAGCTCGGTCTGGACGATCGATGACGCGCAAAGCATGCGCCGGCTGATCGCTCATCCTTATGTTATCAACCTGACCACCAGGAAAGCGCGGTTGGCGCTGGATATTAGACAAGAAGTGAGGGGGAAGGATCAATGCTCATGATGTCGCCAAAGCGCATGTATCACACGATGGGGCGCAAGCGCTACTGGGAGTATCTGCTGCTGGTCGCGTTTATACTGTTTTTCTACGGGCCGCTTTTGCACATGTTTATGCTGGCTTTCGCCAATAAATATGAAGCGCCGGGCGTCATACCGCAGGAATTCGGGTTCAAGTGGTGGGCCTATGTGCTCAACCAGCCTACGCTGGTGAGCTCCATCACGCTGTCGTTTCTGATCGCGGCGGTCACCACGGTGCTGTCGATGGTCATCTGCCTGCCGGCAGCCTACGTGCTGGCCCGCTACGATTTCCCCGGCCGCCGGGCAGTGATGTTCTCCTTCCTGCTGGGCAACGCCTTCCCCAAGATCGGCATCTACACCTCCATCGGTATCATCTTTTACCGCATCGGCCTGATGGGCACCTTCCCCGGCGTGCTGATCATCCACCTGCTGGGCGGCATGATGATGATGATCTGGCTGCCCACCAACGCCTTCCGTTCAGTGCCCAGGCAGCAGGAGGAAGCCGCGCGTGACGCGGGCGCGGGGCCCTTGCGCACCTTCTTTTCCGTCACCTTGCCCATGGCCTGGCCGGGCATCGCGGTGGCCGCCATGTTCGCCTTCATCGGTTCTCTGGGTGAAAACCAGGGCACGCTGCTGGTCGGCCTGCCCAAGTACCGCACCATGCCGGTTGAAATGTACGGCGTTATATTGGACTACCCCGCCACGGCGGGCGCGGTCTTCGCCTTGATTCTTTTGATCCCCAACATCCTGCTGCTGACGCTTATGCGCCGGTACGTGGGACCGGAAACGCTGTCCAAAGGCTTCAAGATGTAAGGAGGGTTCACATTGTCTACCGCTAAACTCGAAATCCGTGATATGACCATGCTGTACAAAAACGGCGATGGGGTACGGGGCATCAACCTGATGGTCGAAAAAGGGGAGCTGGTCACACTCTTAGGCCCCAGCGGCTGCGGAAAAACCACCATCCTCAGGACGATCGGCGGTTTCATCCGCAACCAGGAGGGCCAGGTACTGATTGACGGTGTGGATGTAGCTGGCCTGCCGCCTGAAAAGCGCCCGACAGCCATGGTGTTCCAAAGCTACAACCTCTGGCCGCACATGACGGTCTATGAAAACATGGCCTTCGGCCTCAAGCTGCGCAAGGTGCCCAAGGATGAGCAGAAAAAGCGCATTACTGACATGCTTGACCTGATCAAGATGCCGGGCTTTGAAAAGAAGTACCCGACCCAGATGTCAGGCGGTCAGCAGCAGCGCATCGCGATCGGGCGCTCGCTGCTGCTGCAGCCGGATGTGCTGCTGCTGGATGAACCCTTCTCGGCGCTGGACGCCAAAATTCGCTCCCAGATGCGCGAGGAGCTGCGCAAGATACAGACGGACCTGAACATCACCGTTGTATTCGTGACCCATGACCAGGAAGAAGCCATGGCGCTGAGTGACCGCATTGTGGTCATGAACAAGGGCGTGTTTGAGCAGATCGGCTCTCCCCAGGATATTTACAATCGTCCGGCCAGCCGCTATGTGGCCGATTTTATCGGTGAAATGAACTTCATCGAAATGGGCAATAGCATTATCGCCGTCCGGCCTGAGAGCATCACAGCCACCGCCGGCACCGGCGGTGATCTGGACGGCTTCGTGCGCAACATCATGATGCTTGGCCATTACCTGGAAATGACGGTCGATACCGACGGGGGCATCGTCAAGCTGTTTGTGTCCGCGGAAGAAGCCACCCGCTACCAAAAAGGCGACCAGGTCGCATTGCGCTTCAGTGAAAAGCGCGAATTCAAAAGTGCTTAGGCCGTCAAGGCTTAACAATAGGGGCAACCCGAACATCAAATCAATAGGAGGGATTCCGGAATGAAACGCACCCTATCTCTGCTGCTTATTCTGACGATGATGCTGTCATTGGCCAGCATCGCCTCGGCAGAAAAGGTCAAGGTCAACCTGTGGACGACCGGTTCTCAGAATGTCTCGGACATGTTCACCGCTGCCATCGCAGCCTATAACCAGCTGCCTGAGGGCAAGGCTGAAGTCCAGCTTCAGTTCATCCTCAGCGGGGCGGGCGACACCGCGCTGTATGACAGGCTCGGCGCCGCCTACAAGACCGGCCAGAAGGATTCCGGCTTTGACATCATCGCCGAAAACAGCACGGCCCTGGCCCAGTACGTGGCCGCCGCCGGCAGCCCTGACCTGTTCCTCGACCTGAACTTCGACAACATCCCCAACTACGGCAACGTGATGATCAAGTCGGCGTTTGACAACGCCAAGGTCGTCCCCTACCGCGGCACCACGGTTGTGTTCGCCTATGACAGCGCGCGCGTTCCCGAGCCGCCCAAAACCTGGGATGAGCTCACCCAGTGGATCAAGGATCACCCCGGCCTGTTTGCCTACAACCCGCCTCCCACGGGCGGCGCGGGCGGTGCCTTCGTTTCGACCGTCATCTACAAGGATCAGCCCGTCGAAACCTGGACCTCCTCTGACGAAGCCAACAAGGCATTCTGGGATGCCGGCTTTGACTACCTCAAAGAAATCCACCCCTACCTGTATCAGTCAGGCGGCGGCACCCTGTATCCCAACAAAAACCAGGGCACGCTGGATCTTTTGATCAACAAGGAAGTCGATATCATTCCCGCCTGGGCCGACCAGGTGCTCTCCAACCTGGCCAGCGGCACGATGCCCGAAACAGTCAAAATGATGCAGCTTGACCAGGCGCTCAGCGGCACCGACGTGGTGCTCGCGATTCCCA
>CAZYKQ010000098.1:0-7350 GCA_964648235.1 uncultured Christensenella sp. | reverse complement strand
TGCTCTACCGCTCCGGCATCTTCGCGCACGGCCCGACCGAACCCTTGACGCTGTACGGCAATGACACGATGGTCAAGCGTGTGGAGACATGCCTGCAGGACAACTTCGGCGATAAAAAACTGACGCTGGGAAAGGTGGCCGTCCGCGAACTTCAGCCCTTTGAACCGATCGACATCGCGGGCTACCGGGTATCAGCCATACCGGCGGATCACGATCCGCATGAGCGCTGCTATATCTACCTGATTGAAAAGGACGGGCAGGCTCTGCTGTACGGCCATGATACGGGTGTCTTCCGGGAAGGAGTATGGGATTATCTTGAAGGGAAACGGATGACCCTGGTCAGCCTGGATTGCACGACCGGGCGCTTTGACCGGGACAGGAACCACATGGGCGTGCCCAATGTGATCAGGGTGAAGGAGCGCATGATCAGGATGGGCTGCGCGGATAGCCGGACGCGCTTTGTGGCGACCCACTTTTCTCACAACGGCGAGCTGATGCATGAGGAGCTGGCCGGGGCCTTGGCTCCGCACGGCATCGATGCGGCCTGGGATGGCATGGAAGTTGAGGTGTAAGCCTGCCGTGAGCTCCGCCAGCCTTAATCTGAATGCCGGCGGGCGACCAGGATGAGCCGGTCACTGTCGCTTGCGCGCCGGCAGGTGACCAGGGTGAGCAAATCATCCCCCTGTTCCACCTCGCCGTCCAGGCGGCGGGCATAGGCCTTGAGGTAGGCGTTGATCTCTGCCACCGCCTGCTCATTTTCAGTTGTCAGCGGATGGAAGATCAGCATCCTCGGATCCTCCATCTTGCCCAGAACCAAGGGGATCAGGGCCAGAACTTCATAGTCGCGCCGGCTGTCCAAGGTGTGGAAGCTGAGCCTTCTGTAGGTCTGCCAGAAATCATCCTTCAGGTACTCGTTGAGGATGGCGAACATCTGGCCGGATTTCATGTTGTGGGCATAGATGATCTGATTGACCCCCTTGCTGCTGGGGGAATGATGGATATCCAAAAAGGGCAGCCCTGCGAAGGAATACCTGCCTTCAAAGTTTCGGTGCAGATATTTTTCAAGATTATCCGGCGTATACATCACCGGATAATCCACAATGGTATGCTCGATATGGATCCACCCGCCGAAATCCTCGTTGCGCTCTTTTAAAGACAGATAATAGAGGCTCAGTTCATCGGGCGGAGCGGTGGGAGAAGGAGACGCAGCGGGCGGGGCGGGGGTTTGCGCGCTGAGCTGATTCACCTGCTCTTGCGGTACAATTGTGGCGGGAGCTTCCGTTTCCTTGCCCAATAACCCGACGCTTTGGGGCTGGTCCTCGGCCCTGGATAGATTATTTTCGCGCGTTGCGAGCTTATCCGCTGCACTGTTTTCCGCGCCCGGCGTGACCGTCCAAGGGCCATCATTTGCGGGTTCGAGCTCTTGAGAGACCTCACGCTTTTCCCGGCGGACAATGCTCATTTCCTGGGACAGATCATCAAGCGTCGTCCTGCTGCGGTAGTCGTCATAGACATAGAATGCCGCCCAGGCGGAAGCACACAAAAACACAAGGCTGGCTATGCTGATCAGCCAGGTGTATAAAAGCGATTTTCTTTTTCTTGCCCGCACTTTTGCGCCGGATTTCCTCTGGATTTCCGTCTGGGGATTTTTCTTCATCTGCCTTCTCCCTGATTTTCTCTGACAAAGGCAGTATAGTGAGGTGATCCTGTTTTGGCAAGAACCCGATTGTTACGAATATAATAATTGCCCGCCTTAAAAACGAAATAAACTATTGTAAAATTTAATAAAAAAGAGTGAAAAACATTCAAAACTATGCTAAGATAGAAAACAGAAACATCTCTGCAATGAGATGCTTCCTGTTATTGCTTTGCCGGGATCGGTAGGGTCAGGGCAGGGGGATGCTCAAGGAGGAACCAAGCATGTCAAAACGGTTACTGGCGGCGTTATTGGCCGGAATTTTGATCTTTTCAATCGGGGAGCCTGCGTTTCTGTCGCTCGCCGAGGCGGACCATCCCGAACTGCGCAATGAATTAGCGCAGGAGGGAGGCGGTCTGTCGCAGCCCGAGGGAGGAGCGCTTGCTCCTACGGAGGATCCGGATGAAGGAAAACAGGCTGATCCTGCGACGGCTGCCGCAACGGCACTTCCCGCAACGCAGACGCCTGCTGCACAAACAACTGAGCCAACAGCTGCGCCAACAGCTGCGCTTGCCGAGTCAACACCGGTTTCGGCAACAGAGACAGCAAAACCGACCAAAGTATCTTCTGAGGATAATCCCGCGGAACAGCCGAATGAAGCGCCGGTCAAACCCCGAAGGACCCTGCGCCTGAACGACCAGGGAGATGATGTCAGAGGGCTACAGCAGATCCTCGTTCAATTGGGCTATCTGGACGCAAGCCTGGTCAGCGGCAAATTTGGACCGGAGACGCAGGCGGCGCTGATGCTGTTTCAGCGGGATAATCATCTGGACTACGACGGCATTGCCGGGCCCAAGAGTTTCAAAGCGCTGTATGAGGGCGAGCCTGAAAAATACCGGGGTGAGCCTGTCAGCGAAGGGAAAGGGCCGGAAGATTATGGTTTTTCGTCGGGTAAAAGCAATCAGGAGACCAAGCCTCTTGAGACGGGCACGCAGGCAATAGGGGAAGAACCCATTGTGACAGAAGAACCCGTTACGACGGAAGAGCCCTTGGCAACAGAAGATCCTGACATGACAGGAGAATCTGCTGTGACGGAAGGTCCTGAAATGACAGAAGAACCTGCTGTGACGGAAGATCCCGAAACAACAGGAGAACCCGTTACAACGGATGAGTCGGAAGTGGCGGATGAACCCGAAGCGGGGGAAGGCGAGGATATGTTAGGCCTTTCCGGATCGGAAAGTTTGTTATCCGACGATTTGGCGGACGGCTTTGGCATCATGCCCATGGCGTTTCTTCCTTCCGAAACAGATGCTTATATTTTTGAATTTGAAATAGATGACTATACGGATGGAACGAAGGTTCAACATGAGGAGGAGACGCCGCCCTTCCGTGTAGAATATAATGGTTTCGGCGTATACCATGCAGTGCGGATAGATCAGGATCTTCCTGAGGGAATGAATATTTCCGTCAGTGGATCCTATCTCTTGGGAACCGGCAAAGTAACGGTTACCCAGGTGGTGAACGGTCATACTGTCAGCTATGAGATCAATTTGAGCAACAGAGACTACACAGTTACCGCTTCCGGTTCCGGCATCCTAAGCGTCAATGACACGGGCAATGTCGGGTCAGGCAATGACTGGAAGGCTGCTTCTGTCGCCCTGGTACCTGTTGTCGATAAAGAGTTCATCGTGAAATGGAATGACAATAACGATGAGAAAGACGTGAGGCCCGATTCTGATGGGAGCAGTATTATCTACACGCTGTATGCAAACGGAAACGCGGTCGAGGGCGCGCACCCGGTCATCACTGAAACGTCATATGGACAGCAGACGATCAGCTATCAAAATCTGCCCGAATTTGATGCGGCAGGAGAGAGGATCATCTATACCCTTGGGCAAAGCGGGGATTTCACGGATAACTATGTGGTAGAAGAAACTGAGGACGGTTATCTGAACACCCTGAAAACATCGATTGAAGTCAAAAAGCAATGGAAAGATAAATCCACCTCGGAAGAAACAAGGCCGGATCAGGGGGAATGGAAAGGCCATATGACCCTGATGCGCCGGGCGACCAGCGGGCCGGATCGGGTGGCTAAAGAATACACGGGCGGCGAATCCGAGGTATCGGTCGATGATGATAAAGATTATTTGTGGACGCTGAACGTATCGAACCTTCCCGCCTTCAGCCCGGAGGGTTACCCCTATGAATACTATTATATAGAGAATATTAACGGCATCAACGAGGATGTTGATGCAGCGTATGGCCGGTATGTGGCCTCCGTCAAGAATGTGGGGCCTTACGGCACCAAAATAAACCCGACCGAGGTCTACCCGGACGGTACACTGAGCAATACCATGACAGATGATACCGGCTTCAGCCTCAATAAGATATGGATCGATGAGGGGGATGTCGCTGAGAGACCCGCGGTTACCTTTTATCTGTACCGCTTCCCGGCATCCGCCGGGCCGGATGGTTTCAGCTATTTGTCCCCTGTGCATGGGCATGATAACAGGGAACTGGATGATCTGGATCAGGGAACTACAGAAGAACCCTATGAATTTGTCTATGCGGCGGGCGACGTGCTGCCCCGTTATGATGAAAACGGCGATGAGTATATCTACTATGTCAAAGAGGTGATGGCTGACAGCGGTTACCTCTATGAGAACGAGATCGATAATAAAGGCACAGCCTACCCCTTGCGCGGGGACTATGTGCTGAGCGGCGGTACCGTCACCAACAGGCGCGTAGAAGATGTGAGCCCGCCCTTTGTGAAGGAATGGGCGGCCCGGGCCCTGCAAGGCATGAAAGGCGGCGTCCGTTTCGGCCTGGAAAAAGAGATAGAGCCAGAGGTGTGGGAAGCCGTTGAGGGTGAAGACGGCAATCCGCTGATAAAAGAACTGACGGGCTTCCGCGGCGAGTCCCCTGTACAAAGCGGGAGCTTTGGCGCGCAGCCCCTGTATGACGATGCGGGCAAGCGGATCAATTACAGGGTGGTAGAACTGGCCGCTACCCTGGATACTGAAGCGGACGTGTGGGTGGAGCCTGTCGATGGCAGGATGACCCTGCCCCTCCATGGGACTGACTACGAGATCGAAGTGATCACCGAAGATGGCAGGATCATCAACCGCCTGGTCGGGAAAACCAAGCTGCTGATCATAAAAACATGGTCTCTGCCGTTAGAGGAAGGCACAGATTCTGAAATCAGGGTGCAGATCCTGCGGGATGGGGATTCGATCACGGCGGAGGGCATTGAGTATCCCCGCGACAAGGTCACGGTTGAACCCGGAGCGGAGGGCGATGTATTTGTTATTACTAACCCTTCAGATGTAGGCGAGCTGTTCTCCGAGCTGCCCAAGTATGATGCCGAAGGGGCGGAGTATGTCTATACGGTAAGGGAGCTTGAGACAATTATCCCGGAAAACTATACGTTTGACCGCATTGTTTATGATAGGGATGGTGACGTCAAACGGGCCAATATATTCAATACAGATGGGGATGGCGAAGGCTGGCGCTTTGAGGTGGAAAAGAAGTGGCTGGACGACAAGGATATCTCCCGCCGGCCGAAGTTTGTAACGGTCGATCTGTTCCATGTTGATGATGAAGATACATCAAACGGTCTTCTGCCCGGCGGGCCTGTTAAGGTCACCGAGGAGATGGTCTGGCAGCGGGTGATCGATTTGTTGCGGAAACAGGTAAACGTGCTGCTTGAGGCTTATCCCGGCAGTACGCAGGCTGATTTTGTCATCCGCGAACTCAGCAATGCTGATGGTCTCTTCAAGGTGTTGGAAATGGATGTTATAAGCGGCAGCGGCACCGCTGTTTTCAATGTTTCGCCCAGGCACCACAGCTATGAAGTGCGCACCGTCAGGGGGCCGGACAGCTGGGGCGGGGGGAATAAGTTTACTGTCATCAACCAGCGCGTCGGGGCGGTGAGGGCGGAGGTGACCAAGAGCTGGGCGGCCAATCAGCTTCAGGAACTTTTAACCGACGATGATCCGGACGTCACAATTGAATCGATATTTGAGCTGCAAAAGGAAGATGGCACCGTTGTCGCCGGAGGCAGGCTTGACTTGTTATCCGCCACTCCCGCTCTAAATACAAACGAAATCACGCTGAAAACGCCGGACGGCAAGGAAACCGTACCAAAGTATGATGATCAGGGCAAACTGATCCGCTATCGCATGGTTGAAACGGGCATCAGCATCAAGGGCGCGAATCCCATTCTTTTTGAGAATGGGGCAATTGATGGCGGAGACCTTCATCCTTCCCTGGCAGGCAGGATGCTGAGTATGGCCGGAACGCAGAGCGTGGTTTACGGGGACGAAACCAAGTACTTTAGTTTGGATTCGGACAATCCTCCCTCTCCGGACGTTATCAAGGCGGCCTATACAAACAAGCTCACCGGCGAGACCGGGCTGAAGATCAACAAGGTGTGGCGAGATGCGGGGCCGGAACATCAGGATACCAAGCGCCCGGATATCAGCCTTAACCTGTATAGCGCTGCTGCGGGCAGAGAAGAAACCTTGGTTGCGCAAAGACATCTGTGGAGCACAGGCGATGATTATTTCTGGCAGAATGACCTGGGAAAGAATTACCCGCTGTATGATGACTACGGCAATGCCTATGAGTACCGCGTGCGCGAGCGGATCGTGCAAGGGGGAAGTGAATATAAGGGGTATTACTATCAGTATGATCCCGCGGATGAGGGCGGACAGCCTTATGAGAAGAAAGAGTCAAGCGAGGATGCCTCTAGCCACCTGAAATTAGACATAGGCGACGATCGTCCCGACCATGCCGTTGCCCGGGCGGAGAATCCTGATACCATTGTCAATGTGCTGGAGGATACCTTTGACCTGACGGGCCGAAAGATCTGGCTGCAGCTGCCCGCCTGGTTCCTTAGAAGTCCCGGCAGCAGACTGCCTGAGGTGACACTGGCGGTATACCGCAGCACAGAAGAATTCATTGATTTCGATGATGCTGCTTTGGTGAATAGTGTCAGTCTGCCCAAGGATGGAACCACGCTTGACTACAGCTATGCGTTTGAAGGGCTTGATAAATTTGACCCCTACGGCATCCGATATTATTACGCCATCAAGGAAGTGATCGACGGGGTGCCGGAGGGTCTGTATGATGTATCCGGCAACTTTGACGGCGGCGATATCAGCAACACCTATCAGCCGGGCGAGGTTGCGCTGAGCATTCAAAAGGCATGGGATTGGACAAACCGTTTGGACGGACAGACGACCTACCCGGCCATCAGCTTCCAGATCAGGCAGGTGTGGGATCCTGATGAGGATGGCGTTGAGCCTGTTGATCGGCTTCTTAAGACTGTAAAGTTTGAAGGGGGAGAGATTGTAAGCAATACCCTGACAGTCGACCCCGTGGATGTTACCGGCTTGCCCAAATACGCGCCGGACGGAACTGTTTTCAAATATTATGTGATCGAACTGCCCATCAATGGCTATAAATCAGACTCTGATGATGATAAAACTGCGACGATCGACGGGAAAGAGTACCCGGCCTCTGATGAGTACAGCGCTGAGGATTTGCCGGAGGTTGTGGACGGGGAACCCGAAGAGGTCCCGCCTGTCGCCGGATTTACAAACACCTATCAGCGTGATGGAAAAAACACGCTACCTTTCACCAAGCTTTGGGTGGACGCCAGCGATGTCTGGAAGACCAGACCGGCTTCTGGTGATGTGAAATTTGAATTG
>CAZYKQ010000097.1:0-7373 GCA_964648235.1 uncultured Christensenella sp. | reverse complement strand
ATGAGCTGTTTCTTGTTGATTCTACTGGCTTTTTGTGTTATTCAGGAGACACTATCTTATCTCTTTTTACGGCACAGCTGTTGTTGTTGCTCAGCCATCGCACTTTTGGAGGATTTCAGTTCGGCGCGCGTTATGCCGTCGACCTCATCCCCTACTCAGCCGCCTACCTTGCCGGAAGGGAACTTCCTAGGGGCTGGAGAAAGCCCTGCCTGTTGATCATGCTGGCAGGGCTCGCTTTCAGTATATACGGGAGCCTGATGATCAGGCTGCCCGGCTAAAGAGATTAAAAGGGTACATCGTCTTCATACAGCTGCCGGTATTCTTCCCGCGAGATCAATGTTTTTCGGGGCTTGGTCCCTTCATTGCCGCTGATGATGCTGCGGCGGGCCATTTCATCAATCAGCCTGCCTGCCCGGCCATAGCCGACACGAAGCACCCTCTGCAGCATGGAGATGGACATCTGTCCTGACTCTACAGCCATTTCAATCGCTTTGGGCAAGAGTTCATCGAAACTGTCCTCCCCTTCGTCTCCATCGGAAGAATGAGCACCGCTTCCTGCTTCCTTCTTCTCTTCCTTCTCTATATGTTCCATAATATCACTGTTATATTCTGCAACGTTACGACTCTTGACATAATCAGCAACTGCTGCTACATCGGCATCGCTGATAAAGCATCCCTGAACACGTTTAGGCGCCTTCAATGTTCGAGGAAAATACAACATATCACCGTAGCCCAACAGTTTTTCTGCCCCTTGGGAGTCCAGAATGGTTCGGCTGTCCACCTGAGAAGAAACTTGGAAGGCGATTCTGCTTGGAATATTGGCCTTGATTATTCCAGTAATAACGTCTACAGAAGGGCGCTGAGTCGCTAAGATAAGGCAGATGCCGGCAGCCCGTGCTTTCGCAGTGATACGCTTGATGTGTTCATCAAGCACTTTCCCCGCAGTCAGCATTAGATCTGCCATCTCATCGACAATAACAACAATGCGTGGCATCGGTTCTTCATCCGGTTCAAGCTTGGCATTATAGCCGTCAATGTTACGTACACGATGCTTTTCCAGCAGCTTATACCGCTCATCCATCTCCTGGCACACCCATTCAAGGGCCATCACCGCTTTCTTGGGATCCACCACAACAGGAAGCAACAAATGAGGTCCGTCATTATATGGCTGCAACTCAACAAACTTGGGATCGATCAGTATCAGCCGAACATCCCTGGGAGAAGCCCGGTATAATAGGCTCGTAATGATGCTGTTGATGCAGACTGATTTGCCGCTGCCAGTAGCGCCCGCGATTAAAAGATGCGGCATATCCATCAGATCGCAGATAATTGGCGCACCATATATGTCCTTACCAAGCGCCACCGCTGTAGGAGACTTTGTCTCTATCATTTTGGAAGATTCCAGTATTTCCCTTAAGAATACTTTTGTCGCCGTTTCATTGGATACTTCAATTCCAATCAGCGGGGTACCAGGAATAGGAATCTCAGCACGCGCTGGGCTCTTTGCCAACAGCTCCACAGAGATATTATCCATAACATTGCGCAACTTGTTAATATTAACACCCTCAGCCAGCCGGATGCCAAAGCTGGTCACAGCGGGCCCATGCAGCACCTGGACGACTGTAGCCGGAATATTGAAGCTGGCCAGTGTTGAAATCAGCTTTTCCGCTCTTCTCGAATCTTCCTCGGTGGTATCCAAATTTGCCTCGGGAGGCGGGGGGGAAATCAATCGGAAAGAAGGTCTTTGGTAGCTGTCGATTTGCATACTCGTCTGTTTGGATACAGGTTTGATAAAAGCTTCCTCATTACGCTTTGTGCCTTTCGTCACAGAAGTGGCCGATCTGACAGGGACACGCTCTCCTGTCAATGGCACAGCAGAGGCAATGCCAACCTCCTGAACACGCCCGGCAGAAAAGCCTCTGTTCACTTTCTGACCGGCAAAACTCTCTGACTCAACAACAGGGCCTTTATCTTCCGTTTGACGGGCTAACCCAGGCTGCATAGGCCTTACCTTATCCTCATCCTGATGCCCATGCACAGGAGAATGATATGGTTCTTCCTGGAGAAAGTCTGTTGCCGGCATCGGAGAAGATTGCGGAGTTTCGCGGGTGGCAGCAATTTCTTCGTGTCTTTCAGCTGCCTCCTCCGAAGTAGGTTGTGTTGCGTTCGTCGCGGACGGTTGACTAAAATTAAGTGATGAGGCATGCTTTGCTTCGACTGCGTTGGAAGAAGCGCGCGGTTCATGATGCGGGCTTCGTCTGGTTCCGGGCACAGGTACAAAATTATCCTCTGAACCTTCATAAAAATCCTGTTCAACAGCTGTAAATCCTTCATCCTCAGGACGCTCTGTATAGGCCGGAGCCTGCCATACAGGAGCTGTACGGGAGCTTGCCTGGCTAGAATAACTCTCTATGGCCCCCGCCCGAAAAGAATCAGGCTGGGGGTTCACATAGTAAGGTTCCACCTTCTGTCGATATCCCTCTTCTGGAGCTGTTTGAGGTGGCTTCTGCTGCTCCCTTTGATCTGAAAGCTGCTCAGCAGGATAGACTTGCTGTTTTTTGTTTCCCTGTAAGAAGGAATCAAATCGTTGATACAAATTAACCGGACTAATCCTCAGCAGGGCAAACAGCAATGCAATCAATGAAATGATCAAAAAGATCACGCCGCCTATTTGACCCAAAATCTTCCAGACGGGAAAAGCAACAAGCATCCCCATCGCTCCGCCTCCCGGAAGGGGATCAAGCCGGTTATCATAACGTTGATAAGCGCGCAGCAAATACTCACCGTAGTTATCCGGTTGACTTATATTACTAATACTCTTGTTAGCATCTCGCATGTACTCCATCAAGGTGCCATAGCCTGTCACCGATGTCAGCATCGTTAATAACCCCAGGAAAACCATGTAGAAAGTGAAACTGATAATAAATGTCCTGAAAGATACATAGTGTCTGGATCCCACGCATAAAAGCCAGCCCATCCAAAGAAAAATAAAGGGCACAGCTGAATACAGCGCGCCACTAAGGCCAAGCGCCATGTTTTTAAACAATACAACCGTATGGGCCGTTGTTTGTAAGGTAATACCAATCAGCAGACCAAAACCAAGTGCCAGGGAAAGTACGCCTGCTGTCAGCGTGACGGCTCCTCCTCGGTCTGTTGATCTGATTGTCTTTGAAGATTTTGGTGCTGGCAATTTTCAAATTCCTATCTGTCTTAATCTGCCCGAGTGAGCCAGACTGTTCTTAAAACCATATCCTTATCAAAATGAAGCCGAAGCTGGGACTTATCATAGGTATAAATATCCAGGGTCCCCGCCTCAAGGCCGTATCCTTCAGCTGCGCTTTCATCAAGCACGATTGTCGTGTCAGGCTCACCCAGGATAACGCTGACTTGAGATCGATTTGTTGCTCCAGTGATGATGCCCCAAAGGTTCATCCTGTGGCTGAGCAAGCCGCTTACCCGGTTTTCTTTGACAATAAGAGTGGTCCCGCGGAAGCGAGCATCCTCAATATAATACTGCTCAGCGTCAGGAAACGATTCAGAATCGCTCAGCAGAGGATAAATCTCAAGCACTTCATCAAGAGTCTCTCCTATCCTGACAGGCAATCCCGGCAATCTGTATTCACCGACAGCAGCCGCGATCATTTCCCTGGGATGTTCTGATATGTCGCTCAGCACAAGTGAAGAAAGCAGCGACCCTTCACTGTGATCCAATATGCTTTCCAGCTCGTTCCAATGAAAGTTGACAGCTCCGCTTGCGCCCGATAAAGCCGTATAGGCCTCCTGATCGTAATAAAAAGTCAGTCCGCTCTCATCAATCAACATCTGATCGATCGGCACAGGATATAAGCTTTCGGCATACAAGTAATCGCTTATGACAGGCTCTATCTCCCGTTCCACCAGGTCGTCCAGCATTGACTGGGCCGTCGGCCGATCCAGGAAAACATCTTCAGCCAGAACACGTTCTCCCGTAAACAAGTCATACATCAAAGGAATGACACGATGTCCGGGTCTTCCGGGGCCAATTCTGCCCGATGCGGCAAGCATGACCGTAAATAAGCCATGCCCCTCTTTTCCTTTGATAATGCTGGCTTCCGCTCTCAGCTGAAGGCCTGTTCCAAGCGGGTCAATGCCGTTTAAAATGTGTTCGAAGCTTTCAATGCCTCCATCTGCATAAACAGCTTGATTAATCTTCTCCTCAACTCCAGGATCCGGATGCCCCGCAAGCCTGGGGAACATGATATAGGAATGTCCAGACTCTTCCCTGATATAATCAACGGTCATCGGCTCTTTTTGCGCGTATGCGGCAAGGGAAAGGGTCAAAGCAAGTATAAGTATAAAGGCGAAGAGCCTTAATACAGCTGGTTTTATCGGCATATTTTCCGCCTCCTTCCTTCACCTATTGTATATCATCGCATTTTCCTGCGCAAGGCGGGCATTCATTTGCTACCTCAACAGCTTAGCGGAGCCCCTGCCTACAACAGCCACGCTTGGCGTTTGACTGAAGATTTCTTCTGCCAGTCCAACGACCATTTTCTCCGTTACCCGTTCAATTCCGCGCAGAGTTTGCGCGGATGTGCGCAAAGGAGCGCCGAGTAAATGCTGTGTTCCTATATGACTCATGCGGGCATATGCGCTCTCTTGTGATAAAACGAAAGATGTGCGCAGCTGTGCCTTAGCCTGCGCAAGTTCCTTCTCCGTAATGCCGCAGCGTATCAGTTTATCCGCTTCCTCCTTGATCTTCGAAATAACCCGCGAACTATTTTTTGGCGTAGCGGCGGAATACACCGTGAAGTCACCGCAGCCTGGATAAGCGGAGCTGGATGAATAGATACTGTATACAAGCGCGTGTTCTTCCCTTATCTTTTGAAACAGTCGGGAAGATACGCCGCCACCAAAAATGGTGTTAAATACCATCATCGTATACCGGCGTTTATCCCCATGCGGAAGGCCCGCATAGCCAAGACAAATATGGGTTTGCTCTGACTTCTTTTCCTTATACAGCTGACGCGGGAAAGCGTTGGCTTTGGTTGGAGGATACCCTGCCTCCTCGCCCCTTTCCCAGGTTCCAAAATATTCTTCCATAATAGCAATCAAGGAATCGCGCTTAAAACTCCCCGCTACTGAAATGACAGCATTATCGGCATTGTAATACAACTTGCGATAATCAACCACCTGATTTCTGGAGTAGCTTTGCACTCCCTCTCGTGTGCCAATAATAGGCATGGATAAAGCTTGTCCGTCATACAGCGCTTCATGCAGCAGATCAAACACATTCTCTTCAGGATAATCATCTACCATCGCGATCTCTTCTGCAATAACACTTTTCTCTTTTTCAAGGTCCTCTTCCTTGATAAGAGGGTGACAAGTAATATCAGATAAAATATCCGCTGCCTTTTCAAGATCGCTGTCACAAACCTTGGCATAATAGGCCGTATAAAGCTTGCTGGTAGCAGCGTTCATGTGTCCGCCGATAGCATCCATTTCCTCTGCCAGTTCACGCGCACTACGCCGCAGTGTCCCTTTAAAGGCCATGTGTTCAATTAGATGGGAAATTCCATTTTCACTCGGTTTCTCCAGCATTGAGCCAGTTTTCACCCATACACCGATGGAGGTGGAGCGTAGGTGAGGCATACGCTCCATAATCAATCGTAAGCCGTTTTGAAGGGTAAATGTTTCGATCATTGCGTCTCCTTATTTAAAGGGGAACCTGTATGTCTCACACAGGTTCCCCCTTGGTTTAGCGGATATTTATCCGTTGCGTCCATCTCGGCGGGGTGGTCTGCCGCCAGCACGATGATTATTGTCCCCCTGGGGGCGGGGCGCGAAAGGCTTGCGTTCGTAGGTCATATCGTTTCTGATCAAGTTGATTCGGCCCTGAGAATCAATCTCCTGTACCTTTACCTCAACCTCATCCCCCACGTTGAGTACATCCTCTACCTTATCTACGCGTTCGTTGGAAAGCTTGGATATATGCAACAAGCCATCCTTACCGGGCAACAGCTCGATAAAAGCGCCCAGATTGCTCATCACCCGCACTACGCGGCCCTGATAAACTTCACCGGCTTCTACATCTTTGGCGATCCCTTCGATAATCTTACGCGCCTTGGCAGCAGCCTCATCATCAGGTGTCGCAATGGCTACGCGGCCATCATCATCAATATCGATCTTTACACCGGTATCAGAAATAATCTTATTGATCATCTTACCGCCAGGCCCGATGACTTCACGGATCTTATCGGGGTTGATCATGAAGGTCACGATCTTTGGCGCATAACGACTCATATGATCCCTTGGCTGAGCCAGGGTGTCCAGCATGATCTTAAGGATATGCAGCCTGCCGTCCAGCGCCTGGCTGAGCGCCTGTCGCAGGATGCTTTCATCGATGCCCTTGATCTTAATATCCATTTGAATGGCGGTAATTCCATTCATGGTGCCGGCGACCTTGAAGTCCATATCGCCAAGGAAGTCTTCCAAACCCTGGATATCAGTCAGAACAGAAACCTTGTCAGACTTGTCGTCCTTAATCAGCCCCATGGCCACACCTGCTACCGGGGCCTTAATCTTAACACCGGCATCCATCAGGGACAGGGTGCTGCCGCAAACAGAAGCCATGGAAGAGGAGCCGTTGGAAGAAAGAACCTCACTGACCAAGCGCAAGGCATAGGGAAAATCCACTTCATTTGGAATCATGGGTTCAAGCGCGCGCTCTGCCAGGGCACCGTGGCCAATCTCGCGGCGTCCGGGGGCACGCATACGGCCCGCCTCACCGGTTGCGTAGGGTGGCATATTGTAGTGATGGATATAGCGCTTGGAATCCTCGTTTGACAGACCATCAAGCACCTGTACCTCACGCAATGAGCCCAGTGTAGTCACTGTCAAGGCCTGTGTCTGTCCGCGGGTAAAGATGGCGCTGCCGTGAGTGCGGGGCAGGATGCCTACTTCACACCAGATAGGACGTACTTCAGTTGTGCTTCGGCCATCTGGGCGAATGCCTTCATCAAGGATCTTGCGACGCATCACTTCTTTATTCAGCGAGTAAATAGCATCTCCGATTTCGCCCTCGCGGCCTGGGAAGATTCCGGCAAAATGAGCTGTAACTTCATTTTTCACCACATCCTCACGCTGTTGGCGTTCCTGACGATCGGTAGTTTCAAAGCTCCATTTAATCTTTTCAAAGGCGTACTCACGAACAGCGTCCTTGATATCGTCACCTGTCAAAAACAAAGGGAATTCTCTCTTGGGTTTTCCGATCTCCGCGACGATCTTCTCCTGGAAAGCAACCAGCTCTTGAATGACTTTATGCGCCTTGAGAATGCCTTCCAGCATCACATCCTCTGACACCTCATTGGCACCGGCTTCCACCATCATGATGG
>CAZYKQ010000096.1:0-7455 GCA_964648235.1 uncultured Christensenella sp. | reverse complement strand
ACATTCAAAACAGTATGATTGTCACCCGCTGTTTCCCATGCTATACTGTAAGATGCTGGGGTATGGGCTTTTCCACTTCGGCGATATCTGTTTGTATCCATTTATTTTACATCGCTTTGGAAAGCGGAGGAACAATATGCCAAACATTGCAGTCCTTACCAGCGGGGGCGACAGCCCGGGCATGAACGCAGCGGTGATGAGCGTTGCCAGAGCGGCAAGCCTGATGGGTTTGAACCTCATCGGCATCAAGCGCGGCTTCAACGGCCTGATCGGCAAGTCAAAACACCTGGAAGATGATATCGTACACCTGACCCTCGATCAGGTGCTGGATATTGCCGACCTGCCGGGCACTTATCTGCGGACAGCCCGCTGCCTTGAGTTCAGGGAGCGTGAATATCAGGAAAAAGGCGCCAAGCTATTGCGCGATCTGGATGTGGAAGGCGTAGTCGTCATCGGCGGAGACGGTTCCTTTCAGGGGGCACAAGCCTTGGCCCGCCAGGGGATCCCCACAATCGGCATTCCCGGTACCATTGACAACGATCTGGGCTATACTGAATTGTCTTTGGGCTTTGATACGGCTGTCAACGTCTGTGTGGAAGCTGTTCGAGCCATCCGCGCTACAAGCCGCTCACATGACCGCGCCTCCGTCATTGAGGTGATGGGCCGAAACTGCGGCGATATCGCGCTGAACACGGCTTTGTCTACCGGCAGTGAAATCGTGATCGTGCCTGAAATGAAAAATTGGTCGGTGGATGATATTGCCAACCGTCTCAATGCCCTGGTGGATCGCGGCAACCAGCGCGCCTCCATCATCATAGCGGAGGGCGCATACAAAACTATGGCCCCTTTTAACGTCTATGATTTTATGAAGGATTATCCCTCCGGCTCACGCCCTGTCTTTCCCGGCTCACCCATCGATGCCTATTTTCTCAGCAGAATTGTAGAACATAAAGTAAAGAAAACGGAAGTGCGGTCGACGGTCATCGGTTACACGCAACGCGGCAGCCAGCCCAGCGCGCGTGACGCGGCCTTTGCCTTTGAAGCCGGCGTCGTTGCCGTCAATCTCTTAAAGCGCGGCGAAAGCAACCGCGTCGTCGGTGTGCACAACGGAAAAGTCTTCCACATGGACATCGAAAGTGCCTTGCAGATCAAGCCCAGCTTCAACCGCAGGATGTTCAACATGGTAAACGCGCTCTAATCCATCCGGATCAGCAAGGACCCTTCCGCGTTTTCGGAAGGGTCCTTGCTTATCCTTATTCACTTCGTCTTTTCAAGACATGGAAGCTGATATCTTTCGCGCTGAACTCCCCTTCAAACCTTACCCCGTTCTCTCGCTTTTCAGGATAAGCCAGACTGGTCAGCGCGGCACGCCCGTCAAGCGCGAACACTTCAATGGAACAGGTATCGACCAGTATATCAAGATCAAGGCGATCAAGCCTCTCGGGCAGCTGAACCGCCGCCAGATCATGCGCCTCATGTCTTTCTCTGCTCTGAGGCAGGGCAAATATGGGCCAGGGCATCCGGGAACGGTCCAGAGACAAGATGCCGTTTTCCCAATCATAGCACAGCCTGACGTGGGCATCTTCTCCGTCATCCATCAGGCGGATCACCTGCTCCTTTCCTTTCATGTTATCGATCGTCAAACCAAGCCGGTATGCCCTTGCGTGAGTCGTCAGCCCCTCCACGCTCATCTGAAAACCTGTTTTTGATTCACCGTAGAGGCTTGCGATTTCACGCACAGGCTTTTGAATCAGCTCATTCCCTGCCAGGCTCAACTCCCGCGGAAAGGTATACGCGCCTTGCCAGCCATGGCGCATATAGAAGTTGGGCGGAGCCTCTCCCCACATCTGCATCCAGCCGATCATAATCCGGCGTCCATCAGGCGTCTTGATGGTCTGGGGCGCGTAAAAATCCTGCCCCAGATCGATACTCCGCGTATGCTCCGCAGTGAAACGGCCGTTTTCTTCCTTGCCAGCGTAATACACCACGGTGTGGTGATCGTTCTGATACTTTATGCCCTCCCTGGGCTGGTCCATCAGGCAGGTTAACAAAATATCCCGGCCTTGCATCTGAAAGTAATCGGGGCATTCAGGCATCGTGCTGATGCCATCCGCCAGCTCGCCCGTATATTCTCAAGTATACATATCGCTTCCGTAGAACATGACAAGGTGCCCGCTATACGCGCCCCGGTGAGCAACGATGATACGCAGCCCGCGCTCGTCATCCGTCAGCTTGGGGTCGCGGAAGTCGTGTCTGTCGCTGCCGGCAGGAAGCATATCAACTGTGATGATCGGATTGCCCGCGTACTTTTCAAAGTGAATGCCGTCATCGCTGACAGCCAGGCACTGCTCCTGAATGACACGGCCCTCCCCGTCGTGGTGCACGCCGGTATAGGTCAGCCACAGCCTGCCCTCACGCTCCAGCGCCGTCCCTGAAAAGCAGCCCAGATTGTCATAGGGCTGATCGGGCGCAAGCGCCGTGCCCTCCCAGCGCCAGCTGACCAGGTCAGGGCTTGACCAATGCCCCCAGTGCATCGGCCCCCAAACAGGCTGATAGGGATAGAACTGGCAAAACACATGGTACCGGCCCTTGAACCAGCAAAAGCCATTGGGGTCGTTGATCCATCCGATGGGAGGTGCTATGTGACAGACAGGACGAAAATCCTCATTGACTGTATTGTCCCTGATAAACTCATTTGCTTTCGCAATTGAAAAATCCATTCGCCCGGCCCTTTCTTCAGAAAGGCCGCCCCTCAGGACGGCCTCTCATGATCTGTACAGATAATTCACTCCAGCGCGCTGCGCAGCACGCGCTCCACAATATCCTTGCTCGCGGCGCCTTCATGCGCCTTGACACCGTCAACATAAAAGGTGGGCACATAATAATAGGAGTTGCCTTCTTTCAGGAAAGCCTTTACTTTCTGCGGCTCAAGCCGCTCGTCGATCATTTCAACCTTCACCTTGGCAAGCTCCGGGTTCTCCTCCTGCAGTTCACGCATCCATTTCTTGGCGTCACGGCAATAGGGACAAGCTTCAAAATGAAACAATTTAACATCTTTCATATATATACCTCTCGTGTCAGGCCGTATGCCTGACTCGGTCGTGCTCTTCAGCGCGTTTGCCATTATTGAATCGATCAAGGGTACCAACCAGATAACCGGTGATCCGACGGATGCGTTCAAAGGGCTGAGGCGCAAAGGTATAATCCAGATCAACAAAATCACCGTCTACCTTGATGGCAATTTGCTGCGGCTCGCGGCCGTAACGCTCCCTGGCACGGCGCAGATAATTGTTCAGCTCTTCCTGCGGCAGTTCGCCGCCTACAACGTGAAATTCACAGGCCATGTTCATCCCCTCCGATTCGATCAGACTACCCGTCTACTATACCACATCCTGTGGAATTGTAAACTCTCCCACCACAATCTTTAGGGATTAATCCCTTTCTGCCAGCACCTTTTGCACCATGTCGTCCAGGCGGCTCAGGAACTGATCGATGTTGAAATTTGGGTTGGTTCGCCACTCGTCAAAGAGGTTCGGGTACTCTTCTGCCAGCATGGGGATGGGGTTGAAGGGCGGCAGAAAGACGCTGTCCGCCATGGCCAGGTAGCTGTCGATCTCTTCCCGCGTGACGGCCCACTTGCCCTCCTCCTCGTAAAAAGCAATGTCCTCTTGCACAGAAACCGCCCTTGCCTCCAGCTCGCGCCGCTCGGCGTCCTCGGCCTGTGCCGCCGATTCCGAAAGCAGAGCTAATCGCTCCAGCATGGCGCGGTGCTCACTTTCATAGTTTGGATTGATCATCGGCTCCGCCTTCTCCTCCAGCACCAAGCGGAACATCGGCTCCATGCCGTGCTGATAACTCTCTATAAAACTGAGGGCGTCCTCAGGGTTTTTAGTGTAGGGGTTGATGACAAAGTAAGCGAACTCACCGGGCCCTACTGCTTTGATAAACGCATGATCGCTGTCAAAGCGCAGGGGCAGATAGGCAAAGCCATCCACCGTATGAGGAACCATGTACAGATAAAACAGGTTCTGCGCGTCCCTGTCCTTCGTATAGCCCAGCGCGTACACGGCCATATACTTTTGCAGGATGTTTTTTATCGTATCATTGGAAAAGACCAGCGGCTTGCCCGCCTTGCTCAGCTCATTGCCATAGTTGCGCAGCAGGGAAACCATGTTCATGCCGTTTGAAAAGGGCTCAAGCCCATAGTCCGCCTCATCCTCCGCACGATTTTGTATCCAATCTATGCAAAAATCAAAGTATTCCCCGTAGCTTTCGGGCGCTGTGAGGCCCAGTTCCTCGAAGGCCGCCTTGTTGTAGGAAAACATGTCCAAATAGATACGATGGGGGAAGGCAATGATCTTTTCCCCGCTGACCAAGGCTTCCCGAAAGGGGCGGTGCATGCCGGTCACAGCGGCTTTCACCTCCGGGCTTTGCGCCATGTCATAGGCATAGCCCTTTCGGCGGATGATGTCCAGCAGGTTCATATCCTCCAGCAGATAGATATCCACCTCATCCGAGCGCGTCAGCATATCGCGCACAAAGGCTTCCTCGGGCGATTCGTTCACAGGCGCGCGGAAATTGAGCGATACATCGGGCCTGGTCTTCAGAAAATCCATGTACTCCTCGCCCCGCCCGGCCTCGCTTAAGAGGTTCAGCTGCTTGAACTCCGCGCGCGCATCCGGGTCGAGGCTTCGGATAACCAGCATGTTGTCCACCATCACCGCCGCCATATCGCCCACCAGCGTAAAGCCCGCGATATCACCCCTGGGATAGAAGCCCAGCTCCTCAATCTTTTCCCCTTCGCGCAAGCCCAGCATGCTGCTGGCGTCGTTGAGTACCAGCAGCTGATCCCGCCCGCGGTAGTGAAGGCCGGCGTAATAGCGCCCGGCCGGGGCATCCGCCAGGAAGCTGGTCTCCCCCGTCGCGGGGTCGATGCTGATCAGCCGGTAGGCCGTGCCCTCCGCCCCGTACTCCTCTGTCAACGCGGCCCACCGTCCGTCCTTCCATGGACTGATCAGGCGCAGATCGCGCGCGGGCACGCGGCTGATATCGCCCGTATCAAGGTCATAGGCCGCGATGGCTTCCCGCTCCATCCAGACAAGCCGGCCATCCGCAATGAATATCCGGGAACGGAAATCTTCAGGGCCCATCTCATCAACGACCGCCAGCAAGGCCAAGGCGGCCGGCTCCGCATCCAGCTTTACCTCAAACAACTCTTTGGTTTGGGAATTGAGAGCGTAGAGCCTTTCACCATCCGAGCGCAGCCTGTCCACATTGTCCAGTTCCCCCGTGGGCAGCCATCTGGCATGGATATCCGGGCTGACCAGTGCCCTTTCCCCGGTTTGCGCGGATAGTGTATACAGCCCATCGCCGTCAAGCATATAAAGGGTATCGCCCAGGGCCGCCATGCTTGAATAGCTGACATCCTCAATCAAAAGTCCCAAGGGCTGTTTTTCCGCCGCCGCAGCGGCAAGGCCCGGCAGCAGGGAAAAGGTCAGCGCGAAGGCCAAGAGGCGGAGGGCGATCTTGTTTTTTCGTCTCTGTTTCATCGTCTTGCTCCTATCATTTCAAAAATATCCTTGTATGGTCAATTGACCTGCCAGAACAGATCGACGAATCTGCCTGACTTCTGGCTTTCACACAGGAAAGGCGCTTCCAGCAGCTCCCCGCTGTAGGCGTCCAGTTTAAGGCTGATATATTCGGGCGGATATTCCGGTGCAAACAATGCCTCCAAGGGATTGATATACTGCTTTATGTAATCATTCCATTCTGTATAGTTCCAGCTTGACTTCTGATGAAAAGCCAGCAGCACAACGGTTTTTCCGTATTCCTGAGACTGGTAAAACAGGTCAAGATGCAAGGGGTACATATCCAGCTTCTCCTGCGTCCAACCCGGAAGGGCCAGTACCGCCTGACGGGCAATCTCCTCAGCGCGGGCCATCTCCAGCATGTCCGCCTCCGGCAGTATAATCTCCTGCTGGAGAAGATGGATATATCCGCTTACATGATCCTTCCGTTCAACGGCACGCTTTATATAAGGCTGCTCAAGAAGGATAGGCAGCGCTTCGCGCCAATTCTGCTGAACCCGGTAAATATCTTCTGTCGTCAGGCGGGGATTCTGATCATATACTAACTGACTCATTAAGGTCTGATGGGACACTTCCTCGTAATGAAAAGAATTCAAACTTCCGTCAAGGTTGAATGCAATCGCTATATTCGCGTCGCTTGTCGGCGAAGGGTTCTTCAGTCTGAACACAAAGAACCAACTATTATCAAAGGAATCGCGAAGAGCCTCCACTTTTTTCATATCCTCCGGCCCCATCCCCGTCCGTTCTTTGATGATGGCATAAGCCTTCTCCCTCGCCTCATTCTCCTTCATCGCGGCCTGCGCCTGTGAAAAAGGAAGCATCAGGCACAGCGCTAAAGCCAACACACGAGTCAGAAAACGATATTGTTTCACAGCTTGTTTCATAGTTTCTTCCTTCCTCCTTTCATGCCCTCATGCCGTGGAACGGCACTATTTCAACTGCCAATACTTTCGTATAAACTCATCCGCATTGCTATGAAAAACGCTTTCGTAGGGTTCTCCCAGTAGTTCGCCCGTGTAGGCGTCCAGGCGTACACTGACATACTGAGGAGCCTGATTCTCCCCAAACAAATGGGATAATGGCTGTATATACATTTTTTCGTAAGTCTCCCAATTCACGTCAGCATACGTCTTAGCTCCGGAATTCACCTGCCTGAAAAAAAAGATATACGCGGGCTTGCCAACTTCTTTTGATTGGTAGCAAATGCTGATATTACAGGGCAGCATGTCCAGTTTCTCCTGCGTCCACCCCGGCATGGAAAGCACGCTTTGTTTCGCCAGTTCAAGGGCTGCCTCCCATTCCAGCATATCCGGCTTGGGCAGAAGGATCTCCTGCTCCAGGGCATAAATGTAATCTGCTGTATAGAATTTTTCTTTCCATGGCATAAGCTCATCCAGCCTGCTTATCCATTCTTGCCTGAAGAGATAGAAGCTTTCCATCGTCACTTCTTCGTACTCCAGTAAATGATAAGCATAATTTATAAGCTGTCCAAGGCTGATTTCGTTAGGTCCCCTCATCTCCTTGAGCGTACCATTGCGCTTCAGCACGACGACCGCCAGGCCGTCATCAGTTTCAGGATGTACTTTGCGCGTGAAACTGAAGGTCCAGTCCCCGGTGTGCTTATCGTAGTGAGATTGGTTGTAGTCCAAATCATCGGGAAACAGCCCATGCTGTTCTTTCAAGACGGCATAAGCCTTCTCCCTCGCCTCATTCTCCTTCATCGCGGCCTGCGCCTGTGAAAAAGAAAGCAACAGACACAGCGCGAAGGCCAGAAAACGCAGCCATCGATATCGCTTCATACCTTTTCGTCCTTTCATTCTTTTCCTTGTCACGGCACTCATTTCAACTGCCAAAGCTCCCGCACGAA
>CAZYKQ010000095.1:0-7679 GCA_964648235.1 uncultured Christensenella sp. | reverse complement strand
CATACAAACAGCTCCTGACATAATTTAATATCAATATGATATCATAATGATATTTCAACCGTCAAGATCCCGGAAGAAAAAAGAGATAGACAGTAAAACACTTGAAGCGATTGAAAAAGCTGCTGGATGAGAGAATCTTCTCCTTCGTCCAGCAGCTGCCTTTTGAGGCACAGCTTATGTCTCAGTTTTGTAGAGTTGCAGAATTTATGTCAGAGGATGCAGTTTTGAACAAAGTACGGTTCCGTGGGAAGGAAGGCATCCTTCCAGATGGAACAACTTTGTATGGCTCACCTTTACTCCGCGTCCTGCACGCCGATAAAGTAGAAGCTTTGCTGGCTCAGGGAAAAGGTGGCGGAGATGACGCCGCCGGGTGAGGGGGAGGCCTCACCGCTTTGGCCGAACAGGGACAGCTGCCCATCAGGGGCTTCGGGCGCCCGCCCCTCAAAGCCCTCGGGCGGCTGCGGGGGTTCACCTTCCGGCATTCCTTCGGGGGTATGGCCTGCCTGATCCTGCGGCAATTCTGCCGGCGCGCCCTGCCCCTGCCTCATACCGCCGGGGCGCCCGCCGCCGAAGCGGCCACCGCCCTGCGTGCTGCCGCCGTTTTGCTGGAGAGTGCCGGGCACATAAGCGGCTCCGTGGGGATAGAGGCCGTCCTCGGCCTCGGCGTCGAGGCTGCCGCCTTTATATACTTGATAGAGGCCGTCTGACAGGCCGGGAACGCTCAGGGTCATCTGGCTGTAGCTGACGGGCGGGGCAAAGGCGATGAGGGCCTTGCCATCCTGGGTGGTCAGCACGACAGGCTGATCGGCCTCGCCCCGCTGGGTGAACACCATGTGGATGAAGCGCTGGGCCGATGCTTCGCTGATTTCGTCATACATGTTGCCGCTGGCGGCGACGGTGCCGCCGTTGATGGTGATGCCGAGGTCAGAATCCAGCCCGCTGTCCATGCTGTTGGGGTTGGCAACGGCGATCACGGTGCCGCCGTTGATGGTGATATAGCCGTTGGAATCGATGCCGTCGCCTTCGCGGCCCAGGATGGATTTAGCGACAATACGCCCGCCATTGATGACGATGTGGCTTTCGTTGTCGGTGCTGCCGTTGATCGCGTCATCGTATGATAAAACGGAAATATCGCCGCCGTTGAAGATCAGGTGCATCAGGCCTTCAATGCCTTCGTTGTCAGCCTCGATATCAAGGGAGCCCTCGCCGTCAAATATCAGGGTCACCGCGCTTGATACCGCCCCGTCATGATCGATCTCATTGCCTTGTTCATCCTCATGTTCGGCGTAGTGCGAGCCAATGATCACGTTGTGTGTATCTGCCGCCAGCGTGACCCGCACGGAAGCTGCCGCGATATCATTTGTTTCAACCGCGTCTTTGATATAGAGGGCGGGAGCGGTATGGTTGGTGAGCTTGATGCCGCTCAGGATAATCCCGACATCATCGGCCCCGGGGGCATCTACGCGGATCTGCCCGTTTTCCAGCTCGCCCGAAAAACGGTACACTCCGTTTTCGGTGATGGTATAGACAGTGTTGGCGGTAGCGGCATATTCCTCCGCGACATCCGGATGGGCTTCAATGATGCTGGAGACCACGACCCCCGGAGCGCCCTGCCCCGCGGCAAGGTCGATATCCGTGACTGCATCATCCGCGGTATGGGCCAGAGCCCCGTAACCCGGCATAAAGACCATCAAGGCCAGTGCCAGCGCTGCCGCGAGCATGTGATTCGCTTTCTTCATATCTTTTTCCCTTCATAACCATTGGTTCAATTTAGGCTTGCCTGCCTTCAAGCGTCCTTGATGGCAGAGCCATCGTATCAGAAATAATGTAACAGAGTATGACGAAACTATGAACAAGAGGTAATAAGTTTGGATCTTTTATCATGCAGACAAAGCAGCGCCCGCTCTGTATAATAGAAGGGTCAGCAGATTCGGGGAGGGCATGTATGAGCAACAACTTGAACAGCCGCAAGGAAGAGATCATCCGGCTTCAAAATGAGATCATCCGTCAGATGACGGGCAAAAACCTAAGCCGGGTTGGCGAAGATCTATTTGGAAACGGCGGGGGCACAGAGGTGCCGGACGACCTGCCGCTGACCCCGCCGCCGGGCTTTCCCGAGGTGCCGGTGATCGATTTTTCCGGGAAACCAAATGCCGCGGCGGATAAACCCACGCAGGCCGCCTCAACCGCGGGGAAAACGCCGGAAGCCCCGCCCAAGGAGGATATCGCCGCTCTTCGTGAGGAGCTGAACGGCTTGATCGGTCTTGAGAGCGTAAAGCGTGAGGTGGATAACCTGATTAACATGGTCACCATCAACAAGCTGCGTCAGGAGCATGGCTTGAAGGTGGAGGATCTCAGCCTGCACATGGTATTTTCCGGCAACCCCGGGACAGGCAAGACCACCGTGGCCCGCATCATGAGCCGCATCTACCACAGCCTGGACATCCTGTCAAAAGGCCACCTGGTGGAGGTGGACAGAAGCGGTCTGGTGGCAGGTTACGTGGGGCAGACGGCGTTGAAAACCCAGGAAATTGTGCAAAAAGCCCTGGGCGGCGTGCTGTTTATCGATGAAGCTTATGCCCTGACGACACGCGGCCCGCAGGATTACGGGCAGGAGGCTGTGGAAACGCTGTTGAAGGCCATGGAGGATCATCGCGATGATCTGATTGTAATTGTTGCGGGCTATATTGAACTGATGGAAGAGTTTGTGCACAGCAATCCGGGCCTTGAAAGCCGTTTCAATCGTTTCATTCACTTCCCGGACTATACGGTGGATGAGATGGCGGGTATCTTCCATATGCGCTGTGACAGGGCGGCTTATACCCTGGCCCCCGGGGCCGAGGAAACGCTAAGGCGTATTTTAGAGGAAAAATCAAAGGACAATATCGGCTTTGGCAACGCGCGCGGCGTACGCAATCTGTTTGAAATGGCGCTCTCTCGTCAGGCAAATCGTTTAGCCGCGATGGGCGAGCTGAGCCGCGAGCAGCTGATGGAGATACAGGCTCAGGATCTGGAAGACAGCACAGAAGCCGAGGCGGAAAGGGAAACGGACAATGATTGAACTGCGGAATGATTATTCACAGGGCGCGCATGAGCGCATTTTACACAGGCTGATCGAAATGAACAGGAATTCAAACCTGGGCTACGGCACGGATGATTACTGCCGCGCGGCCGAACACCGTGTGCGGCAATTGACCGGCAAGCCGCAGGCGCGCTTATGGTTCATTTCCGGGGGAACCTTAGCAAACCTGACCGTGATTTCATCGATCCTCCGCCCGCATCAGGGGGTCATTGCCGCGGACAGCGGGCATATCAGCGCACATGAAACCGGGGCGGTTGAGGCCACCGGGCACAAGGTGCTGGTGATCCCGCACCGGGCGGGCAAGCTGACTGCCGGGGCGATCAGAAATTTGGTGGAATCACATTATGCCGATGAAACGCATGAGCACATGGTACAGCCGGGAATGGTCTATCTATCCCAGACGACGGAGCTGGGCACTGTCTACACCGCGGATGAGCTGCAAGGCATTGCCGCTGTCTGCCGTGAAAAAGGCTTGCCGCTTTACCTTGACGGGGCGCGCCTCGGCTTTTCAATGGCCTGTGAGAACGGCGGGCTTGATCTGGCCGCGATTGCGGATTGCTGCGATGTATTTACCATCGGCCTCACCAAACAGGGCGCCCTTTTCGGCGAGGCAGTTGTGATCGTAAACCCTGCTCTGCAACGGGATTTTACCTCCCTGGTCAAACAGCGCGGGGCTTTGATGGCCAAGGGCTGGCTGATGGGCATGCAGTTTGAGGCGCTGATGGAGGATGGCCTGTATATGGACCTGGCCCGCCGCGCTGTGGCCCTGGCGATACGTATGCGGGATGGTCTGGCGGCCCTGGGCCTTGACTTTTTGATCGATTCACCCAGTAACCAGCAGTTTCCCATCCTGCCGGATCAGGCGATTGAGAAACTGCGCCGGAAGGCGGGCTTCCATGTGATTGAGCCGCTTGAGGGAGAAAGAAGCGCCATTCGGCTGTGCACAAGCTGGGCGACGGAGGAGGCGGAGATTGAGGCGCTCTTAAATGCCGTGAGGGAAGCGCTGCATGAAGATGAGGCGTGAAGGCGAGGTATTGCTTGTGCACAGCGATACCCCCCTCATCACTGACGGACAAAGCGCCTTGGACCTGATTGCCTCCATGTATTATGACCAGGGCTGCGGCGCGGTAGTGTTGAATAAAGAAGCCGTGACGGAATCTTTTTTCAAACTATCGACCGGTATAGCCGGAGACGTAGCGCAAAAATTTGTCAACTACCATTTTCGCCTGGCTCTGATCGGTGATTTTTCAGCCTATGAAAGCCCGGCCCTGCAGGATTTTATACGTGAGAGCAACCGCGGAAGGCATCTCTGCTTTTGCCGTGATGAGCGCGAAGCGCTTGAAAAGTTAGGGGCAGGGGCATGAAGGGCTTCAATATCATCTGGGTTCATAACCCCGGGCATAATAAAGTGCTGATGTGCCTGCGGCGCAAGGCGCCATACAAGGGCCTGTATAATCTGGTCGGCGGCAAGATTGAGCCCGGGGAAGCGGGGGAGACCGCCGCTTATCGGGAACTTTGGGAGGAGACAGGCATCGCGCATAGTGACATCAGCCTCTTGCATCTGATGGACTTTGTCTACCATCAGGAGGAAGCCTGCAGGGTGGAAGTATGGTGCGGTGTGCTGAAAAAGGAAATCGAGCCCAGGGGCGATGAGAACGAGCTGATTTGGATGCCTGAGGATGAAAACTTTTTTGATATGGAACGCTTTGCCGGGGAAGGCAACATCGGACACATCTATGAGTTGGTGAAGATTAACCATCAGAGGATGCGGATTGGTGATCCCGGGGCCCAAAGCTCCGGAATTTATTGATAATCTTTCAAATATTCTGATACCGAACGGCTCATTTCGACGGCGAAATCTGAGTTGTATTTCCTGTTGCAGAAGGCTTGCACCCAATGATCAAAGCCGCGGCTGCCTGCCTTTTGGCTCAGCATTTCCCTCAGCTCCGGGCCGTCCATGCGGCGGTAGCTGTTTGGATGAACAATATGCTTCATGTCGCAGCGTTCAGGCTTTGGCCTTTGCTGTTGCTGCCGGGTCGGGTAGCCGAAGATCAGCATTACGGCAGGGAAAACGAAGGGGGGAAGGTTCAGCAGGCCGCGGTGGGCCTCGCATTGTTCCATGATGTCGCCGATATAGCAGGAGCCGATGCCGAAGCTCTCCGCCGCTGCAACGGCATTCTGCGCGGCGATGGCGGCATCGCATACGGCCAGCATCAAATCGCCGGTGCCCGGCGCGCGGGGTTCGCATCCCGCTTCCAGATAGGCGTCATACCATTTTTGCGCGTCGGCACAAAAAATCAGTACCAGCGGGGCCTGCGCGATGAAGGGCTGGTGATCGCAGGTAAGGGCAAGCCTATCCTTCAGCGCCTGGTCAGTGATATCGATGATGGTGTAAAGCTGCTGATTGCCTGCCGTCGGCGCCTGTCCGGCGGCAAGCAAAATCTGCTGCTTGATGTCCTCCTGAATGGGCTTTTTTTCAAAAGCGCGGACAGATTTCCGCAGACACAGGCTTTCCATGATCATGTTTTTTGTCATCAGGCCTCCGCGCTCTCCTGGGACTCAAGCGCTTCCAGAGGCTTGCGGGCAAGCACCAGCACGATGAATCCGAGCATGAACAGGACAAACAGGGACAGGGTGCCAAACGAGGAGCGGCCCGTCATCCCGCCGATCAGCGCGTAGAGCAAAGGGCCAATAAAGGTGGCAAACTTACCGAAAATATCAAAGAAGCCAAAGTACTCGCTGGACCGTTTCTTGGGCACCAGCTTGCCGAAGTAACTGCGGCTGACGGCCTGTATGCCGCCCTGCACAGTGCCGACCAAAATGGCCATGGCCCAAAATAGCATGGTACTGCGGCCGATGGCCGAGCGGTAATCGGCGATAAGTGGCGCGGTATTCTCCTGAAAGCTCAGCACCCTTTGCTGTACTGCGGCCTGAATGGACAAGGCCAGTGCCGGGTCCATGTCAGGGAGATTCACTTCCAGGGCGAGCAGATCATCCGTCTTTTCTTCTAGAATCAGAGATCGGGCGCTTTTCATATAGCTTTCAATGGCGGTGAGGGTTTCTTCCTGATTGTTCAGGTCCATCGCCTTGAATTCTTCTGCCATGGCGCTGTAGGCCGCGTCAAAGGCATCCTGCGAAGGCTCCAGGGAGAAGCCCATGTAAAAGCCTACGCTGCAGATCAGCATGTAAACGGCGATGGCAAACAGCAGCATGCGCCGGGTGGTGAAACGCCGGGCCAGCTTGCCAAAGAGGATGGAGCAGGGCATGGCCACAATCTGTGTGACCAGGAGGGCCAGGATCATGCCCACCGCGCCCAGACCCAGCGCCGTACCGTAGGCTGTGGAGATGCTGATCACCGTGCCCACGCCGTCAATGTAAAAGAAATACGCGATCATAAACAGCAGCAGGCCTTTGTTCTTCGCGATCTCCCCCGCGGTGTGCCATACATTTGAAAAGGTCTGGCGGGCGGTGTTGCCCTGCCCGCGCTCGATATAGTGTACCTGATTCACGTTTTTTAAGAAGGGGATGGAAAAACGCAGCCACCACAGCGAGGTGATCAATATGGCAAACTTCTGGGCGACGGGGCTTGAATAGCCCAGCCACAACAGCATGCCGATGGACAGCACGAAGGGGATGGTGCTGCCGCCGATATAGCCCATCGCGTAGCCCCAGGTGCTTACCCTGTCCATCCGATCGTTGGTGGTGACATCGGTGAGGAAGCTGTCATAAAATAAATTGGCACCGGAAAAGCCGATGTGGCTGATCACATAACCCACCAGCATCATGCGCCAATCCGTCATCACGGCAAGCGAAGCGGTGGTGATGACGCCCAACAGCATGAAAGCGGTGAACAATTTTTTCTTCATGCCCTTGAAGTCAGCCAGCGCCCCCAGGAAGGGCGACAGGATGGCGATCAGCAGCGTGGTGATCGCGGTGCCGATGCTCCACCAGTAGTCACCGCTTTCGCCCGCCATGCTGACAAAGATGGTAGGGAAGATGGCCGCCATGATGTTGGTGGCATAGACGGAGTTGGCCCAGTCGTACAGAATCCAGCTTCTTTCTTTCAGCGTAAAGCGGGATGCCTTATCTTTTGCCATAGCTGCCTCCTGCTGCCCGGGAAAAGGGCGATTATCTTTTACGCGCATTATAGAACAAGGAGCCGTAAAAAGATAGGCATATGAGCTAAAATGGGCTAAGATACAGATACAAATAAAGGGGGAGGGCCGAATGATCTATCTGGACAGCATCATCTTTCCAAATGAGGATCAGGAATGGGCCTTCCGCATGTCGGTCAAGCGCACCAGCCACAGCAGCCTCTACCCTTTCTATACGCTGTCAAAGGCGGGGCTTGAGCGGCTGGATTTTGAGCCGCTGACCATCCTGTACGGCGGCAACGGCTCGGGCAAAACCACGGCGCTGAACGTGATCGCGGAGAAGCTGGGCCTTATGCGCAGCGCGCCCTTCAACCGCTCTGATTTTTTTGAAGATTATGTGAAACTCTGCCACGTGAACATTGAGGAGGATATACCGCCGAGCAGCCGAGTGGTGACCAGCGACGATGTGTTTGACTATATGCTGGATATCCGCAGCCTCAACG
>CAZYKQ010000094.1:0-7708 GCA_964648235.1 uncultured Christensenella sp. | reverse complement strand
CGATCTTGGCCTTCTCGGCCGCTTCCTTCAGGCGCTGATAGGCCATGCGGTCCTTTTTAAGATCGATACCGTTTTCCTTTTTGAAAACTTCCGCGATATAGTCGATCACACGGTTGTCAAAGTCGTCTCCGCCAAGCATGGTGTCGCCGTTGGTGGCCAGCACTTCAAACACGCCGTCGCCGATTTCAAGGATGGACACGTCAAAGGTGCCGCCGCCCAGGTCATACACCAGAATCTTGTGGGAATGCTCCTTATCAAGGCCATAGGCCAGGGATGCCGCGGTAGGCTCGTTGATGATGCGCAGCACCTCAAGGCCGGCAATACGTCCTGCGTCCTTCGTGGCCTGGCGCTGGGCATCGGAGAAATAGGCAGGCACTGTGATTACAGCCTGCGTTACCGTTTCACCCAGATAGGCTTCCGCATCCTGCTTGAGCTTTTGCAGAAGCATCGCGGATATATCCTGCGGGGTATAGGTCTTGCCGTCAATGGTGACCTTATAATCGGTGCCCATATGGCGCTTGATGGACGCGATGGTCCGATCGGGGTTGGTAATGGCCTGACGCTTGGCGATCTGGCCTACCAGGCGCTCTCCGTCCTTAGAAAAGGCGACTACGGAAGGGGTCGTGCGCGCGCCTTCGGGGTTGGTGATCACGACGGGTTCTCCGCCTTCCATCACCGCTACACAGCTGTTGGTTGTACCAAGGTCAATGCCGATAATTTTACTCATGTTCTGTTCCTCTTTCTATTCATTAAAATTGTTGTTTGTATCATCAAATGGCGTTCAGCTTACGATGACTTTCACCATGGCGTGACGCAATACTGTGTCGCCCATGCGGTAGCCTTTCATCAGTACCTGGGCCACGCAGCCCGGTTCGCCCTCATCGGGTGTCCCCTGAACGACCGCGTCTTCAAGCTTCGGGTCAAAAGGTTCGCCAGTACGGTCGATCACCGTTACGCCCCTTTTCTCAAGCGCTTCCGTCAGCTGCTTGTGAACCAGGCGTAAACCGTCAAGCAGCGCTTCATCCTTGCTTTCCTGCGCCAGCGCCCGGTCAAAGTTATCGCATACCGGAAGGATGGTCTTGATAAAAGCAGCGGCTCCATCCTCAAAGGCTTCGCTTCGAACTGAAGCGTTACGCCGGCGGAAGTTGTCAAAATCCGCTTGAACACGCTGAGCCATGTTGAGATATTCATCCCGCTGGGCTTCAGCCTGAGCCAGCGCTTCCTGCAGCATAATCAGATCAGGCTGCTCCTGCTGCAGCTGTACCTCCGCCGATTCATCTTTCGTCGCTTCCATCCCCTCTTTGCTCCGTCCTTTGTCTTTTGGTTGTTTCATACGTCCTCCGGGTTAATGATTGTTGCTGGCGGCCAATAGCTCGCTGAGCGCCTGACCGGCCACCTTTAATGTGTGAAGTACCTTCAGATAAGGCATCCGCAGCGGCCCAACGATGCCCAGCGTTCCCCTGTGGCCGTGCCCCACATCATAGTAAGCCGTCACAACAGATAAATCGCTGAGGCAATCGATGCCCGACTCCGGGCCGATGTGCACTCTGTATTCGCTTCCGACATCATCACGAAGCAGATCAAACAATCCGCTGCTCTCATCCAAAGCGCAAAGTACCTGTCTGGCTTTATCGACATCGGCATACTCGGGGTGCTGCAACATTCTGTGAGCACCGGCCACCTTAAGATGTTCTCCGGCTTTCTGCCGGTCGAGCTGGCCCGCCAGTTCAGCGATGCCGCCCAGCACTTGCTGGTCCCAGGGCGCGTGCTGGGCATATATTTTTAAAAGCTGCTGCGCCTCTTTCAGGGACTTATTGCGCAGCCGCTCGGTCAGCATCCGGCTGATGGCATACAAGCCATCCGCATCCAGCATCTCCGATACACTGATCACACTGTCGCGGAACACACCGCCATCGGTTACAATGACCACCAGCGCTGCAGCGCGGTTGATGGGCATCATCTGCAGGCTTAGTATCTGAAGCTCGTCCTGCTTGGGGGCCAGAACAATCGATGCGTACTGGGTCATCTCGCTGAGCGCTTCTGCCGCCGCGATCGCCACATCACTCAGTCTGTTCAGGCGGTCCAGGAAGACGCGGCGGATCTGCTCGGCCTCCTCCTCTTCCAGATCCTGAGCCAGCCGCTCATGCAGGCCGTCCACATACAAACGATAAGCGCGGGCATTGGGCACCCTGCCTGCCGACACATGCGGCTGAATCAGATACCCCAGCTCCTCCAGATCACTCATCTCATTGCGAATGGTAGCGCTGGAGATCCCCGAGATGTACTTCCCCGAGATGGTGCGGGAGCCGACCGGTGCCGCCGTAGATATATAATCATCAATCACTGCCTGAAGAATCCGCCTCTTGCGTTCATCCAACTGCACAGCTTGCTCCCTCCTTCTCTCACCTCTTCCGGTTTTAGCACTCTCGGTGTTCGAGTGCTAATCCGTGTTCTCAATGTACCACGCATCCCCGGCCTTGTCAATAGTGTGCGATATAAAAAAATCGACAAGGTTCGCCGATCCATGTATCCTTTTCACAGAAAAAGCCGTCACTCCAACAAAGAGAAACGGCTTTCCTATATAAATGAGAGCTTGTTTTTAGTTTTCTCGTCTCAGACGCTTGCTGATGTCGTCAATGGCATTTTTAAGCGGAGCGTTCCCCCGGCTCAGTTCCTCAATTTTGGCACAGCCATGCAGCACGGTGGTATGATCGCGTCCGCCCAGGCTTTCACCAATCTTTGGGAGGGAGGCGCTAGTCAGCTTGCGCGACAGATACATCACCATCTGCCGGGGCACCGCAAAGCTCTGGTTGCGCCTGGGCCCCCGCACCTCATCAGGCGTGACAGCGTAGTACTGGCATACGGCGTCAATGATCTCATCCACCGTGATGGAGGCGGGGGTATGGTCCTGAAATACCTCACGCAAAGCTTCCTCCGCCAGCTTCATATCGATCTCACGCTTGGACAGGCTGGCATAGGCTACCAGGCGGTTAAGGCTGCCTTCCAGTTCACGGATGTTGGAATCCACACGCTCCGCGATCATTTGCAGGACATCATCGCCCACCTTGATCATATCATCATTGGCCTTCCGCCGCAGGATAGCGCAGCGGGTATCCACATCCGGTTTTTGAATATCGGCGATCAAACCCCACTCAAAGCGGCTGCGCAGCCTTTCCTCCAGACGGGCGATCTCACGCGGCGGCCTGTCGGACGAAATAATAATCTGCTTACCGGCGTTGTGCAAGGCATTGAAGGTATGGAAGAACTCCTCCTGAGTACTGTCACGCCCGGCGATAAACTGTATGTCATCGATCAGCAGCACATCTACATTGCGGTATTTCTCGCGAAAGGCAGCGTTTTTATTGGATTGAATGGCCGCGACCAGCTCAATAGTAAAGGTTTCGCTGGTGACATACTCAATGCGGGTATCCGGGCCTTGTTCCAGCACATAGTGTCCAATCGCCTGCATCAAATGCGTTTTGCCAAGGCCCACCCCGCCGTAGATAAAAAACGGGTTATAGGCGTCGGCGGGGGCTTCCGCGACCGCCAGAGAAGCCGCGTGAGCAAACCGATTGCCGCTGCCGACGACAAAGGTGTCAAAGGTATATTTCCCGTTCAGCTTGGGCGCGGGCTTTTTTTCCACCAGGTCTCCGCCCTTGCGGTAGGCATCCGCCTCTTTGGGTTTTAGGATGCTCAGCTGCACCTCATTGCCCATCACCTGTTTGATGGCATTTAAAATCAGGGAAGAATAGCGGGGGACAACAAAGCTGTGATAATAATCAGTTACAGCCTCCACATAATAGCGGTTGGCATGAAAAGCCAGGGGCTTCAGGGCTGCAGCTATCCAGGTGGAGTAAGTCACTTCGCTCATTTCCACCTTCATTAGCTGGCATGCCGAGTCCCAAACCGCCCTATAATCCACTGCCGCAACCTCCGTCTTTTGCATCGTTGTATACAAGCCTGGTCGTCCTCTGCTTCAAATAATCCGTCAAAAAAACACTGCTCATCAGACACGATCCGATGGCTGTGGATAGTTTTTCTGTGGATAACCGTTCAAAGCATCCACTGCGAGCAGTAGAATACCATAAATCCACCCGGTCTTCAACAATTCTCCCTTCCCAAAGACTTGTATAAGCGCGCACCTGTGGATAAGTCGAAACATCTACATGTAGTTGTTAAGGAGACAGATAGGCACAATTTTTGATCGAACGAGTGCATATATATGCATATTTTATTTTATATATTGTATATTGCGGCAGTTTGCGGAATGTTTTTCTTCCACATTATTTTTCTATCCCAAGGTTAAGGCTTCTTCAGAAGATACTCCGCATTGATGACTGCCTGCTCGGCTCCGGATAACATCTCATCAGGAAAAGCAGGAGCCTGCGGCAAGGAATTCATCGCGTCCGGCACAGACAGCAGTACACGCGCGCTTGCGTAAGGCGCTTGATCGCCTTCCCCCATCCTGAGAAGCCAGGCCTCGCAAACACCCGCTTTCAGCACCATCCCGTCGGAAAGCGCATGCAAGCGCAGACCGCCCCTTCGTCCGGGGCTGAGACGATCGCTGAGCGCAACGATCGAAAACATATACTCGCCCGTCAAATCCGCATCCAGACCATAAGGCTGGCTTAAATCTTTCGTTCTGATGGCCAGGGCATACCGCGCCGGATTTTCCTTTCCATTATATATGGCAAGATCCAGCTTACCTTCCGGATCAGCCCCGGCCTTTGTTTGTGATATCATCACATGAATAAATACCTGCACGGCAAACTCCCCTTGCAAAGAGGGCCTGCCCAGATGATCTTCGGGTGACACCGTCATCACAGCGTCATACATGCCTTCAGGCAGTTCCATGCCGCCGGGCAGTGCGCCGAGCCGAAAACCTTCGATCCTTTCGCCAGGCGCTATGGGTCCCCCTTCATAGAGCAAAACAGGTTCTGAAACAACTGATTTAACCCCCGTCTTTTCAAACAACTCCTCGGCTTCGATGGTCAGCGCATACCGAAGCCAGAGGCCGCTGGACGCCGGGTTTTCTATCCCTGCTTTGCACGTCGAAAGGGCAGAGGGAAACACAAAACCCGCGTTCATTCTCAGCTCCAGGCTTTGCGGCGGCGGGGTTTCCCCTGGGCGGACAGCTTGCGCGGTTTCAAAAGGAAAAGCAAAGACCGCCAAAAAGAAAATAAGGAGCATGCTTCTTCTCATAGAGAAACCTCCTCAACGCTGACAGAAACATCAAAGGACAGCCCCATCGCGTCGATCATGAAAGGATCTCTCAAAACAACATGATCGGGCTGACAGGGAAAAATCCATAAAACGTTCGACTCCTGGCCGGCAGATAACAAAAGTTCCTCAGTATCGCATGAAACACGGATTCCCAGAACCTCGTATAAAGCTTTCGCCTCTGCGGAAATAACAGGTTTCGCGCTGACGCGGACAGACCTCAAAAAGGTATTATGCATGTTAAGTGTCAAGCGGATATCTCCCTCAACGCGGTATCCTTCCTCCAAAGCCATCAGCTTGATGGGCTCCATGGCAATTCCGATCTCTACATCACCAGCGCCGAGCACCGGTCTGATCCCATCATATTGGCCCGCAGAATCCTCATTGAAGGGCTCTTTCATGGCAGGAATCCCGGTCTCATTAGTACACTCCGCATCTTGCCCATCGATCGTTTGCGTCACAACTGGTGTTTCACTGTTTTGTGGGTTTGCTTCAGGCAGCATATCGTCATTCAACATTTCCGGTGAACAGGCATCTTCTCCGGCTTCGTCTTCCTCTGGCTGCGAGAGTATCGTTTCCCCCTTCTCAGGCATCGGCACAATATCATCACATATCTCGAAAACCGGTGGGGCTTTATCATCCCCGGCAGGATTAGGGCAGGCTGGTACAATTGCACCGTCAGCATCATCAGCGGTTTCTTCCGTATCAATGGCTCCCGCTTGAGATTCTGTTTGATAAGAAAAGCCTTCATGCTCAGCGGCGGCCATCATGATGGCCGCCGCAAACAAGGCAATTGATAAGAAAACAACACATATTTTCTTCATTCTGCCAAACCCTCTTTTATTTCCTGATTGTTTCAGAGAACCAAGAGATGAAGCTGCGTGTTCACATCCAGCATCACAAGCTCTCCCTCCAGCACTGCGTACCGCACCAGCCATGCCAAATATTCGCCAGACGGCAAGGAAGCCCCGTCCGGTAAAGCATGAAACAGTACGCCTTCCAGATACGCTCCAGGCGCAATGGCTTCGCTTTCAAACAGCGAGATAAACTCATAGTCGCTGTCAAAGCCAGACGTGCTGGCCTGCACTGCCATCGTTTGCGCATCCTGATGCGGACTGCCGCTGACCCGTTCCAGTTCTGACTGTGATATCTGAACACTGTAAACCAGGTCGAAGGCAGCGTCCACAGGATTAAAAGCGCTCAGATCGACCGCCTGCTCCTTGACCTCTAAAACGATCAGATCATTTTCAACAATAAAAGGGACGGTGACCACCGCGCTCAGCAGCACGCCCCGCTGTGCCTCGCCGCCCAAGGGCACCATCACCAGCTCCGCCGTATAACTGCCTGCCGGAAGAGTGCGTCCATCGGGCAAGCTGCCCAGAATTATCTCCTCCACCCATTCGCCCGGAAGAATAGTCTTTGTCTGCGAAAGGATGACGTAGGCTCTTTCAGGGTCAAAACCTTCTTCAGCGCTAAGCGCTTTGTATTGTTCCTCGCTGTAACCTGTGAATCCGGCCTGTCGGCGCAGCTCAGCCACAGAAACACGCAGCTGGTAGACAACCGCCATCGTAGATTCCACAGGGTTACTCAGTCGAACCGTGCCGACCGAAAAAGGTGATTCAAACACCAGCTCCGCCGGCACATCGATACTGACAACATTCGCCTTCGCCTTCTGCCCCGGCTTGGGCTGACCGCCGTTCAAATCAACGGTAAGCGTCTGTGTTCTAACCGAAGGGGTTACCTGAATATTCACCGTTCCCTCACCCGACAGTTCTTTATGCAAAGAAGCCTCCGAAGAAACAGAAAAAGCAAGGCACACTGATAAAGTTACTGTTATGACAATAAGAAGTCTTTTCATTGTGAACATCGTCTCACGGGGCTTTGGAGATTTCAAAACGAATACCATAGGACAAACGTCCCTTGATATCTTCCGCGGTCATTCCGTCAAGAATTAATTTACCGGACTCGATATCCTTTATATATATATCGGCAAGATTGTTGAATGATAGCTTACGCGTCCCTTCGCTTTCTGCCGTGAGCGTCATCGTCTCATTTTGCTTTTCTAAAGATGCTTTTATATTGCTGTCTTCGATGGCAGAATTGTTATGGCTAAGCGCTTTGATCTGAACGCGTCCGTCGAACTTTCCGTCAAAACTTGGTCTGGACTTATTTTCAACCTTGATCGTCACATCAACAGGGACTGTCAAAGCATAATACCTGACATTATCAGAGGTTCTGGTTTTTGGCTCAAACGTTAGCTGAGGACTTGTCCATGAAATTTGCACCCGAATGCTGCCAGGATCATTGATTTGAATCGTAGGTTCTATTTTCAGCGTTTCCTCATAGGTTTGAGTAAGATTATATCCCCCGATATCAGCACCCGCCGCCTCGCCAACGCAAACAAAAAAGATCCCGACAACAAGCAATACCAGCACCAAGCTCCTCTTCATGACCGATAACCTCTCTATACAATTATTTCAGAGCAACC
>CAZYKQ010000093.1:0-7792 GCA_964648235.1 uncultured Christensenella sp. | reverse complement strand
AAAGTAGACAGCTTTTTGAACCACCGGCTTGATACCGGCCTTTTGTTTTTGATGGGTGAACAGATCGCGCGATATTTTCAAAATGCCAAGCCTGACCTGGTGCTGACCGTTGAATCTTCCGGCATCGCCCTGGCTATGACGACGGCTCACGCTTTGGGTGACATTCCTGTGGTGTTCGCGAAAAAAGGCATCGCTGTCAATCAAAGCCCGGACATGGCAGAAGAGAAAGTCTATAGTTTTACCCATCAATGCGAATCGTTTATCCGTGTAGATTTGCGCTACCTGCCCCGAGGTGCCCGTGTGCTGATCGTAGACGATTTTTTAGCCAACGGAAAGGCTGTTAAAGGGCTGATGGGCATCATAAAAAAAGCCGGAGCAGAATTGGTCGGCGTGGCTATCGCAATCGAAAAGGGTTTTCAACCCGGTGGCAAGCTCCTGCGCGATCAGGGTGTTCCCCTACTGTCTTTGGCGGTGATCGATGAAATTTCGGATGCAGGCATCCGCTTTCGCGATACCGATCAAGAAATATAAACAATATCTGGGAGGAAAGTTATGTTCAAAAAAGTGTGGTCACTCGTCCTGGTGCTCTCTCTGGCCGTGGTTGCTTTGCCCGTCGTGGCAGAGTCTGCCTTTGCCCCCATCGCGGCAGAAGACATCAAAGTCGGTGCCGTATTTATCGGACCCAAGGATGACGGCTTCTCCGGCGCACACTACAACGGCATCGAAGGCATGAAAGAAGCGCTTAGCCTAAATGACGAGCAGATCCTCTATAAGTTCAACGTCGCTGAAAACGCTGAGTGCGAAACCGCCCTGCGTGAGCTGGTGGAAGCCGGCTGTAATATCATTTTCGGCAACTCCTGGGGGTATATGGACTACATGCTTGAAATGGCCGATGAATATCCCGAGGTTGTTTTCTCCCACTGCTCCGGTTATAAAAACAACGGTGTCAACTTCAACAACTACTTTGGGCGAATCTATCAAGCCCGTTATCTATCAGGAATCGCCGCAGGCCTCAAGACTGAATCTGGCTTGATTGGCTATGTCGCTGCCTGGCCGGACAATGCCGAGGTTAACGGCGGCATCAACGCCTTTGCGCTGGGTGTACAGAGCGTCAATCCCGATGCCGTCGTCTATGTAAAATATATTTATTCCTGGGGTGATCCCACTCTTGAAAAACAGACCGCCGAAGCCCTGTTATCTCTGGGCTGCGATGTGATCGCCCAGCACGTTGACTCCGACATGCCCCAGGTTGCTGCACAGGAGCAAGGCAAGTACGGCGTTGGCTATAACACTGACATGACCCCCTCCGCCCCCGACGCCCACCTGACAGCACCTATCTGGCGTTGGTCCAGTGTCTATACAGCGCAAGTGAAGGACCGCATTGATGGCGTCTGGGTACCCGTTAACTACTTCCTGGGTCTGGCTGAAAACATGGTGGACATATCCCCCCTGTCAAAGAATGTAGCCGAAGGAACCGAAGAAGCTATTGAAGCTGCCCGCGCCATGATCCTGTCAGGTGAATGGGATGTATTTACCGGCCCCATCTACTCAAACACTGATGAACTGGTCGTAGAAGACGGCGCAGCGCTTGAAGACGGAGATATTACCGGTGGCCTTATGACCAACCTGCTGGTCAAAGGCGTTGAAGTAAAATAACCTGTTCATTCAAAGGGCTGCCGTTTTTAGCGGCAGCCCTATATTTTTCCTTGCATTTTGGCGCAAGGTTTTGCATAATCTCCCATATCAGACTGAAAGGATCACTGCATGACTGAATCCGAAGTTGCTATCCGGTTGCGCGGCCTCACAAAAACCTTCGGCAGTGTCATCGCCAATGACTGCATCGATCTGGACGTGCGCAGCGGCGAAATATTGGCCCTGCTGGGTGAAAACGGCTCGGGCAAGACGACTCTGATGAATATGCTGTCAGGCATTTACCAGCCTGACGCCGGCAGTATTGAAATCAAGGGTTCGCTTGTCAATATCCGTTCACCCCATGATGCCATCCAGCTGGGTATCGGCATGATCCATCAACATTTTAAATTAGTGGATCTGTTTACAGCGCGGGAAAATATTCTCCTTGGCCATAGCGGTAAGCTTGCTTATTCCCCGGACGAAGTGTGCAAACAACTGGGGATGCAAGTGGATCTGGATAAAAAAGTTTATACCATGTCCGTATCAGAAAAACAAAGTGTTGAAATATTGAAAGTGTTGACACGGGGCGCTGAAATACTGATCCTGGACGAACCCACCGCTGTGCTGACCCCGCAGGAGATTGAAAACCTGTTTGATATCTTGCGTGCCATGAAACGGGAAGGGCGCGCGATCGTTATCATTACCCATAAGCTGGAAGAAGTGATGAGTATATCTGACCGCGTTGCAGTCCTGCACAAGGGCCGGAATATCGGTGCTATCGACATCGCGCAGGCAGACCGTTTTATGCTGACAGAGATGATGGTAGGGCGGAAGGTTGACCTTGATATTCAACGCGTTCCCGCGCTTGCCGGGGATACTATTTTGGACATTCACAGGTTGACTGTCACAAAGGAAGACGGGCATCATGAGCTTTCTGACGTCAGCTTCCGCCTGCATGCAGGTGAGATATTGGGCGTAGCCGGTGTGGCCGGTTCCGGGCAGCGCGCACTGTGTGAGGCCATAGCGGGCTTGCAGGTCATATCGGGTGGAAGCATCCTGATGGACGGCAAGCGTATTGACGGGCTCAGCCCCCGCGAAATTATCAAACGGGGTGTGTCAATGGCCTTCATTCCGGAAGATCGGCTGGGCATGGGCCTTGTTGGCAGCATGAACATACCGGATAACCTGTTGCTCAAGACATATCAGGATTGCCCGGGTATATTTTTGGACAAAAAGAGCGCCCGGGAAGAGGCGAAAAGCTTAGTGGATCGTTTGGAAATATCCACACCCGGCCTGAATACCGCAGTCCAGAAGTTATCCGGCGGCAATGTTCAGAAGGTATTGCTGGGGAGGGAAATCAATTTATCCCCACGTGTGCTGATTACAGCCTATCCTGTTCGCGGTCTTGATATCGGGGCAAGTATGCGCATTTACGACATGCTCAATGAGCAAAAGCAAAAGGGCGTAGGTGTCTTGTTTATCGGGGAGGATCTGGATGTATTGCTCGCCCTTTGTGACCGGATCGCGGTGCTGTCAAACGGCAAGCTGACTGCCATTGTAGACAGCCGCTTCGCCACTAAGGCTCTTCTTGGCATGAAGATGGCTGGCCTGACCACAGACAAGGAGGACGCCTATGCCTAAGAAAGGTGGGTTGAATCGCCTGCATGTGGTGCAGCGCGGAGATCTGAGCATGGCCCGGACCTGGCTGTTTCGCTTGCTGGCGGTGTTTGGGGCGCTTGCAACCGGAGGTCTGTTTCTGTTGATTCTTGGCTTCAATCCCTTCCATGTCTACCGGACAATGCTGACAGGATCATTAGGCAGCTCCAGTATGCAAAAGGAAACCATCAAATTGATGATCCCTCTGTGCTTGGCGACACTGGGTATTGTTTTAGCTTTCAAAATGAAATTCTGGAATATCGGCGGTGAGGGGCAAATCTGCGCTGGAGCCATCGCAGCAAGTTACTTCGCATATTTTCACAACAATCTCCCTCCCTTTGTTCTGCTGACCGTCATGGCGCTGGCTTCAATTATTGCCGGCGGTCTATGGGGTTTGATCCCTGCATTCTTTAAAACACGGTTTGGCACCAACGAAACCTTGTTTACTCTGATGCTTAACTATATCGTCATCTACTTCATTACTTACCTGCGTGAAGGTCCTTGGCGTGATCCTCAAGGCGGCTTTGCGACAATGCCGCGATTTGCCAAACAGGCCCGCTTGCCGGAGCTTGGAATCCCCGGAATCGGCAGCATCCACATCGGCTGGGTCGTGATGCTTGTGATGGTCGTCTTTGTATTTGTTTATCTCCGTTATACCAAGCAGGGCTATGAGCTGAGCGTCGTAGGCGAAAATGTGATGACAGCGCGCTATGCGGGCATGCCGGTCAATAAGATTGTATTGCGTACGATGTTTATGTCCGCCGGCATCTGCGGCCTGGTTGGAATGCTTCAGGTTGCGGGGCCTGACCGGCAGCTGACTGACGCGGTGGCCAACGGCCGCGGGTTCACCGCGGTATCGATCGCCTGGCTTTCCCGGCTGTCACCCTTTGGGGTGATGGCGGTCTCTTTCTTGTTCAGCGTGATGCAGAAGGGTTCCAGTATGATGCAGACCGAGTATCGCATCCCGGCCTCAATGTCTGATATTTTGCAAGGTATTATCTTATTTTTTGTCTTGGGAAGCGAGTTCTTTATCCGTTACCGCATCGCCATCAGGAAGGAGGCGAGCGCATGAGCTTTACCGATCAACTGTTGGCTTTTTTATATGCCGCTATTTTAGCAAGTGTGCCGCTATTGTATGGTACTCTGGGTGAAATCCTGATTGAAAAATCCGGAAATCTCAATCTGGGCGTTGAAGGTATGATGTATCTGGGCGCCATCATGGGTTTCCTTGGCAGCTTTCTGTTTGATCATCCTGTCATGGCCCTTCTGTTTGCCTTCTTGGCCGGGATGTTCGGGGCCGCGATCTATGCGTTTATTACAGTTACCCTAAAGGCCAATCAAAATGTGGCTGGTTTGACGCTGACGATATTCGGGACAGGCATTGCCAATTTTATTGGCGAAACACTGAAAGAAAACTATGCCTCAGGCACTGTTTTCATGAGCACCCGGCTTAAGCAAGCCCTTTTACCCCTTCATTTAGGCTCACTGACTGATACGCCTGTGATTGGCAAGCTCTTGTTTAATCACTCCTTCTTCACTTACCTTGCCTTAGTCCTTGCCATTGCCATGAGCGTCTACCTCAATCACAGTCAAAAAGGGCTTAACTTGCGCGCGGTGGGTGAAAATCCCTCCGCGGCCGATGCCATGGGCATCCACGTCAGCCGCTATAAGTACATCCATATCCTGATCGGCGGAGGCATCTGCGGACTGGGCGGGGCCTATGTATCGTTGGTTACAGCGGTCGGAAACTGGCAGCCCAACATCATCGGCGGTCAGGGTTGGATCGCGTTGGCTTTGGTTATCTTCTCTTCCTGGAACCCCCTGAAGGCTATCCTGGGCTCCATGATATTCGGCGCTCTGAGCGTATTGCGCCTGTATATCCCCAAAGATGTCATCGACATCCCCGGCGCCATTTTTTCCATGCTTCCTTTTGTTGTCACTTGCCTTGTCTTAATCATCTCCAGTATGAAAATGAAGCGTGAAAATCAGCAACCCGCTGGCTGCGGCATCAACTATTTTCGGGAGGAACGCTGAATTGCAGGCTTTGTTTGATACCATCGAGGCCCTTATGCCATTCGCTCCCCCGCTTGTCGCCATCGACGGCCCCTGCGGAGGCGGCAAGACCAGCCTGGCTGATTATTTGCAAAGCCGTTATCCGGGGGCACAAGTTTTTCATATGGATGATTTCTTTTTGCAGCCTTCGATGAGGACTTCCCAACGTCTGGCGCTGCCTGGCGGCAATGTGGATCACGAACGCTTTTTAGCCGAGGTGCTGGCGCCTCTTGCGAAAGGAATCGATTTTATTTATCATATATACAGCTGCCGCGACAACACGCTCTCTCCTAAGACTGCGGGCGCAGCGCCCCTGCATATCATAGAAGGTTCTTATAGCCTACACCCCTCTTTGCGGGATTATTATGATATCAAAGTCTTCCTCGATATTGACGAGCAGGAGCAGGCAGAGCGTATTTTAAAACGTGAGGGCCGTCGCGCGGATCGCTTCTTTAAAGAATGGATTCCAATGGAAAATCTGTACTTTGAAAGCTGTAAAGTACGGGAATGCAGCGATTTTCTGCTTTCAAAAAACGATTAATTTTTTCTGTTACGCAAGAAAGACCCTTTCTTATACGTTGTATCGTTGAGAGGATGAAATGGAGGCAGCATTGAACGATCAATCCGAAACAGCCTCCCTTGTTGAGTCGCTTTATCTGCGTTTTGCTGATGATGTGCTGCGAGTAAGTTACTTTTATCTGGGTGACAGAAGCAAGGCTGAGGATGTCACACAGGAAGTATTCCTTCGGGCGATGGAGCGTCAGCCTGTTCTCAAAGAAGGCAGCGAAAAATCCTGGTTGCTTAAGGTGGCATTGAACATTTGCCGCGATCAGTGGCGAAATGCCTGGACAAAACGCGTGATCCTGGGAAGCAAAAGGTTGGAGATCATACCGGCAGAGGACGATCTGGACAACCGAACCGAAAAAGAAGCCCTGATGCAGGCAATACACAGCCTGCCCGCCGAAGTCAGAGAGGTATTCCTTCTGTTTTATTATCAACGTTATTCGATCGAAGAAATCGCTTCCATTTTGGATGTACAGGCCGGCACCGTATCAAGTCGTCTGTCACGCGGACGAAAAAAACTCAAGGCATTGTTAGAGGAGGATGAGGCATAGAATGAAGCTTGACCGGCTTCCTCAAATTGCGAATGAAACATTGGGCGGCTTAAAGGCCGACGCAGCGCTCTATCAAAAAATCAAGCAGAAGGCAAACAGTCCCCGACCAAAGCCTGCCTTTCCCCTGCGCCGGGTCGCCGCCGCGGCTGTTTCGTTGTTGCTGGTTATCACGCTTGGCGCTGTCGGTATCAATCAGCTGACAGACCGGCCGGCGGAACTGCCTGAAATCATCACGAAAACAGCGGGCCAGCTGCCCGAAGGCGCCTTGCTCAGCGCCGATCTGCCGCGCGGCAGCATCTCCCTTGGGCAGCCCGGCTCTGTTCCCGGCTATCAAGGTGTATGGGCAAAGGCAAGCGGCGCCAACTTCCCTCTCATCCGGGTAAACAGCGCCTATTATCGCCTGCTCAGCAACCCTACCTCCATTGACAGCAGCATGCTGGGTACAACGCTTGGTACAGTGGAAGTCTATACAGACGAACCCGCGCTCGATTCTTCCGGGCAGACGCTGAGCAACGTTGTTCCGGCGGGCACTCGGATATCACAGGTCTCCGGCATGTCGGGTACAGCAGTCGCTGCGGAACTGGACGGCAAGCTGCGTGTGTTTCAACGGGTCAGCTACTCAGGCATCGCGCTGCTTGGGGGCGAAAAGCTCTCAAGCACCTTGCAGGGAAGCGTCGTGGGGCTTCAGCTCTCGGGCGTGGGCACCGTGACCGATCCGGGCAAAGTGTCCGGCCTGTTAAGCGCTTTGTTCAATGAGTCTTCCTATCAGAGTGGCTCCACCCGCACGACGAACCAAGCCCTCCTGATCCAGTACAGCAACGGCATTGTATTGCAAATGGCCGTAAAGGATAACAGCCTGATCGCCTGCGGCACCTGGACCAATCCGGGCTTTATCGAAGCCTTTGCGGAGGCTGCACAATAGTATTTCAAATTCTCAAGCGGCTGCCGCAGGAAAATGATGCGCCAGCCGCTTTTTTCATGACATACTTTAAATTTTTCCGTGTGATTATAAATTACGCTCTTCCGGCTTATGGATCTTCCCGCGCAGGATGATAGCTTGCGCGATCATCAGAACCATCTGTTATACGCGAACGAATCGATCAGATATTCTCAAAAAACGGCTCTTTATCCTCCGTACAGAGAATGCCGTCCTCATTGAAGTGCAGCGGTGTCGGCTCCCCTTTGATGTATCGCAGGATCTCGTTCATCCGTACGCTTTCCTGATAGGTCATCATGGTGAAGGCGACGCCATGCTTGCGGGCACGTCCGGTACGGCCGATGCGGTGTGTATAATACTCGTTTTCATTGGGCAGGTCATAGTTGATGACCGCTTCCAC
>CAZYKQ010000092.1:0-8044 GCA_964648235.1 uncultured Christensenella sp. | reverse complement strand
TGACAGGATCGAAGACCTGCTGGAGCATTCGGATATCTTTACCAGGACGCTGTAGAGAACGCCGGAAGAAGGCTAAGGTCTATGCTCAATATTATCTTTCAGCAGCTCTGATCGGAGCTGCTTCTTTTTCTTGGCCGAAACCCTGAAGACGCCGGGCGTAATGCCTTGGTTTTCTCTAAATCTTCTGACGAAGCTTGATACATTATAGTATCCGACTTGCTGTGAGATATCTGCAATGGTATTGTCAGTTTGCTCCAGTAATTCTTTGGCTTTTTGAATTCTTAGATCTGTTACGTAATCCAGAAGGTTGCCGCCTGTATGCGCTTTGAAAAAAGCACTGAGGTTCGATGGAAGCATATGAAACTCTGCGGCCATTTCCTGAATGGAGAAATTGCAATTACAACAATTTTTTTCAAGATATCCTTTAAGCCTGGCTAGCGTACGCTTTTGTGTGTTTTGCAAGGTTTCCTTTTTTGTTGCCATGGTTTTCAACATTTCATGTACCATGTTGATTAAATCCTGCGCTGTTTCGGCAGATGAAATACGTTGCAGGGGTGTTGCGCTCCATGCGATCTTTTCCTGCTCCGGTGTTTTTGTAGACTCGCTGATGACACGGATGATATCAAAGCAGATTCCGCGAGCTAAAAACAAAGGGACACTGTTAAGAGTGATATATTCCAGCAAGGCCTGAATACATTCATATATCAGAGACTGATCATCGGCTGAAACGGCGTTTTTCAGCCGCTCGAATTCACGGGTCGGATAGGCGGGTGTGGAATCATTATTCTTGTAGAGGTCATTGTAGAGGATTACTGTGTCCTTTCCTTTAACAAAACGGTAGTCGATGGCACTTTGGGCCTCCATGTAAGACTGTATAATGCTCGATGTGTTGTCGACAATAGAGCCTACACCGACCGTAGCTGATATATTTTTACTGTTCAGCATCCGCAATGCGGCACAGAAAGCGTCGGTGATCAGGTGTTCGACGGCTTCTGGCATGCAATTAATGGTGATCAGTTTATTAGGTTCCAGATGGTAGATATAGTTGCTTTCACAATACTGCTCAATCACATGGCTGATCTGGCTGGCAAGTGACTCTGTGCAGTTATTTTCGTGTTGAAAGAGAAACACAGCGACAAAAAGATAGGATCCGTGATAATGAAGATGCTGCGGACTGCTAAGATTAAATTCTTCGATACTGGAAAAGCTTCCGCTTAAAAGCTTACGCAGTTCATTATTGGCGACGATGGTGCTTTGGTCCAACACGGTTGTATTTAACTGCTGATTCTGGCTTCTCAGATAATCCAGCGCATTAGCGATGGTCTCCAGCTCACCTGTAGAAGACGGAGGAGCGGTGATCCCTGTTGCCTTCTCTTTCAGTTCGCGGATAGGTTGATAGTTCAGCCGCATCATAAACCAAACAACGAGGGAGGAGAGCAGCAGTGTCAAGGCCGAATACATTGTAAAGGTCAGCCCGAGATTGAATACTTCGTTCAGAATAGGCTGAGCATTGGGAATAAGCGTTATGAAACGCCATTGGGTCTGCGGTGATGTATGCTCCACAATGCGGTAATTTCGCATATAATTATTCAAACTTGCTATATCAAAGCCGGGCATTGGATTGTGCCAATATACCTGTGTTCCGTCAGTATTATAAATATAAGTGGAAGTATTGTATTGATCCATCCGAGCGCTCAGCAGACTGCTGATCAGTTCTTCATTGACGCAGAATACCGCCGTTGCCACGGGTTGCTTAAAGCCGCTGTAAAGAGGAAATATGAAGGTCAAATAATAGGCGCTAACATCATGGATGTTTGCTTTTTGCATTTCAAATACAAGTGGCTCCTCTGCGTTTTTCAGCATTTTGATATATTCATCGGAAGTATATCTTTCATATCTGTAAGCAGATGAGATGAATGTATCAATCTGATGAAGGCCACGGGAGGAGAACGCGCAGCTTGGGTCATGGAAATAGACGAAGAAATTATCCGTAAAGGGATTGCGCTGGCTCAATGTAAATAAGTCTTCAATAATTTCACCGTAGGTTTCCATGCCGGGCGAGTAATAAAAACTATGGCTTTCCCTGTAGCTGCGAAAACCGCGGGTTAATTGAAACTGCCTTGCGGCGTTGCTAAGGGCTGCGATTTGGTTGTCAAGAAGTGATATGGCATATCGCTGATCCAGCTGGACGGAGGTGAAGATTTCATTTGTCACCTTATCGACAGTCTGCTTGGTATAAAGCGTGTAGAGGACAACGGCAGGAATGAGCATAACAATGATGTAAGATAACAGAAATCGGGTAAACAGGCTGCGGGAACGCCGCTTAATCATGCTGACACCTCATTTGATCGCTTTAAACTATTGACTGCTGTTACAGTATAACAAGTTTGTGTCTTGAATACAAAAGATGATATTCGACCGGATGATCCATTAAAGGTCATGGATCCATAAAAACAGGAATGGCTGATTGAAGGAAAACAGGTGAGACAAGCGAATTTTGGTTTATAAAATCGGCACATGATATAAAAATTGGCAATAAAAAAGTCGGAAAGTCGATGCAGATCAGGGCGGTTAAATGTTATTTCTGCACATTCTCTTCAAAAAGGTTAATTGACGAAAGAGGCGTCGGTTGCTAAAGTCCGGTTTATCAACATATCAGGTTTTGGCGATTGAAAAAGGAGGGGGACTTCCGCATGAATGCTTGGAATATCTTAAAACGTAGGGTAGCAAGAAACAGAATAGTCAGAGACCCTATTATCAGCGTGACTATTTTATTTGTTCTTGCGTCTCTGGTCATTTTTACGGTCATACCTCTATTGAAGATTCTGATGCAGAGCCTCACCGCGACAGACGGTACAGTGTCTCTGAAGGCTTATGCGTCCGCCTTTAAGTCGAAGGAAACCTTCAAGGCGCTGATTAACAGCCTCTACCTAGGGACTTTATGCGGAATTTTGTCGACGGCCATTGGCTTCATATTCGCCTATTGCGCAGCCTACGTCAAAATGCGGGGGAAAAAAGTTTTTAATTTGATCGCTCTCTTGCCGATCATTTCCCCGCCTTTTGCTGTAGCGTTGTCGATCATTCTGTTGTTTGGTAGCCGGGGGCTTATCACACATACTTTACTGGGCATCCGAAATGCCAATATTTACGGTTTTCCGGGCCTTCTATTTTCGCAGACCTTATCCAACTTTCCCATTTCCTACCTTTTACTCACCGGGATTCTCAATTCCATTGATCCAAGCATAGAGGAAGCGGCGCGCAACATGGGGTCTTCGCGGTGGAATACATTTAAGACGGTTACTTTGCCTTTGGTGCTGCCGGGCCTGGCGAATTCCTTTCTGCTTGTATTCATCAAGTCAGTGGCAGATTTTGGTAACCCCATTACCATCGGCGGCAACTTTCCGACACTTGCGACGCAAATATACTTTCAAGCCATCGGCAACTACAATATACAAGGCGGCGCTGCTGTTGCCATTCTGCTTTTGATTGTCTCCATGGGGCTTTATGCGCTGTCCAAGCTATGGGTGGAGAAAAAATCCTATGTCACCATCACCGGAAAAGCGAGCCGAGAACGTGTGATGATTGACGAACGTCACATTGCTTACCCGCTCAACAGCGTTTGTCTGTTAGTCTCATTTATAGTCATTGGCATGTATATCCTGATCCCCATAGTATCCTTCATTAAGCTCTGGGGAATTGATTATTCGCTGACATTTGAACACTACCAATATGCCTGGGCTGTTGGAAAGGCCAGCCTGATCAGTTCGACGAAGCTCGCGCTGTGGGCGACGCCGATCACAGGCCTGTTAGCGATGGTTATATCCTACCTGGTGGTTCGCCGGAAGTTTGTCGGAAAACGATTCATGGAGTTCACCACGATGCTGGGCATGACCGTGCCTGGCACAGTCATGGGCATCGGCTATGTACTCACTTTCAATACCCAGCCCCTGGTGTTGACGGGGACGGCGGCCATTATTGTGCTGTCTTATGTGTTTAGATATCTGCCTGTCGGCACGCGTTCGGGCATCACCTCCCTCAAACAGATCGATCCCAGCATCGAGGAGGCGGCGGCAGATTGCGGAGCGAATGCTTTTAAAGTATTTACGACGGTCACACTGCCATTGATCAAGTCGGCCTTCTTTGGTGGATTAGTTTATACTTTTGTTAAGAGTATGACTTCTGTCAGCGCTGTTATTTTCCTGGTTTCAGCTCGTTATAAACTGCTGACTGTTTCGATACTTGACCAGGTAGATTCCGGAAAATTTGGCGTGGCCTCTGCCATGTCGATGATGCTGATCGTGATCGTCTATATCGTGATCGCGATTCTCTACTTCATTATTGGCAAACTGGGCGTCAATAAAAAAGATATCAAGTTGACTTGATTTGAGGGAGGATAATATCATGACAGAACCTAAAGGCATAAAACTCAGAGGACTTACCAAGGAATATATATCAGAGAAAAAAGAGAAATTCCTTGCGGTGAACAATATTGATTTGGACATCAAGCCGGGTGAATTTGTTACACTTCTGGGTCCCTCCGGCTGCGGAAAGACGACAACATTACGCATGATTGCGGGTTTCGAAATGCCGACCGCCGGTGATATATTTCTGGGTGATAAGAAAATCAACAGCCTGACGCCTGATAAGCGAAACACAGCGATGGTTTTTCAAAGCTATGCTCTGTTTCCGCACTATAATGTATACAACAATATCGCTTACGGCTTGCGGCTAAGGAAGTTCAGTGATCAGGAAATTCAAAAAAAAGTGCATGACATCATTGCTTTGGTAGGGCTGGAAGGGATGAATGAACGTTTTCCCAATCAGATTTCAGGCGGACAGCAGCAGCGTGTCGCTTTAGCTCGCGCCTTGGTCATGGAGCCGGATGTGATGCTCTTTGACGAGCCGCTCAGCAATCTCGACGCGAAACTGCGTATCTACATGCGGACTGAGATTCGCAAGATCCAGCGCAGGCTGGGTCTGACAAGTGTCTATGTTACTCATGATCAGTCGGAAGCCATGAGTTTGTCTGACCGCATCATCATCATGAACGAGGGTATTATTGAGCAGATTGGAAGCCCCCAGGAGATCTACCAACATCCCTCCTCTAAATTTGTAGCCGACTTTATCGGGCGAGCCAATTTCTTTGAGGCAAGGGTGGAGTCCTCAGGAAAAAACGGTCTCAGATTGAATGCGCTGGGCAGTAATCTGAACATTGAAAGTGAAAAAATATATAAGGCGGGCGATGTGGTCACAGCGATGATCCGCCCGGAATCGATTGAGTTGGGAGAGTCAGGACAGTTTGACGCTATGGTGGAACTGTCTACTTTCATGGGCAGCAGTCAGGAATATTTTGTGCGTGTGGGAGATGATGTTTTCAATGTCGAGGAGAGTAATCCCATGGGTAAGCGCATTTTTGACGAGGGAGAGAGAGTCAAGGTGACATTCCCCGCAGAGAATGTTCATGTCATCAACAAAAAGGATTGAAATAAGGGCCTAGACCCTTATCAATAAATCAAAAGAAAAGGAGAATCCCCATGAAGAAAACCAAAAAACTGCTTGCTTTGGCGGCAAGCGCCATTATGATGCTTGCCCTGCTGGCCCCTGGCATCTCATTGGCTGAAAAACCTAAGGAACTGACCATGTACATTGGTGTCGTCGAGCAACAGGCGCTCAAAATTGCCGAAGAGTTTGAAAAGGCCAGCGGCATCAAAGTGAACTTTGTCCGCATGAGCGGCGGCGAGATACTGGGCCGGATTCGCGCCGAGAAAGAGAACCCGCAAGCCAGCGTATGGTACGGCGGCTCTGCTGACTCCTTCATTGCTGCGCAGGTGGAGGATCTGCTTCAGCCTTATGTCTCGCCCACAGCGGCAGATATTCCTGATCAGTTTAAGGATAAGGATGGCTATTGGACAGGCATCTACCAAGGTTATCTGGGTTTTATCTGCGATCAGCGTTTCTTTGACGATGAAAAACTGGAGTTGCCCACCTCCTGGGATGATCTATTGAAGCCCGAATTCAAAGATCAGATCATGGTTGCCAATCCCGGGTCTTCCAGTACTGGCTATTTGTTGCTTTCAACCTTAGCCCAAATGCGCGGCGAGGAAGATGCTCTGGCGTATATGAAGGCTCTTGATGGCCAGATACGCCAGTACACCAAATCGGGTGAGGCGCCGGCCAAGTCGACGGCCTTGGGTGAGTGCGCCATTGGTATTACCTTTCTGCACAACGGCATCCGCATGATGAAGGAAGGTTTCAGCAACATCTCCTTGTCAATTCCCGAAGAAGGAACGAGTTATGAGCTGGGCTCGGTAGCCATGATTAAGGGGGCGCGCGAGGAAGAAGCAGCCAGAATATTTATCGATTGGTGTTTGACCCCTGAGTGCCAGGAAATCGGACAGAACTACACCAACTCTTTCCAGTTCCTGACTAATCCCGCGTCCAAGACGCCTGCCGAAGCGGAGGCCCTCAAGGGCACCAAACTGATCGATTTCGATTTTGTCTGGTCGGGCGAGAATAAAGATCGTCTGCTTGAGGCTTGGGACGCAGCCGTTAAATAAGACAAACGCATACCACTGGGCAGTCCCGGAGACATTGGGGCTGCCCTTTTATGAGGAGAAAAATCATATGAGGAGCGATATCGGTATCTATGGGCTTGGCGTCATGGGTGAGAACCTTGCGATGAATATGGAACGCAATGGTTATAGGGTATCCGTCTGCAACTATCGCGGCGAAAACGTTGAGGCGTTTGCGCAGGGGCGCGGAAGGGGTCATCGCTTTTTGTGCCTGGAAGATGAGCGGGATTTTATCAATTCTCTGTCACAGCCGCGTATTATATTTTTGATGATTAAAGCGGGCAGACCTGTTGATGATACCTTTGAGCGGCTATCTGTTATGCTTTCAGCCGGGGACATATTTATTGATGGAGGCAACTCGGAATTTTCGGATACATGCAGGCGTGTTAAGCAGGCGGAAAAACTGGGAATCTATTATGTAGGAAGCGGGGTGTCGGGCGGAGAGCTTGGCGCGCTCAACGGGCCTTCCTTAATGCCTGGCGGAAACAAAGAGGCCTGGCCGGTAATCGAACCAATCTTCACAGCCATTGCCGCCAAAGCGAAAGAGGACGGCAAACCATGCGCGGCTTGGATGGGAAGATCAGGAGCCGGTCATTTGGTTAAAACGGTTCATAATGGCATTGAGTATGGAGATATGCAGCTGATCTGTGAAGGCTATGATATGATGCGTAAGATATGTGGAGCGGATGCCGCTCAGATGAGCCGGACCTTTCAAAAATGGGGTGAAGGGAAGCTGGCAGGATATCTGGTTGATATAACGGCTGATATCCTGGCGACTCTTGACAGCGATGGGCTTCCTTTGGTGGATAAGATTGCTGACAAAGCCATGCAAAAAGGGACAGGAAAGTGGGCCTCTGTTTTGGCGCTCAATGAAAATGTCCCATTGACGGTAATCACAGAAGCGGTCTATGCGCGCATTCTTTCTTCGAGAAGAAGAGAAAGGACTGCTGTCTCAAATAAGCTTTTAAGTATCGGAACTGTCAGGGTGACATGGGAAAGACTATGTGAGTTGCTGGAGAAGGCTTTATATGCCGCGAAAATTATATCTTATGCGCAAGGCTTCGATTTGATCAACGCCGTATCCGCGCAATACAACTTGGGGGTATCCCTTGGTGAAGTTGCGCGGGTTTGGCGAAACGGTTGCATTATACGATCCGGCTTTCTAGAGAAAATAGCTGAAGCATATGACTTAAATCCCTCATTATCGAATTTAGTGCAGGATGCATATTTCAGTGAGGAACTTAATAGCGTGATTCCTGATCTTCGTGAGGTGGTTTCTCTTGGTGTCCTATCTGGGATTCCGCTGCCGGTGTTGTCTTCAGCGCTTTCGTTTTATGATGGGTATCACTGTCATAATCTGCCGGCTAATCTTTTGCAAGCCCAGCGTGATTACTTTGGGGCGCATATGTTTGAGCGGACTGATAGGCCGGAAGGTGAGCTGTATCATTACAATTGGACTGGAAAGGGCGGAG
>CAZYKQ010000091.1:0-8105 GCA_964648235.1 uncultured Christensenella sp. | reverse complement strand
CTCTGTGGAGCGGCTTTAGCTGCCTCCGTCCCCCTTTTTTGCCTCTGTGTTGACCGCAGCCCCCTGCTTCAATACATGATGAGCCGGTTTGATATGTCAAGAGCAGATCAATCTTGTCATGACGCTTGCTTGAGATGGTATGATGTTTTTGGTATAATGCTTGAAAGGGAATGAATGTTCGCAATGTGGGAGGAAACGATATGACGGACTCTCTGGCTGAATACAGCGGAAATACCTTTGAGAAGATCAAGCATATCAATGAGGAAGGGATTGAATTCTGGTTCGCCAGAGAACTGCAGATTACGCTTGCGTATTCTGAATGGCGCAACTTTGAAATGGTCATAACAAAAGCAAAAGATGCGTGTGAGACGAGCGGCAATCACATATCAGACCATTTTGTTGACGTCAACAAAATGGTCTCATTAGGTTACGGTGCCCAAAGGGAAATAGAAGATACGATGCTCTCCCGCTACGCCTGTTACCTGATCGTACAAAACGGTGATCCCAGGAAACAGGTCATCGCGGTCGGACAGACCTACTTTGCCGTCAAAACCCGTCAGCAGGAGCTTTCAGAGAATTATGAACAGCTTAGTGAAGATCAAAAGCGTATAGCTATCAGGCGTGAAATGGCTGAACACAACAAGTCACTCGCAGAAGCGGCGCAGCAGGCAGGTGTAGAAACATCTCAGGAGTATGCTATCTTCCAAAATCAAGGATATAAAGGATTGTACGGCGGCCTGGGAGCTAAGGAAATTCACGCTCGTAAGGGCTTGAAGAAGAGTCAGCAGATATTGGATCACATGGGTTCGACGGAACTGGCTGCCAACCTATTTCGCGCGACGCAGACGGATGAAAAGCTGCGGCGGGAAAAGATACAGGGAAAGCTGGCCGCAAATAAAACCCACTTTGAAGTGGGTAAAAAAGTAAGGCAAACCATCGGGGAGCTGGGCGGCACCATGCCGGAGAACCTGCCAACGCCGAACAAAAGCGTATGGGAGATAGAAGCGGGCCAGAAGTCCTTAGAGGAAGGAAAAAAATAAAGTGGACCAATTCAAATTAGTATCCGATTATCAGGCCAAGGGCGATCAGCCCCAGGCGGTGGCGGCGCTGGCGGAGGGTTTTGAAAAGGGTCTGAAGGCGCAGACCTTGCTGGGTGTGACGGGCTCGGGAAAAACCTTCACCATGGCTTCCGTCATTGAAAAGGTACAGCGCCCTACGCTGGTTATCGCGCACAACAAGACACTGGCTGCACAGCTGTGCAGCGAGTTCCGCGCGTTTTTTCCCGAGAGCGCCGTGGAATATTTTGTCAGCTATTATGATTACTACCAGCCGGAAGCCTATATCGCGTCCAGTGATACCTACATTGAAAAGGACGCGTCCATCAATGATGAGATTGATCGCCTGCGCCACTCGGCAACGGCGGCCTTGCGCGAGCGGCGGGACGTCATCATTGTGGCTTCCGTTTCCTGCATCTATTCCATGGGCGATCCAAGCGAGTATACGGGGCAAATGATTTCGCTGCGGCCCGGCATGCGCATGGCGCGCGAGGAGCTTTCCGCGCAGCTGGTCAGCATCCAATATGAGCGCAACGACATCGGTTTCGCGCGCGGCATGTTCCGCGTGCGCGGCGATGTGGTGGAGATCATCCCCGCCGGCAGCAAGGAAAACGGCGTGCGGGTGGAGTTTTTCGGCGATGAGATCGAGCGGGTGAGCGAGTTTGAGATCACCACGGGGCATGCCATCCGCTCGGTTAACCACTATGCTGTTTTTCCGGCGACGCACTATGTGACGGGGGTTGAAGGGCGTGAGGACCAGATTGCCCACATCGAGCACGACTTGAAGGAACGCGTCGAGTACTTTGAGAAGGAGGGCCTGCTGCTGGAGGCCCAGCGCATTGCCCAGCGCACCCGCTATGACATTGAGATGCTGCGGGAAATCGGCTTTTGCACAGGCATCGAGAACTACAGCCGCTATTTTGACGGACGGCAGCCCGGAGATCCGCCCTATTCACTGCTGGATTATTTTCCTGAGGATTTCATATGCTTCATTGATGAAAGCCATGTGACCATTCCTCAGATACGCGGCATGTACGCCGGCGACCGTGCGCGCAAGAATACTTTGGTTGATTACGGTTTCCGCCTGCCCTCGGCCTTTGATAACAGGCCCCTCATGTTTGAGGAGTTTGAGCAGCGCATCCGGCAGGTCACTTTTGTATCGGCAACGCCCGGGCCCTATGAAGGGGCACATGCCCAGCAAGTGGTCGAGCAGATCATCCGACCGACCGGCTTGATTGACCCCCGCATTGAGGTGCGGCCGGCCACCGGACAGGTGGACGACCTGCTTGGCGAACTGCGCGGCGTGGTAGAACGGGGGCACCGCGTGCTGGTGACAACGCTGACCAAACAGATGGCGGAACGCCTGACCGACTATCTGCGCGAAAACGGCGTGCGGGTGCGCTATCTGCATTCCGAAATCAAGACCATGGAGCGAATGGTGTTGATACGCGACTTAAGATTAGGGTTATATGATGTTTTGGTGGGAATTAACCTCCTAAGAGAGGGGTTAGATCTGCCTGAAGTGTCATTGGTGGCCATTTTGGATGCCGATAAGGAGGGCTTCCTGCGCAGCGAGACCAGCCTGGTGCAGACCATCGGGCGCGCCGCGCGTAACACGGATGGCCGGGTAATCATGTATGCCGATCAGCCGACGGACAGCATGATGCGCGCCATCGCGGAGACCTCAAGGCGCCGTGATATCCAGCGCGCATACAACGAAAAGCACGGCATCACGCCCGAAAGCATCAATACAGCGGTCCGTGCCCTGATTGAGATCACCGCGGATACCGAGGAACGCTACGCGGGCAGCATTTCCGCCGAAGAGAAGGAAGCGCTGATCCGGGCGCTGGAGGATAAAATGCTTTCCGCCGCGGGCGATCTTGATTTTGAAAAGGCGGCCAGATACCGCGACGAGCTTTTCCAGCTGCAGGGCAAAGCTCCGCTTGAAAAGGAACAGCCCCAGCCGCTGAGAAGGCGGAGAAGCACAAGGCATCCGAAGGTAAAGTAGAAGAAACGCCGTGCGCCTGTTGAATGTTAGCTGCAGGATGCTGAATGATCAAGCGGGATCATGGCCGCCCTGCGCTCTACTTCCGCCTTGTCACGCTCACCTGAGGTCGCGCCGATACGCTCTACGCACAGGGAGGCGGCGGCGTTGGCGCGACGGGCACAGGCGACGGGGTCCAGCCCATCCAGCAATGCGTCAATAAAGCCCGCTGCAAAGTTGTCTCCGGCGCCCGTGCTGTCGATGGCCTTTATGCCGGGAACGGCAGGAATCTGGGCGTGAACCCTTGCACTTTTGATCAGACAGCCGCTTGCGCCCAGTTTGATGACGGCGCAGCCTGCACCGCGCTGAAGGAACATATCCGCTATCTGCTCGGGATCATCCTTGCCGCACAGCATCTGTGCCTCCTCCAGGTTGGGGAAGATGTAATCGACGTATGGCAGCGCGTCGGCGATATCATCGATGGTTTCATTGTGTTTGCGCTTGGTCATATCGGCGCACAGCAGGGGACCTCGCTGTTTGATGCGGCGAAATATATCGGAAAGCCGAGGCATCAACAGCGGGTAAACAAATATGCTGGCGAAGCTGACCACCTTAATATCAGAAAAGTCCGGCGCGTCGATGGCCGAAAACACATCCTCCGGTTCAATTTTGCGCAGAGAGCCTTCGGGGTTGGTGATGAAGCTGCGCTCCCCCCGTTCATCGACCAGCACGATGTTGATGCCGGTGTCAATGTCCGCACGATGGAGATAATCGGTCTGTATGCCCAACTCCCGGCAGCGGGAGAGGATCAAATCGCCGCCCATGTCCTGACCGATACGGCCGATGAGCCGCACGCTGCGCCCCAGCCTGGCCAGCACAACGGACTCGTTCATCGCGTCGCCGCCGGTTTGCAGGGAGACTCCCCCGGCCGGTACGGAACCTATTTCAAACACCTGCCGGTTAACGCCCGGCGCGATCACATCCAGGATGGCCGCGCCGATGATGGCGGCCTGCGGCGGGGTACGCATGTCTCTACCTCCTAAAGAGCTCCCCCGGCGGTAAGTCGGGGGAGCTGAGTATTGCTGTGTGTTTTACGGGGCGTTGGCGGCCCAGGTCTCGGTCCAGCGGATCAGCATCTCTTCCTTGTGCTGGGCGATGAACTCAAAGTCCAGCGGAACCATGCCGATCTCTTCATCGGAAGGATAGCCTTCGTACACGAAGTTGCGGTTGGTGCCGCGGGCGCAGTTTTCAAGCGCGCGGCCTTCTTGCACTTCAACGCTGCCCAGAAGGTCGAGCATTGCTTCTGCCGCCACGCGGTTAGGCGCGCCCTTGATCAAGGCTCCGCCGGAGGCACAGGCCGTGTTCCCCTCGGTGGGATAGACCAGGCGCACGTTGGTAGCGCCGTTATTGATCATGTATTGCACGATGGACTCATAGCTGAGGCCCACGACATACTCCCCGTTGATGGTGGATTTGTATACCTGCGAGGAGGAAGTGGTCATATTGCCGGTATTCTGCATCAGTTTGGCAATGTAATCCCAGGCTGCCTCGTCGCCATATTCCTTTTCCTTCATCAGGGCCAGCATGGTTTGCAGCTGCCGGAAGGCAGAGGAGCTGGCAGGCGCGTCCGCCAGAATGATCTTGCCCTTCAGCTCGGGCTTGAGCAGATCGGCGTAGCTGTTGATGGTGATGCCCAGTTCTTTTTCCAGATCCTCATTAACAATCAGGCACATGTACTGAATGTCCAGATAGACATAGTAGCCCCTGGGGTCAACGACGGTCTGCTCATCAATATTGACCGGGGTATACTTTTCAAAAACGCCAAGGTAGGATTCGTCATCGGATTCAAACAGGCCGCCTAAAATGATATCAGCGACGGGCTTGGCCGATTCGTTGGCCGCGCGGGTGACCAGGGTGCCGATGGAGTCGGAAATCCATTCGATGGTGCAGTTAGGATAGAAGCGGTTCCAGACATCTTCCATCAGCAGCTGCTGGCCTTCATCCATCGTGGTATAAATGGTAAGCACGCCAGTGACTTCGTCCGCGCTTTTCAGCCAGTCGGGCCTTTCCTGAGCCACAACGGAGGAGATGCTCATCAGCATCATGGCTGCGAGCAGGATAGCAACAAGCTTTTTCATACGGGGAAATACCTCCTGTCTATTTTTATAATGCCAGGCATTATAATTTCACATTATCTTCACTCTTGCTGACCAAGAGATAGAGAATCAGGCAGATCACAGTAAAAGCGGTGGTGATGGCCGCAAAAGCCGCCGCAACGCCGTCATTTCCGCGCACAATGGCCGAATAGGTGCTTAGCGTCAAAGTGATTGTACGGTTGTTGTATAGCATGACCCCCGAAGACATTTCGGTGATGATTGACACGAAGCTCAGCACCGCGCCGGCAATGATGCCGTTTGACATCATCGGCACAGTGACCCTCAGGAAAGTTTTCAGCTTGGATGCCCCCAGGCTCAGCGCCGCTTCCTCCGTTGTCACCGGAATCTGCAGCATGGTGGCCGTGGCGGAGCGGCTTGTAAAGGGCATTCGGCGGATAGCCAGGGCGACGATCAGTATCCAGATCGTGCCGGTCAAGTTCATGCCGGGCTTATTAAAGGAGGTAATCAGCGATATGCCGATGACCGCGCCGGGCATGATGTAGGGCAGCATGGAGATGGTATCGATGGTATTGTTGAGCGGGTTTTGACGCCTGGCTACCAGATAGGCAATGATGACGGCAATCACCAGAATGAAGGATAGGGCAAGCACCGAGGTTAGCAAGGTGTTGCCGATGGCGCGGGGCAGGAAGTAGCGTTGAATGGCCAGGGTGTAGTTGCCCAGGGAGTAGCCCGGCTGCATCATCCCCGCGCGGAAGTTGCGAAAAGACATGTAGATGACATAGGCCTGCGGCAACAAGGCCAGGATAATCAGCAGGTAACAATAGACATGCATCAGAAGGCCCCAGATACCGCGCGGCTTCTTGCGGGCGATCGGCGTGATGGAGTGGATGGCAAAGCTGACCTTGTTGGTTACAAATTTTTGGAACAGGAAGACGGCCCCCGTCAGCACCATTGCAATCACGCTGACCGCTGATGCGAAGTTATAATTGGCGCCCGTCTCGCTTAAAAAGTTTTGATAGATCAGCACCGGGAAGGTAGAAAAGCCCTCGCCGATCAGCGCGGGTGTGCCGAAGTCCGCGAAGGCGCGCATGAAGACCAGCAGGGCAGCGGCCAGAATAGTCGGCAATGACAGCATCAGCACCACCTTGAACAGGCGCTTGATGCCCTTGCAGCCAAAGCATTCACTGGCTTCCATCAGGCTGTTGTCGATGTTGCGGAAGGCACCGTTCATATAGATCATGACCAGAGGGAAAAGCTTGAGCGACTGTACCAGCAGGATGCCGCCAAAGCCGTAGATCGACCCGACGTTGATGCCGATTCCGCGCAGAAAGACCGAGATGAAACCCGACCGGCCCAACATCAGTATCCAGGCATAGGCCCCGATAAAGGGAGCCGACATGGTGCACAACAAGCAGAGGACAAACAGTACCCGCCTGGCGCGCAGCTCATAAAAGGTATAGAAATAGGAGAAGGGGACGCCAATCAGCAGGCTCATGCCCATAACGGCCAGAGAAACCTTGAAGCTATTGAATATAGTAGAATAGTAGTAGGACTTGGTGAAGAAATCGCGGAAAGCTTTCAGGGTGAAGCCTTCTCCCGCAACATAGACAGACTCCCACAACAGGGAGATCATCGGGTAGACGAAGAATACCAAAAAGAGCAAGAGAAGCGCCCAGGACAGCGCCGTCCAAATTTCAAATTTGCGCTTCGCTTTCATCTCAGTTCTCTCCGTCAGCAAGGTTTTGCACACCTTCCATCAGGCTGGTTTCGGTGCGCGCGTCAAAGACATTCGCTTTTTGTCCGTTGATGGTCAGGCACACAGCGCTGCCCGGTGGGATAATCGAGTCAATTTGCGATTCCTGGATAATCTCGGCGGATTCGCCTGTTTCCAGGGTGACAAAATAGTGTGTGTTGAGTCCAAGGAATACCGAATCGTTTACGGTGGCCCGGATGCCTTCCTTATCCTCTGTCTGTGCGTGCACGAGAATTTCCTCAGGACGCGCGGCCACGATGACCTCCGCCCCATTCTGTATCCCGGGCAGCAGGTTGTCTATACCCATGCTGTAGCCATTGCCAAGCACCACCCGGCCATCCATGATCTGTCCCTTGAGCAGGTTGGATTTGCCGATGAAGGTGGCAACAAAGAGATTGACCGGGCGCTGGTAGATGTCTTTTGGGCTGCCGATATGCTGTATCTTTCCCTGATCCATGACGGCAATTGTATCAGAGATGGCCATGGCCTCCTCTTGATCGTGGGTGACATAGACGGTTGTGATGCCCACGTTGCGCTGTATGCCACGGATGACAGCCCGCATTTCCACACGCAGTTTGGCATCCAGGTTGGACAATGGCTCATCCATCAACAGGACATCCGGATGGATCACCAGCGCGCGGGCCAAGGCTACACGCTGCTGCTGGCCTCCGGAGAGATTGGCAGGCCGGCGATCGGCGAACTGATCGATTTGTACCAGCTTCATAAACTCATCAACGGCTTTTTGTGTCTGCTCACGCGGAGCGCGCCGGTTTTTCAGCCCAAAGGCTACGTTTTGACGGACGGTCATGTGAGGGAAAATGGCGTAGTTTTGAAACACCATGCCGATGTTGCGCTTGCCGGGCTCCATATCGTTGATACGAACATCATTAAAATAAAAATCGCCGCCTTCAATCGTATTGAAGCCCGCGATCATGCGCAACAGTGTTGTTTTACCGCAGCCGGAAGGGCCCAGCAAGGTAAAAAACTGCCCGCTCGGTATATTGAGGGAAAGATTTGGGATGACGGTGTTTTCGCCGTAACGCTTTACGGCATTTTTAATTATGATGCCGACACTCATGTAGAATTCCTTTCAAAGGCATGAAAACTGGCAACAATATAGCATCCACACGATGGAAAGTCAACCGAATTGAAGGCGTGGACGGAAACAGTTAAGGGTACACTTTGTTTATTTTATA
>CAZYKQ010000090.1:0-8136 GCA_964648235.1 uncultured Christensenella sp. | reverse complement strand
GATGCTTTGTCTAAGTAATAGCGCTTTCATCCTTGCGTCTTAACGCCGCCGACACTTGCTGATTTAGCAGCAAGCTGTTTTTATGTGGTCAATATTGTGCGTTGAGGAGAAGGGATATGGATTGGGATGTAATCAAGGATAAGTTGGATACCCTGCTTAGCCAGGGGCGTCATGGCCAGTTGCGCGGCGCGTTGATGATGCTGAACCCTGTTGATATTGCCAATTATATGAAGGATTTGGACGCAGAAAAGCTGCTGTTGGTCTTTCGTGTATTGCCCAAGGATATGTCAGCTGAAGTCTTCAGTTATATGGACTCGGATCAGAGGGAAACCTTGGTGGACAGCATTGGTGATGCTGAGATTACGGCTTTAATCAGCGAAATGTTTGTTGACGACGCAGTGGACTTTTTGGAAGAATTGCCAGCCAATGCGGTCAAACGCGTGCTTCAGAATACAGATCCGCAAACTCGCCAGATTATCAATCAGTTCTTGAAATATCCCGAGAACTCCGCAGGCTCATTGATGACCATTGAATACTGTGAGTTTAGCCCCGAAATGAATGTTCGGGATGCTTTGCGGACAATCAAGCAGACCGGTGTAGATAAGGAAACTGTTTATACTTTATATTTGGTAGATGTTCAGCGCAAGCTGTTAGGCACCATCCCTTTGCATAAGGTACTTGTGGCTCCTGAGGAAACACTTCTGTCAAAATTGATTGATCCGGGTATTATTTCCGTTAAAACCCTTGATGATCAGGAGGTAGTCGCCGATACGGTTCGCAAGTATCATATGCTTTCTATTCCGGTTGTGGACGGTGAGGGGCGTCTGGTTGGCATCATCACCAGCGATGATATCATGGACGTCATTGAAGAGGAAAATACGGAAGACTTTGAGAAGATGTCCGGTCTGGCGCCTGCTGAGGAATCTTATTTTAAAACCAGCTTGTTCAGGCTGGCGGCAAACCGTCTGCCCTGGCTACTGATCCTTATGTTTGCTTCTATTGTATCGGGGGCTATTATTTCCCGTTTTGAAAGTGTGCTGGCTATGAACATCCTATTGTCAGCCACCATTCCGATGCTGATGGATAGCGGTGGAAATTGCGGTCAGCAGGCTTCCACGCTGATGATCCGCGGCATGGCTTTGGGAGAAGTAAAATTCCGTGATCTGCCTCGCGTGCTATGGACAGAGATCAGGGTGGGCGTTATTGTAGGGTTTGTGATGGCCGTTTTCACCTTCGCAAGATTGTTGCTGTTTAACCATGCCGGACTTGACATCGCTATGGTGATCACTGTCAGTTTGTTTGCTACTGTGGTTTTAGCCAAGAGCATCGGCTGTACGCTACCTTTGCTTGCCCAACGTGTCGGGCTTGACCCGGCTTTGGCAGCCTCTCCCTTGATTACAACGCTTGTTGACGCAAGCAGTCTGTTTCTGTATTTTTCGATCGCGACAAAGTTTGTTCTGTAACCAAAAAACAGGCTGTGAAAACACATGGCTCACAGCCTGTTTTTTTTGATCAGATGATTTGTTTTAAAAATTCAATGCTGATAGCGCTTGCTTCCAAAGCGGGACGGTCAGGGGATTCATCCTGTTCGATAATCAGCCATGAAGCGCCGGCTTCTTTGGCGGCATTGACAATAGCGGGCAGATCCTGCACCCCCTGTCCCAGGGGACGATAGGAGAATTGAGCGATGGAAGCGTCGGGATTTTCTGCCTGTCCAATCAGGTGATAGGGGGAGGTTTCACCTTTGAAACCAACGAAATCCTTGATATGCACAACCGGCGCACGATTTTTATACTTTATCAGATACGCAGCAGGGTCAACGCCGGCATACTTCACCCAACATGTATCGATCTCTGTTTGAAGCAGCTTTGCGGGTACAGCCTGATACAGGAAGTCCAGCATATAGCCGCCGTTGAAGGGCTCGAACTCAAAATCGTGGTTATGGTAGAGCAACTGAATGCCGGCCTTGCGGCATAGATTGCCAGTACGATAAATCGTTGGAATCAGTTCGGCAAACGCCGGATGACCGGGTCGATCTTGCTCTGCCAGGTATGGAATGGCAATCAGGGGACATCCAATCTTCTGGTGAAAGCTGATGACGCCGAAAATATCCTTTTTTAACTCTTCCAGCGGGACATGGCTGGATACAGCCTGAAGGTTGTGTTCCGACAGAAGCGATTTGATTTCATCCGCGCTCTTTCCATAAAATCCGGCGAACTCTACCCCCTCGTAGCCTTGGTCGCGAAGTGTTTTCAACACGGCGGACAGATCTTTTGCCGCTTCGTCCCGGGCTGAATACAATTGATAAGCGATTTTTACCTGTTTCATTTCTATCACCTCATTAAAAATATGGATTTCAGTCCTTGCTAAGTTGTAGCGTCCTTTCCGGATGGAAGCAAGCTCAACTGCTTGCTCAGCAAAAAAGCTGCACTCTTTCACCATGGATAGCCTGATCAACGACGATGGTTTATCCTTTAACACATTCCGAATGACAACAATATCAGTCCCGCCGGTCTGATTGATGCTTGAAATTGTTACTGCCGTCACAGTCAATGCCCCCGAGACAGGGCTTAGCTGCTGTTCCTCTCAAAATTTTTGTATGATCCTCCTTATTATAACGATACGAACCAAGTTTGTCACTGCATTATCTATCAATTGTCTCTTATAAAATATGAATCATCTCAAGCTTGCCCATTGTCCCAGCCTGCTCTAAGGGTTAATAATAGATTTTTTGATCTCCATCAATGCTCTTCTGCACGGTTTCGGTCAAGCATTGAATAGCACCGCTGAAATCACGTGCTTCAAGCCGCGAGCAAAGCATGTTGGTGTTGTGATACAGGGCGGGAATGCCGTAGAGAGAGCAGAAGCGCTGCCAAAGCGCGTGTGTGAGTGAACGGAATGAGCTGAACAGGATAGGTAACAAAGTGTTTCCGCTGAAGAAAGCCAGCTGGTGTTGAAAAGAAAAAGCCTGAGTGGCAGCTTCGTGAGTAGTCTTTGCGGAACCGATGGCGTTTGTGGATTCGCGCAATTGACGCAGTTCTTCATCGGTAATACGGGAAGCGCATAGTTCCACAGCCAGGGTATCCAGCGCGATTCGAAGCTCCAGCACAGAGCGCACTTCATCCTGTCGCAACATGCCCCCATTATAGGATACGATGGCCTGAAATGTCTCGATCGTTCCGTTTCGGCGATAGTCCGCAACGAATGTCCCTATGCGCGGACGGATCACCAGGAACCCTTTTCGGGCAAGCTCAACCAGACCTGCGTTGACGACTGCGCGGCTTACCTGCATTGTGTCTGCCAGTTCACGTTCCGGCGGAAGCTGCGTATCAACCGGCAATCGGCCGGATAGTATCATGTTTTCCAGTTCTTTAACGAATAACTCTTTTAGCGTCGGTGCGCTGAGTTTGGCAAACTGCATATCAGTCCCTCCTTACTGAAACTGGTACAACCAGATACCAGATGATATGATTGTAATCGAAATTGATTATAAACACAAGAAATGATGTGAATAATCACTGATATGAAGAGAAAACTTGATATACAGTTGACATTTGGGCGGGTTGAGTGTTAGGATGTGAAAGAAAGCACATTACTGGTATAACCAGTAGGGAGCCGTAAAGAACTATTGCTGACCGCGGGCCGGGGCAATGCCCGCTGTACAACATTTTCGGAGGAAACAAATGAACGAATTTCGTATCCTGGAAATCAAGCAGAGCGTATTTGAGGACAATGATCGCGAGGCAGAGATTCTTCGCGGTGAATTGACAGAAAAGGGTGTGTTCTTACTGAACCTGATGTCATCCCCCGGCGCAGGCAAGACGACTACACTGCGCGGCACCATCGACCGGTTGAAGAACCGGTTTGCCATCGGTGTCATGGAGGCTGATATTGACTCGGATGTTGATGCGCGCGCAATTCAGGAGACGGGTGTCAAGGTCATCCAGCTGCACACGGGCGGTATGTGCCATTTGGATGCGGGCATGACGCGCCAGGGGCTTGATGGTCTTGGAACGGAAGGCTTGGATCTTGCTATTCTTGAAAATGTCGGGAACCTTGTGTGCCCCGCAGAGTTTGATACAGGCGCAACCCGTAATGCCATGATTCTCTCTGTTCCGGAGGGAGACGATAAACCCTTGAAATACCCCCTGATGTTTACGATCTGTGACGTAGTGTTAATCAATAAGATTGATGTGCTTCCATATTTTGATTTTGATATTGGCAAAGTGCGTGAACGCGTTAAAAAGCTTAACCCTGCTGCTAAGGTAATTCCTATTTCCGCGCGGACGGGCGAGGGAATGGATGAGTGGACGGAATGGCTGGCTGAAGCAGTTAAGCAACGTCGAAGCTTTCGTTGACCAATCAATTATTGCGGGGGAGATAGCCGATATGGAAAACAGGAATACACAAACAGGAAGCGTAACCATAGATGCGCAGCGGGGCAAACCGATGGTCCTGGCGCTTGCGAATCATATTGGACGTAAGAAGCCAGGGTCAAAGGGCGCGTATGACTATGACGCGCCTGAATACCGTATTTTAGAACCCGTGGTGAGCGATGAAATGGCTGAGGTCTGCATGACCTTTGCCATACGCGAAAAGGTGACTGCCGAAACCGTGAGCGCCCGGTGCGGAAAATCGCAAGACGATTGTCATCGCATTTTGCTGGAACTGGCGGATGTCGGCGTCTGCTTTGTAAACACCATTGGCGGCAAAGATACATTCTGGTACGATACATGGGTGCCCGGTATCATGGAGATGATGACGAACCATCCTACCAATGCCAAAAAATATCCGCAGATTGCCGAGGCTTTCGAAGCGTACGGGCGCATCCGTGGAGCGGCAACGGCAGGAATGACGCCGGTAGGCGTCGGTTTGATGCGCGTGATCCCCATCCAGCAAGCCATTGATGGCGAGAGCCGCCGAGCCTCGTATGAGGAACTATCCAAGCATATCGAAGAGCATGATATCTTTTCTGTGAGCAATTGCAGCTGCCGTACTGTACGCGAGATCATGGGAGAGGGTTGCGGACACTTAAAAGAAGACATGTGTATCCAGATGGGGCATGCGGCTGAGTATTACATCCGCACGGGACGCGGCCGCAAAGTGGAGAAAGATGAAGTCTATTCCATCCTGCGGCGCGCAGAAGAAAACGGATTAATGCATGAGATTCCCAACCTGGACGGCGACGGCAAGACGCATGCTATTTGCAACTGTTGCGGCTGCGGCTGCTTATCCATGCGCACGGCCGAGATGTACTTGAACGCAGACATGGTGCGTTCAAATTACGTGTCGGTTGTGGATCGGGACAAGTGCGTGGCATGCGGCCAATGTGTGGAAAACTGCCCGGTAAATGCTCTGCAATTGGGCCAAAAGGTATGCGGAAGCAAGCCTGTGGCGGAGAAAATAGAGCGTGCTGATACCCCGCGCGATACTGTCTGGACGCAAGAGCATTGGAATCCCGATTACCGAGTCAACCGTAAGAACGTGGTTGATACTGGTACTGCGCCCTGCAAGACGGAATGCCCCGCGCACATTGGTATTCAAGGTTATATCAAGCTGGCGGCGCAGGGAAAGTACACCGAGGCGCTGGAACTGATCAAGAAAGACAATCCCTTTCCTGCTGTGTGCGGGCGCATATGCAACCGGCGTTGTGAGAGCGCGTGCACCCGCGCTGATGTGGATGAGCCGATTGCCATTGATGAAATCAAGAAGTTCATTGCCCAACAGGATTTGAACGCCGAGCACCGCTTTGTGCCCAAGAAACGACATGATTATGGTGTGCCTGTCGCTGTGATCGGCGGTGGTCCCGCGGGATTAAGCTGCGCGTATTATCTTGCGGTGGACGGTTACCGCGTAACCGTATTTGAAAAACAGAAAAAGCCCGGCGGCATGATGATGTTTGGCATTCCTTCCTTCAGACTGGAGAAGGACGTGGTGGAAGCGGAGATCGATGTGCTGCTAGAACTGGGCGTGGTTTTCCGCACCGGAGTAGAAGTAGGGCGTGATGTGACACTGGATGAGCTTCGCGCGCAAGGCTTCAGGGCGTTTTATCTTGCAATCGGCGCGCAGGGCGGGCGCTCTCTTTCCCTTGATGGGGAAGATGCACAGGGAGTGTATTCCGGTGTGGATTTCATTCGCCGCGTGAACCTTGGAGAAGGCATGCGGCTGACGGGCCGAGCGGTAGTTATCGGCGGCGGAAACGTAGCCGTAGATGTGGCGCGCACCGCAGCGCGTGTCGGCGCGGCTGAGGTGAATATGGTCTGTCTGGAAAGTGAAGCGCAGATGCCCGCCTCGCCGGAAGAGGTGATTGAAGCGGCAGAAGAAGGCGTACACATCAAAAATGGATGGGGACCCGCGCGATTGATGGTCGAAAATGGCCGTATTCGTGGCGTCGTATTCAAGCGCTGCCTGAGCGTGTATGACGATGCGGGACGATTTGCGCCCAAGTATGACGAAAATGAAATAATGACCATTGAGGCGGACGCGGTACTTTTGTCTGTCGGCCAGAGCATCGAGTGGGGCGAGTTGCTTAGCGGAAGTTCTATCGTTCTTAACCGAAACGGAACTGTGCAGGCGGATAGCTTTACCTATCAGACTGCCGTGCCGGACGTGTTTGCGGGAGGCGACGCTTTTACCGGCCCCAAATTTGCCATTGACGCAATTGCCGCGGGCAAGCAGGCGGCGATATCCATTCACCGCTATGTACAGCCGGGACAAAGCCTTGTGATCGGCCGTGATCGTCGAGATTACAAAGCGCTGGATAAAGAAAGTCTATTGCTTGATAGCTACGATCGAGCGCCGCGCCAGCAACCTCAGCATACAAAGACGGATCTTGTCTTCCGTGATGGGCGCAGTACATATACTGAAGAACAATTGAAAAGCGAAACCGAGCGCTGCCTGGGCTGTGGCGCCGTGGTTGTGGATGAATTCCTGTGTGTTGGGTGCGGCCAGTGCACCACGAAGTGCAAGTTCGACGCGATTTCTTTGGTACGCCGCTATGACGGCGAGGGTGTGTCGCTTTTCGATATGAAGAAGGCCATTGTCCCGCACGTGCTCAAGCGGCAGGTAAAAATCGTGACCAAGAAGGTGCGCAAGTCATTGACGCGGGGAGGAAAAGCCCGTGCATGAACTGGGCATCGTGGCTGAGATCGTTCGCGTGGTGGAGAATATCGCCAAAGAACAAAATGTGGAAAAGGTTGATACGCTTGTGCTTCAAATAGGCGAGTTGTCATCGGTTGTGCCATACTATGTAGAACAATGTTATCCTGCCGCGTCTTTCGGCACGATGCTGGAACACACCAAACTGAAAATAGAGATTTTGCCTGCAAATGGACGATGCAAATCATGCGGACGTGTATATGGTGTGGTGGAGCATCGGCGCGAGTGCCCGGAATGTCATAGCAGTGAAGTGGAACTGTTATGCGGACGTGAATTCATGATCAAAGAGATCGTTGCCTGCTAATCGGGCACGACTGAAAAGTTTACAGGAGAGAACTGTTTGAATAAGCAGGACGTACAGGCTTATTTTGACTGCTGCGCGCCGACATGGGATGAGCGTTTGCTCCATCCGCAAAAGGCCATCGATGCGGCGCTGGATGCAGCGGGAGTGTGTGCCGGTGTTAAGGTACTGGATGTAGCGTGTGGCACAGGAGTGCTTTTTGAAGACTATATGATGCGCCATGTGCAGTTCGTGACGGGGGTAGATTTGTCATCAAAAATGACTTGTATTGCCCGGCGTAAGTTTCCGCAATCCCGTATTGAAGTGATCTGCGCGGATATAGAAGAAACTGATCTGCCAAGGATGTACGATTGCTGCGTGGTTTATAACGCCTTGCCTCACTTTGTCAATCCGGCTCGCCTTGTAGAGCGATTGTCACGCCATGTAGTGCCTGGCGGCCGCCTCTGTGTTGCCCATTCGATGAGCCGATCGGCGCTGATCAGGCATCATATGGGGCCGGCAGAAAGGGTTTCCCGTGAAATTCCGGAAGCGGTGATGCTTGGGAAGCTAATGGCTCCAAATTTCAAATGCGATACAGCTATAAGCAATGAAAGTATGTACATTGTGGCTGGTGTGCGGATATAGGGCCGTGTAGTGGCGAAGGTGGAATACCGTGACGGAGAGATAATTGACGAGAT
>CAZYKQ010000089.1:0-8319 GCA_964648235.1 uncultured Christensenella sp. | reverse complement strand
GCCGCCTGGTGCCGGTCACTGTGATCCTCGCAGGCCCCTGCACCGTGGTGCAAAAAAAGACAATGGAAAAGGATGGCTACGAGGCCGTTCAGGTAGGCTTTGACACACTGCCGGAAAATCGCGTGAAGAAGCTGGTCAACAAACCTGATGCCGGCCACTTTAAAAAGGCGAACGTGGCCCCCGCCCGTCATCTGCGTGAACTCAAGCTGGAAAACGCCGCCGAATATGAAGTCGGCCAATCGATCGGGGTTTCTGTTTTTGAAGCAGGGGACAAGATCGATGTAACCGGCACCAGCAAGGGCCACGGCTTCACCGGCGTTATCTATCGCTGGAACCAATCAAAGGGCCCGATGACCCACGGCTCCAAATATCACCGCGGCGTCGGCGCCATGAGCGCCAACTCCACACCCAGCCGTGTATTCAAAAACAAGCATATGTCCGGCCATTACGGTGTCGAGCGCGTTACTGTGCAGAACCTTGAAGTGGTTGAAGTGGATGCCGAGCGCAACCTGCTTTTGGTCAAGGGTGCCGTGCCCGGCCCGGTGAACAGCCTGCTGTTTGTCCGCAATACCTGCAAAGCCTAAGAAGGAGGATAGAGTTTATGCCAAGCATTCAAGTTCTTAACATGCAGGGTAAGGCAGCGGGCGAGCTGAATCTCTCGGATGAGATTTTTGCCGTTAAGCCCAATGTGGCCGCCATGCATTTGGTTGTCCGTTCCATTCTGGCCAACAAGCGCCAGGGAACACAAAGCGCCCTGACCCGCGGCAATGTCCGCGGCGGCGGCCGTAAAATTTATCGTCAGAAGGGAACCGGCAACGCGCGCCACCATTCAAACCGCGCGCCCCAGTTCCGCCACGGCGGTGTGGTGTTTGCCCCCCAACCCAGAGATTATGTTGTCAACGTGCCCAAGAAAGTTCGCCGCCTGGCGATGAAGAGCGCGCTGTCAAGCAAGCTGTCCAGCGGCGATATTATCGTGGTGGACAACATTGCCCTCAGCGAGGTGAAAACGAAGGTTGTTGCCAAGATGCTCAAGGATCTGGGCGTAGAGAAGAAGGCTTTGCTGGTTACCGCGGGCCCCGATGAGAACCTCATCCGTGCTTCGCGCAATATCGAGACACTGTCGGGCGCCAACGTCAACACCCTGAACGTATACGACATCCTGCGCGCGAACAAACTGATCATCCTGCAGGATGCGGTCAAAGGCATTGAGGAGGTGTACGCCTAATGAAAAATCCTCATGATATCATTCTGCGCCCGGTCCTGACTGAAAAGGGCTACAACGGGATCACCGATAAGCAGTATGTATTTGAAGTCGCGATCGACGCCAACAAGGTGGAGATCAAAAAGGCGCTTGAAAAGGTGTTTAAGGACATCAAAGTGCAGCGGGTCAACACCCTGCGTCAGATCGGCAAGATCAAGACCCAGGGCCGCACCAGCGGCCGTACGCCCGAAGTCAAGAAGGCCTATGTGAAGCTGACCGAAGACTCCAAGCCCATTGAGTTCTTCGAAGGCATGGTCTAAGGGAGGAGTAAGAAATGCCAATTCGTGTCTATAAACCGACTTCCCCGGCGCGCCGCTTTATGTCGGTGCTGACCTTTGAAGAGATCACCAAGAAGAAGCCTGAGAAGGCCCTTCTTCAACCCAAGAAAAAGCATGCGGGCCGCAATAACCAGGGCAGGATCACCGTCCGCCATCAGGGCGGCGGCGCGAAGGCCAAATATCGTCTGATTGATTTCAGGCGCAACAAGCTGGAAGTGCCTGCCAAAGTGGCTGCGATTGAATATGATCCCAACCGCTCGGCCTTCATTGCCTTGCTGCATTATCTGGATGGTGAGAAGCGCTACATTCTGGCTCCGTTGGGGCTGAAGGTGGGCGACCTGATCGTTTCCAGCGAGACCGCGGACATCAAGCCCGGCAACTCCCTGCAGCTGCAGAACATCCCGACGGGAACCCTGGTGCACAACATTGAGCTGCGGCCGGGCGCTGGCGGCCAGATTGCCCGTTCGGCAGGCACCTACGCCCAACTGATGGCAAAGGAAGGCACGCTCGCCACCCTGCGTATGCCCTCAGGCGAAATACGCAAAGTGCCGATCAATGTCCGCGCAACCATCGGTACCGTCGGCAACACCGACCACGAGAATGTGCGCATCGGTAAAGCCGGACGCAAGCGCCATATGGGTGTGCGTCCCAGCGTCCGCGGTGTCGTGATGAACCCCGTTGATCACCCGCACGGCGGCGGTGAGGGCAAGTCGCCGGTCGGCCTCCCTGCACCTGTTACTCCTTGGGGTAAGCCGGCTCTTGGTTACAAGACCCGCAAACACAAGAAGTATTCCAACCGCTTGATCGTCAAGCGCATCAACTCGAAGTAAGGAATGAAGGGAGGCATTAGAATCAATGAGCCGTTCAATTAAGAAAGGGCCCTATGTGCAGGAAACGCTGCTGAAGCGTGTTGAAAATATGAACAACTCGGGCAAGAAGTCCGTTTTGAGGACCTGGTCCCGCGCATCGACCATTTTCCCGGATTTTGTGGGACATACGATTGCCGTGCATGACGGCAGAAAGCATGTGCCGGTGTACATCACCGAGGACATGGTCGGCCACAAACTGGGTGAGTTTGCCCCCACCCGTACCTTCCGCGGACACGCCGGTGAAAAAGCAAGCGGCCGCAAGTAAGAGGAAAGGAGTACCCAAACATGGCATCCAATACCCGTAAAAAAGGGGAAAAGCGCGCTCAGGAACGAGATAAGCGTCCTCAGGCGCATGTCAAGCATGTGCGCGTCTCCTCCCGCAAAGCCAAGCAGGTCATTGACCTGGTTCGCGGCAAGAACGTGGATGAAGCGCTGGCAATTCTGCAGTTTACACCCAAGTCTACTTCTCCTATTGTCATCAAGCTTTTAAACAGCGCCATCGCAAACGCTGTCAACAATCAGGAGCTTGACCGCAACTCGCTCTACGTCGCTGAGATCTACGCCAACCCGGGCCCTACGCTGAAGCGTTATGTTGCCCGCAGCCGCGGAAGCGCCTCACCGATGCTCAGACGCACCAGCCACATCAGCGTCGTGCTGGATCAACGATAAGGGGGAGGATTAGCAATGGGTCAGAAAGTTAACCCGCACGGCGCGCGCGTAGGCGTAATTTACGACTGGAGCACGCGCTGGTACGCAGATAAGAAGAGCTTCGCTGACAATCTGGTCGAGGATTATAAAATCCGCGAAGATCTGAAAGAAAAGTATTACGCGACCGGCATCAGCCGCATTGACATTGAGCGCAGCGCCGCAAAGATGACAATCAATATCTACACCGGCCGTCCCGGCATGATCATCGGACGCGGCGGAAAAGGCATTGAAGAGCTGAAAGCCTATGTCGAAAAGAAGCTGAACCATCCGGTCAACATCAATGTCATTGAGGTCAAGACGCCTGACAGTGACGCCCAGCTGGTTGCTGAAAATATTGCCCAGCAGCTTGAGAAGCGCATTTCCTTCCGCAGGGCGATGAAGCAATCCATTCAGCGCACGATGCGCGCAGGAGCCAAGGGCGTTAAGGTAAAGGTGTCCGGTCGTCTCAACGGCGCGGATATCGCCCGCAACGAGCATTACCACGAGGGCTCCATCCCTCTGCAAACCCTGCGCGCCAACATTGATTACGGCTTCGCGGAGGCGAAGACGACCTATGGCCGCCTGGGCGTGAAAGTATGGATTTATAAGGGCCAGGTTTTGCCGCAGGCAAAGAAGACCGCCGCCCGTGTCAGCGAAGGAGGCAAATAAACCATGTTAATGCCTAAGAGAGTCAAGCGCCGCAAAGTATTCCGCGGTCGCATGAAAGGAACTGCCCATCGCGGAAACACGATCAGCTATGGCGACATTGGTCTGGTGGCTACGTCTCCCAGCTGGGTCACCAGCCAGCAGATCGAAGCCGCCCGTATCGCGCTGACCCGTCATACCAAGCGCGGCGGTAAAGTCTGGATCAAGGTGTTCCCTGACAAACCCGTGACGAAAAAGCCCGCCGAAACCCGCATGGGATCCGGCAAGGGCAGCCCGGAATACTGGGTGGCAGTTGTCAAACCCGGCCGTGTGATGTTTGAAATCGGCGGCGTTGATGAAGCGGTAGCGCGTCAGGCACTTCGCCTGGCAGCCAGCAAGCTTCCCCTGCGCACCAAGATTTACACCCGCGACCAACTTATTGAGAAAAACGGTGGTGAGAAGCAATGAAGGTGAGCGAATTTGCAGCCATGAAGCCCGAGGAACTGACCGCAGCGATCGCCGATCTTAAGAGCGAGCTTTTCAACCTGCGATTCAAACTGGCGACTGGTCAGCTTGAAAACACGATGCAGATTTCCTCCGTCAAGCGCGACATCGCGCGCGCCCTGACGGTTCAGACCCAGGCCAGCAAGAAAGCTGCGCAAAAGTAAGCCGTGAAAGGAGGCAATTCTATGTCAGAGCAAAGAGGACTTCGCAAGACCAGACAGGGCGTGGTTGTCAGCGACAAGATGGACAAGACCATCGTTGTTGCCATTTCAACCAGGGTTCGTCACCCGCTCTACGGCAAGATCGTGAAGCGTACAACCAAGCTGAAGGCGCATGATGAAGAAAATGCCTGCGGTATCGGCGATACCGTGCGCGTGATGGAAACCCGTCCGCTCAGCCGCGACAAGCGCTGGCGCCTGGTCGAGATCGTCGAAAAGGCGAAGTAATGCATACGACCTCTCATGGGCAAAAACGCACCATGACGAGGAATCTATAAAGGAGGAACCACTATGATTCAGCCGCAAACGCGACTCAAAGTCGCCGATAATTCCGGCGCTAAGGAAATCATGTGCATCCGTGTGCTGGGCGGCTCATTCCGCCGCAGCGGTTCCGTCGGCGATGTGATTGTCGCCAGCGTGAAATCCGCAGCCCCCGGCGGCACCGTAAAAAAGGGTGATGTCATTAAGGCTGTGATCGTGCGCATGCATAAATCGATGCGCCGCCCGGAAGGCAGCTACATCCGCTTTGATGACAACGCAGCCGTTATCATCAAGGATGATCATCAGCCTGTAGGCACCCGTATCTTTGGGCCGGTGGCCCGTGAACTGCGCGAGAAGGATTTTATGAAGATCGTTTCTCTCGCACCGGAAGTACTGTAAAGGAGTATGGCGATGAAAGTACATGTAAAGACCAAGGATGAAGTCATTGTCATCTCCGGTAAAGACAAGGGCACAAAGGGCAAAGTGCTTGCCGTCAACCCCAAGAACGGCCGTGTGACGGTCGAGGGCGTAGCGATGGTCACCAAGCACCAGAAATCCCGCGCTCAGGGTCAACCCGGCGGCATCATCCACAAAGAAGCCGCTATTGATGCCAGCAACGTTATGCTTGTTTGCCAGAAGTGCAGCAAGCCTTCCCGTGCCGGCGTGAAGGTGGAAGACGGCAAGAAGACCCGCATTTGCAAAAAATGCGGACAGCAAATTGACTGAGGAGGAGGAATAGCATATGGCAACGCGTTTAAAAGAGAAATACCTCGCCGAAGCTGTCCCTGCTCTGCAGCAGAAATTCGGCTACAAAAACCCCATGGAAGTTCCGCGCCTGGAAAAAGTGATCATCAACATGGGCCTTGGCGATACAAAAGACAACGCCAAGGCGCTGGAAGTTGCCGTTGACGAACTGAGCCAGATTGCGGGCCAGAAGCCTCTGGTCACCAAAGCCAAGAAGTCAATCGCCAACTTCAAACTTCGCGAAGGCATGAACGTCGGCGCCAAGGTGACCCTGCGCGGCAAGCGCATGGAAGAGTTTGTCGACAAGCTGATCTCCATTGCCCTGCCCCGCGTGCGTGACTTCCGAGGCGTAAGCAACAAGGCCTTTGATGGCCGCGGCAACTTTGCCTTAGGTGTGCGCGAGCAGCTGATCTTCCCCGAAATCAATTACGACAAGGTGGAGAAGATCCGCGGCATGGAAATGATTTTTGTGACGACCGCCAAAACGGATGAGGAAGCGAAGGAACTCCTGAGCCTCCTGGGCATGCCGTTTGCGCAGCAGTAAGGGAAGGGAGTAATATATGGCAAAGACAAGTATGAAGATCCGGCAGAGCCGTCCTGCCAAGTTTACCACCCGCGCTTATACGCGCTGCCGCCTGTGCGGCCGGCCGCACTCCGTGCTGCGCCGTTATGGCGTGTGCCGTATCTGCTTTAGAGAATTAGCCTATAAAGGCGAGATCCCCGGCGTCCGCAAGGCCAGCTGGTGATGGAATGACGAGAAGGAGGTTCCAACATGATCGTAAATGATCCCATTGCCGATATGCTGACCCGCATCAGGAATGCGCAGGTTGCCAAGCATGATTCGGTCGTCATTCCGGCCAGCAATGCCAAGAAGGCGATCGCCAAGATACTGCTTGACGAAGGATATATCAAGGCTTATGAGAAGATCGATGACGGCCTTCAGGGACAGATCAAGCTCACCCTGAAGTATGTCAATGGCAAACAACAGCCTGTTATCGCAGGCCTCAAGCGCATCTCCAAGCCGGGTTTGCGTGTTTACGCCAAGTGCGAGGAGCTGCCCAAGGTCCTGGGCGGCCTGGGTGTGGCCATTGTATCCACTTCCCGCGGCCTGATGACCGACAAGAACGCGCGAAACAATAACCTGGGCGGCGAAGTGCTAGCCTATATCTGGTAAACCGACTGACGCATTGGAGGTAGAAGTATGTCTCGTATCGGAAAGCTTCCGATTCCGGTTCCTGCCGGCGTGTCGGTAACGGTCGATGAACACAACATGGTTGTTGTCAAAGGCCCCAAAGGCACACTGTCCCAGCAGGTTAATCCGGATATCAAAATAATTCAAAACGGAGGGGAGCTTGTGCTTGAGCGTCCCACCGATAATAAACCCCATAAGGCCATGCACGGCCTGTACCGCTCTTTGCTGAACAACATGGTCGTCGGTGTGACCACCGGTTTTGAAAAAGCTCTTGAGCTTGTCGGCACCGGTTACCGCGCGAGCGTTGACGGCAAAAAGCTGACCATGAATGTCGGCTACTCACACCCTATTGTGTTTGAAGCGCCTGCCGACATAACCTTTGAGACACCCGCCCCCACACAGGTTGTGGTGAAGGGAATTGACAAGCAGGTCGTCGGCAGCCTGGCCGCGGATATCCGCGGAACACGCCCGCCGGAGCCCTATCTTGGTAAAGGTGTCAAATACAAAGGTGAACGCATCCGCCGCAAGGAAGGCAAGGCTGGTAAGTAATCGAAAGGGAGTGAACGCATATGTTCAAAAAGCGTGACAGGAACGAAGTACGCGTAATCAGGCATGCACGTGTCCGCAAGAAGATCAGCGGCACACCCGATATGCCGCGCCTGTGCGTCTATCGCAGCAACGCGAATATCTATGCCCAGATCATTGATGACACGAAGGGTGTGACCCTGGCGCAGGCCTCCACCATGGATGCCTCTGTGAAGGATTCCTTCGGCGAAGTCAACAAGACCGAAGCCGCCAAGACCATTGGCAAGCTCATAGGCGAGCGTGCCTTGGCTGCCGGCGTTGAAACGGTAGTCTTTGACCGCAGCGGCTATCTGTATACAGGCCGTGTCGCTTCTCTGGCAGAGGGTGCCCGTGAAGCCGGGCTCAAGTTCTAAGTGAAGGAGAAGGAAGGCATGCAACGCAGAGACAGAGAAGAACAGTCTGAGTTCAAAGAAAAATTGGTTGCTGTTAACCGTGTTGTTAAGACGGTTAAAGGCGGCCGCAACTTCCGCTTTTCCGCTCTGATGGTCGTCGGCGACGGTGCAGGCCGCGTCGGTGCCGGCATGGGCAAGGCGGCTGAGATTCCCGAGGCGATCCGCAAGGGTGTGGAAGATGCCAAGAAAAATATGATCAACGTTCCGATTGTCGGGACGACCATTCCCCATCATGTCACAGGCTACTTCGGCACCAGCAAAGTGGTTATGCTGCCTGCGGAAGAAGGCGCAGGCGTTATTGCCGGCGGCGCCGCCCGCGCGGTGGTTGAGCTGGCTGGCGTGAAGGATATCCGTGCCAAATCATTTGGCACATCCAACCCCATTAACACCGTGAAGGCGACCATGGAAGGCCTCAAGCAGCTGCGTTCAGCAGAGCAGGTGGCCAAGATGCGCGGCAAGACGGTCGAAGAAATTATAGGCTGAGGAGGACAAAATGAAGTTACAAATCACGCTGATGAAGTCTCCGATTGCCTGCCTGCAAAAGCAAATCGACACAGTGAAGGCCTTGGGCCTTCGCAAAATCGGCCAGACGGTGGTCAAAGAAGACAATGCTGCGGTTCGGGGACAAATCTTCCGCGTTCAGCACATGGTCAAAGTGGAAGAAATCAAGGAATAAGGAGGAC
>CAZYKQ010000088.1:0-8513 GCA_964648235.1 uncultured Christensenella sp. | reverse complement strand
TTGCGCTTGAGAGCGGGTTTTTGAGCCTTTCAAGTTTCAACGCAAGGTTTAAAAAGGAATGCGGCAAGACGCCAAGCCAATACCGCCGCGACCTCATGACGCAGAACTCTGAGCGTATTCAGTCGTGATATACCATGACCTTCCGGCCCGACTGCGCGGAGTCAATGGCGGCAAAAATGACGCGCATTGCTTTAAGGGCTTCATCGGCATCAATGGGAGGACGTTTGCCTGTCACGATGCTATCGATAAATGCGTTGATAACACCGGTATTTTCGCGCTTTCCAGCCTTTTGCTCCTCATTGCTGGTGAGGCCGCGAAAGCGGAACTGTTGCACATCGCCTTCGCTTGGCTCATGAATCAAGGAGAATTTAGGATCGTCATATAAACGAAGCACACCCTTGGTGCCGTAGATACGGGTGGAGTTTTCTTCACAGGCGTTAAAGGTCCAGCTGACCTGCATGGTGCCCATTACACCCGAGCGGGTGCGATACAGGCACGTGGCATTATCCTCCAGATCGATCAAGCTTCCGTCCTCATAGCGTTTGTCAAGTGTGCCCAGCTGAGCGGAGACTTCAACGATTGGCTCGTTCAGGAGAAAGTGGATCAAATCAGTTTTATGAATGCCCAGATCGCCCAATACGCCGAAAGCGGCGCGATCACGGTGGATAAACCAGCTATTGGGGTTATGCGTCCAGTTTTCCGGACCGCTGTGACCGAAAACAGTGCGGAAGCTGAGAGGCTTGCCGATCACTCCCTGCGCAATCAGCTCCTTTGCTTTGATATGGGCGGGCGCGAAGCGCTGATTATGGCCCAGCATGACGATCTTGTCGCTGGTGCGGGCCTGTTTGGCGATGGTGCGGCAGGCTTCAAGGGTGGCAGCCATGGGTTTTTCAAGCAGTACATGCTTGCCCGCCTGCAAGGCGGCCAGCGTAACCTCCGCATGATAGGTGTTTGCTACACAGACACTGACGGCGTCAATCTCAGGATCTTTGAGCATCTGATCGATGCTGCCATAATCCTTGCCGCCGAAGCGATCGGCCATCAGCTGTGCCTGGCGGGGTTTGGTATCCACGAAGCCTAGCAGCTTTGCCCGTTCATTTTCAAGATATTCCGGAGCATGCCGGTATTCAGTGATGCGGCCGCAGCCTATGATACCCACTTTAACCATAATGGCCTCCTTTGGGTTGTAGTGTTGAGTGGAAAGAGAACCAAGCGCTTATTTCCCGCGATTTCGCAGGCTCTGAAGCAGCACGGCGATGATGATGATCGCACCCGAGATGGCCCCCGTTAGGAAGGTAGGGACTTGCGCGGCCACCAGGGTGTTGTTGATAATTTTAAACATCAAAACGCCAAGGAAGGTGCCGATGATTTTGCCTCTGCCGCCTGACATTGAGGTGCCGCCGATCGCAACGGCTGCAATGGCATCCATCTCAAACTGGACACCTGCGTTTGCGGCGGCAACGGCCATCAGTCTGGAAGAATATACCCAGCTGGTAAAGCCGCACAAAAGGCCGGTGATCGCAAATACCGCGATTTTGGTCATGCTGACGTTGACGCCGGCCATACGGGCAGACACTTCGTTGCTGCCCACGGCATAGATGTGCTTGCCCAGGCGGGTGCGTTGCATGATCAATCCGGCAATAAGCGCAAAGGCGATAAACATCAGCATCGGATAAGGAACATTGTTACCAAACACATTGATGCTTCCGTTGCCTACGCGTCGAAAAGTTTCGTAAAAAGGCTCGGTGGCGATGCCGCCCGCGACGGTAAAAGGGCCGCCCTGACCGAAGTGGTTGACAATGGCTCGGCAGGAGGTTTGAATGGCCAGCGTCGCAATCATAGCCGGCATATGCCCTTTAGCCACCAACACGCCATTGAGACCGCCGATAAACAGGCCGAGGGCCAGGCAGAAGATCAGCATAATCCATATGTTTTGCGTAGCATTCAGGACCTCAATGCCAAAGCCTGAAATGATGGCGACCTGTGCGCCGACAGAAATATCGATCTGTCCGGCACAGATGACCATTGTCATGCCCAGGGCGATGATACCTGTCGTGGTCGCTGACTGCGTGAAGATGTTTGAGACATTGCGCCAGCGGAAGAAGTTAGGATTGACAGCCACAGCGATGATAATGATCAGCAGGAAGGAAACGATGTAGCTGTACTCGGTGAACAGACGCTTGAAAGCGGCTTTCACGTCAATGGTTTTTTTCAGGTCAAGGTTTTTTTCAGGCATGCTGTTTCTCCTTGATATGGCCGGTTTCCATATTGGAACCGGTGGAATAGTACATCAGGCGCTCTTCATCCATGGTTTCGCGGTCCAGGTCGGCATTCACCTGCCCCTTGTACATGACCAGGCAACGGTCTGCCACTTTCATGATTTCCGGAAATTCGGAGGAAAATACCAGGATGGCTTTCCCCTGCGCTGCCAGACGGAGCATGAGGTGATAGATCTCGAACTTTGTGCCGACGTCGATCCCCTGCGTAGGGTTATCAAATATCAGAACGTTGGCATCCGCTTCCAACCATCGGCCAAGAATGACCTTTTGCTGGTTACCGCCTGACAGGGAAGAGATCAAATTCCTTGGATTATCTGCCCTGATATCCAGCGCCTGTTTCTGACGGGCGTATCTGGATTTCTCCTGCCTGGGACGGATCAGTTTCTCCCGCATGCGGGTATTGAAATAACCCATGGAGAGATTATCGTAGATATTCAGATCGTTAAGTATTCCGCGTTCCTTGCGGTTGCGTGGGACCATGGCCACTCTGTGCTTGAGAAAACGGGCAATGCCGCTGTGCAGCTCCTCTTCAGCAACGATCAACTGGCCGGTGTGAGGGATGGCACCGTATAAAGCATCGGATAAGCTGTCGCGCCCTGAACCCTGTAACCCTGTGATGGCCAGGATCTCACCTTTATGCAGGGTAAATGAGATGTCATAAAAATCTTTGCCGGAGAGATTCCGGGCTTGCAGCGCTATTTCATCTGTCCGTCGGGTGGGACGCAGCCTGAATTCATCATCTGACAAGGTTTTGCCTGTCATCATTTCTGTGATCTCGCGCTCGGATACATCCGAAAGATCGCCTGTCGCGATCCAGCGCCCGTCACGCAATACGGTGTAGGTCCCGCAAATGCGGAAGATCTCGGGCATTTTGTGGGAAATATAAATAAAGCTGACACCCTGTGCCTTCAGCTGGCGCATGATGTCAAACAGGACGTCGATCTCTTGATTGGACAAGGCGGTCGTCGGCTCGTCCATGATGATCAAGTCGCATTTGAACAGAAGAGCGCGGGCGATTTCCACCAGCTGCTTTTCTGCGGCCTGCAAATCAGCGACTACGGCATGCGGATCGATATCCACGCCCATTCGCTCAAACACTTCGGCTGTATTTTCGATCATCCGCTTTTTGTCCAGCAGGCCGCTTTTCGTCTTTAATTCCTGCGCAAGGTACATGTTTTCAAACACGCGCAGGTCGTTGCATAGGTTAAGTTCCTGGTGAATCAGGCGGATGCCCGCGTTCATTGCGGCTTTTGCCCCTGAGAAGCGTATCTTGTGCCCATCCAACAGAATATCGCCCTCTTTGGGGGGGAAGGTGCCTGCCAGGACGTTCATCAGAGTGGATTTTCCCGCACCATTTTCTCCGAGCAGACCGCGTATTTCGCCCGGTTCAATACACAGGCTGACATTGTCTACGGCGCGGACCGGCCCAAAGTCCACTACAATGCCGGACATTTCTACGCGCAAGATGTATTCCTCCCGTTTTTAATGAAGTATAAAGTGAGGGGGCTGGCTGGATAAGCCCTGCCAGCCCCCTTCGCATGACGAAAGGTTCGTTGTTTTGTTAGTCAGCGATGGAATAACGGTCGATATAGTCCTGGCTTGTGCGGTAGGCTTCAACGGTAGACTTGTCGATTTCAATGGTAGGAATCAGGAAGAGCTGGCCTTCGATGTCCTGACCGGCGTACTGCTCGCCCTTGGCGGCGGCCACGCCCAGGCGAATCGCTTCGCGAACCATTGAGGGGCTGAAGAAGTAGGTGACCAGTTCGGGCTTGGTAACGACATCAAAGGTAGCCAGTGTCTCACGACGCCCGCCGACAGAGGTAAGCAAGCGTAAATCCTTCAGCGTTTCGTCATCACGAATGACGGTCATAATGCCATCGATGATCTCATCATCATGCGTGACGATCAGGTCAAGCTCGGAAACAACGGCGGGGTCAGCGGTGTTCAGCCAGTTCTCCATGTACTCCTTGGATTTGGCGTTGGACCAGTCAGTCTGGAAGCCGTCCTGCAGGAGTTTGAACTGATCTTTGTATTCGCTGGCATCCAGGATGTCAAGCATGCCCTGAGTGCGCTGTTTGGATACGGTGGAGCTGTCGCCTATAAACAGAAGATACGTGATCTCCTTGCCGGCCTTCAGGTCGTCGGCATAGAAGTTAAGCAGGTATTTGCCCATCATGTTGCCGATACCTTCGTTGTCACCCATGATCTCTCCCGCCATGCCTTTAAAGTTTTCGATCAGGCGGTCATAGATGATCAGCGGGATCTTTTCCTCAACAATGCGCTGGGCGGCATTGCGCAACTGGTCACCTTCCAGCGGCCACAGCACGATGGCATCCGGCCCCCAGGCCAGAACCTCATCCAGCTGCTCGATCTGCTTGGCGGCTTCACCGCCGACGCCCATCATGTAGTCCCCGATGACGCCGGCGGCTTTCAGCGCTTCCGCTTCGGCACGGGCATGCGCGACTGACTCACCGGTGAAGCCGTGGTCAGCGTCGGGCGTAACGATACCGATCTTTACACCGTCAGCCATGGCCGATACGACGCCGAGAACCATCATCAAGGAAAGAAACAGAGCCATAAATTTTTTCATTGGAGTTCCTCCTGTTGGTAAAATTATTGGATAACCCGCCCTTGCGGATTATAACCTGAAAAGAGATGAATTATGTTTTTATTGTAGCTGTAAGTTTCCGTTTTGTCAATGAAAAAGAGAATTTTAATGTCCGATTTCTGAAGAATCTTTATGTTTATTTGACAGAAGCTTGTGCCGGGATTAAAATGAACCACGCTCCGGGAAACATTCTGTAAGACGGGGGATAGGATGACGTATAATACGATTAAAAATGTATTGCCGTATTTTAAATTTCAGGGGCAGTACAGGAGTGTCAGCGAAGTGCCCAGCGGCAATATCAATACCACGTATGTATTGGAATATCACGATGGGCAGACCCCCCATTTATATATCCTTCAGCACATCAATACCTATGTTTTCAAGAATCCTCGTGAAGTGGTCAGCAATATCTCGGCGGTGACGGGGCATCTGCGTGAAGCTCTGAAACGCAATCATGAGGATACGGCACGCCGTGTGCTTGAATTGATCTCCACCCACGACGGCGGTAATCTCCATGAGGGCGCGCAAGGGGACGTATGGCGGGCATATGCCTATATAGACAATGCAAGGGCGCTGGACGTGGTGACCACCCCTTTTGAAATGGAACAGGTTGGGCGCGGCTTTGGCAGCTTCCAAAGATTGCTTTACGATTTTCCCGCGCAGGAGCTGTTTTGCCCCATTCCCAATTTTCATCACACCCTTAAGCGTTTCTATGCCTTCGTCCGTTCTGTAGATGAGGATAGAGCCGGCCGCGTGAAACATCTGCATGATGAAATTGAGTTTATGTTTGAGCATCGGCGCATGATGGGAAGCATTGTGAAGATGTTGGACGAAGGCATTATTCCATACCGTGTGACACATAATGATACAAAATCCAACAATGTGATGCTGGACAACGAAACCGGCAAGGCCATCTGCGTGATTGATTTGGATACAGTCATGGCCGGTTCTTCATTGTATGATTATGGCGATGCGGTACGCTTCGGCGCCTCCACCGCGGCTGAGGATGAACCGGATATATCGAAGATCGCTTTGGACATGGACAAGGCAGAGGCCTTTACCAGAGGATTTATTGAAGAAACCAACGGTTTTCTAAGCAGGGAAGAGTTGATGAACCTGCCGCTTGGCATCAAAGTGCTGACCTGTGAACTGGCCATGCGTTTTTTAACTGATTATATTGACGGTGATGTGTATTTCAAAGTCAATTCGCCGGACCATAACCTGGTGCGTGCCAGGGCTCAGATGGCCCTTTTACGCGATATCGAGCGCAAGGAAGCCGAGCTGCAGGCGATGACCGAAAAATATATTGCAAAAGGGAATGGCTGCCGCTGATCTATTCCTGCCGGTAAATGAGAAGAGTCCCCTTTTACGCGATATCGAGCGCAAGGAAGCCGAGCTGCAGGCGATGACCGAAAAATATATTGCAAAAGGGAATGGCTGCCGCTGATCTATTCCTGCCGGTAAATGAGAAGAGTCCCCTTTTTGACGCTGACGAGAGCAAAGTTTGCGATGGCCGTATTGCTGACACCAAGAGGAAAATCCTTACACAACGTCAAGTTGGTCCCGCGGTAACTGAGACCGCGCAGTGAAACGCCCTGACTATGCTTGCTGTGGCTGAAGACAGATATGGTTTGTCCCGGCCTGGTTGGAATCATCATCGAGGAATTGGTCAGCGCATACAGGGTAAAGCGGGGCGCGACCAGGCATATCTTGGCCCCTTTTGCGCTTCGTCCGGCCATCAGTTGGATGGCGGCAAGGAAATGATCCTCTCTGAGCCCGCCGGCGGCACCGTACAGGCGAAATCTCCGGTAGCCGACTTGGCGGCCCAGTTTCAGGGCCAGGGAAAGGTCGGTATCATTCTTGCGCACGGGGAAGCGAAGCAAGGGGATGTCTACGGGCGCCTGAGTGGAAGAGTCCATATCGCCGACGACAATATCAGGGCGCATACCTAGCGAGGCAAGGGCCTGGTGACCGCCATCGGCAGCGATTAAAAAATCACCCGCTTTGGGGGTCAGCCCCCGCGAGCTCATTTCTCCCGCTCCGACGATATAACATATTCCTTTCATCATCATCCAGGCCTCCTTTTTGCTGTTCGCAGTATAGCACGCGCGGACAGGCGGAGGAAAGGCCATACAGGAGGAAGCGTTGGCAAAAGCAAAAAGTATTTATGTATGCAATACCTGCGGCTATGAATCCCCCCGCTGGATGGGCAAGTGCCCGGCCTGTGAGGCGTGGAACAGCCTGGAGGAAACGTTTGCTGAGGCAGCGGACAGCACGGCAAAACAAAAAGAAAAAAAGCAGCGGGGCGGAACGGGCGCTCAGGTATTATCCATCCTGGATATTGAAACTGACGCGCAGATGCACCAGCCCACCGGCATGCCTGAGCTGGATCGCGTTATAGGCGGCGGTATCGTGGAAGGTTCTCTGACTCTGCTGGGTGGTGAACCGGGCGTTGGCAAGAGTACGCTGCTGCTTCAGATCTGTGCCAGAATGGCTGAGACGGGCAAGCTTGTGCTGTATATCTCAGGTGAAGAAAGCGCAAGACAAATTAAGCTGAGGGCGGGGCGTGTGGGTGCAGGTCACAAGAAGCTTCTGATATTGGCAGAGAATGCCATGGACGAAATAGAAGAGAAGATGGAAAAGACGCAACCTGATCTGGTGATTGTGGACTCCATCCAAACAATGTATCGACCCGAAATGGCCAGCGCTCCGGGATCCGTTAGCCAGGTACGCGAATGCGCTTCTATTTTTATGCGTTATGCCAAAACAAATGGATGCGCTATTTTTCTGGTAGGGCATGTTACCAAAGAAGGAGCCATCGCGGGGCCCAGAGTGCTTGAGCATATGGTGGATGTAGTACTCTATTTTGAGGGAGATTATCAGCGGGAGTACCGCCTGTTGCGCGCTGTAAAAAACCGATATGGCTCGGTGAACGAACTTGGCATTTTTGAGATGACAGGCACTGGCATGCGTGCGGTGGAAGGTGCCTCTGAGCTGCTGTTGTCCCAGCGGGCGAAGGATGCCAGCGGTTCGGTGGTGTTTTGCGGCATGGAAGGGAGCCGCCCTGTGATGATGGACATCCAGGCGCTGGTTACCCAATCCTTCTACTCTTCTCCCAAGAGAACGGCCAACGGCATGGATCAGGGCCGTGTTGCGCTGCTGCTGGCAGTACTTGAAAAACGCGCGGGCCTTCGTCTGTATAATCAGGACGTGTATTTGAATGTTGCTGGAGGCATGAGCCTGAGCGAACCCGCGGCCGATTTGGCGGTTTGCCTGGCTGTGGCGTCTTCCTTATGGGACAGCGTTCTGCCTATGGATTTGGCCGCCATGGGCGAAGTGGGGCTGGCGGGCGAAGTGCGCTCGATCCCTCATCTGGAACGTAGATTGGCTGAATGCAAACGCCTGGGATTCACAAGGATTATCTGCCCTGCGGATAAAAAACTCAACGGCCCGCAGATAGACGGAATCAAAATTATCTATGTCTCCACCCTGACCCAAGCCATCGGATTGCTTGAGAAATCATAAGGTTGAAAGTTTGCAGCAAAATTCTTGTATTATTATCCAAAAAACGGCTTGACATGGGTACGGGGAAGTGGTATTCTATTCAGGCACCCTTTGAGCGGGGC
>CAZYKQ010000087.1:0-8610 GCA_964648235.1 uncultured Christensenella sp. | reverse complement strand
CTCCATCAGAATTATTATCTGACTGGACGTGAGTGGCCATACAAAGATGTTCCGAGGAAAATCATCGCGGAAAAGTACATGGTGGATGAGTCAGGAACGGAACTCAAAGATTATAAAATCAACTGCTTCAATGGCGTGCCGAAATACATACAGGTTATGAGTGGCAGAAGCACAGGGAATTATTATCTTAACCATTTTGATTTGAATTGGAAGCCGCTTAGAATTCCACGGAAGGATCATGTGGAAAGCACTCAAAATATAGAGAGGCCGAAACATCTGGATGAGATGATTGAAGTTGCGAAAAAGCTTAGCCAAGGAACACAATTTGTTCGGATCGACTTGTATCACACGCCGGGGCAAGTGTACTTTGGGGAGATAACTTTTTTCCCGCTTAGCGGGTTTTTAGACTATACTGATAAGACAACTGATCTAGAGTTTGGAAAACTTATTTCACTTCCTTTATATGAAAGGACAAAATAGCAGAAACATGGTGAAGTTGATTATTGCGGGTGACACGGCTCCTACCCCTTCAAACCAAGTATTATTTGAATCCGCCGACCTGGATAATCTCCTTGGCGCTCCTCTGAAAGAAATCATCCATGCTGCGAATGTCTTTATACTGAACCTGGAAACCCCATTGACAAATCATGCGAGGCCAATTGTCAAACATGGTCCCAACCTGATGGCATCTCCGGAGACGATCAGGGGACTTCAAGCGATGAAACCAAGTTTGGTGTCAATAGCAAATAACCATATTATGGATCAGGGTGTAACCGGATACCATACTACTTTGAAAACCCTTCAGGATGCTGGCCTTGCTTATATTGGGGCAGGGGATTGTCCAAAGGAAGCCGCCCGGCCGTATATCCTGGATAAAAATGGGGTAAAGGTGGGGGTATACGCCTGCGCTGAGCATGAGTTCACCATCGTATCAGAATCTTTACCCGGCGCGAACCCTTTTGATCCTTTAGAAAGCCTGGATCACATCACCTCTCTTAAAGCCCAATGTAACTATGTGGTGGTGCTCTATCACGGGGGAAAAGAGCATTACCGCTATCCCTCGCCAAATCTGCAAAAAATTTGCCGGAAAATGGTTGATAAGGGGGCGGACCTTGTCATTTGTCAGCACAGCCATTGCATTGGCTGTGAAGAAAAGTGGGGCAAGGGTACCATAATATATGGACAAGGAAACTTCATCTTTGATCGATCGGAAGATGAACTCTGGCAGGCTAGTTTGTTGGTGGAAGCGATATTTGGAGAGAAGCTGGTTGTTCAATATATCCCAGTGATAAAAAGTGGCGCTGCTGTTCGACTGGCAGAAGGGGCAGAAGCAGATGAGATTTTATCCGCTTTCAATCAACGGAGTGAAGAAATACAGAAGCCAGGTGCTGTTCATGAAAAGTATGCGACTTTTGCAGTCAGTATATTGCCTAACTACCTACAATCATTCCATGGGCAGCATCTTAATGGTCTACTGCTCAAGATTCTAAACAAGTTATCCGGAGGAAAACTTCGTGTCGCCCTGATGCAGCATTTTTATAGGGAGAAGAATATGTTATCGATTCGAAACCATATTGAATGCGAGGCACATCGGGAGTTGATTTTGAGAGGTATTGAAAAAATGGATGCAGATTGAAAGCTTAACGATTTTTCTTCAGAAGGGTTTAGCCACAAAGAGTATGGGATCGAAAACTTTAAGATATTTACGCTTCTCTATCAGTCATAAGCGGCAGCGAATACATGCATTTTTATTAGGAAGCATTCTGTTTATTTGTTGAAAGAGCTTGATAGGAGACGAGATAGCAAGATAAAGAAGGAGGGATTGTTCTTTGGAGCAAATCATCAAGTATTCTGTTGTGATTCCGATATACAATTCGGAAAAGTATCTTGAACAAAGCATTGACTCAGTTATCAACCAAAAATGCGATTCTTCTTTTGAAATCATACTTGTAAATGATGGCTCGACAGATCATTCTGGCGAAATATGTGATCGGTATGTTACGCTGTTCCCGGGAGAGGTTCAGGCTATTCATCAGGAGAACAAGGGTCTGCTGATGGCAAGGCGAGAAGGCTTGAAGCATACAAGAGGAGTTTATGTGATGCACCTGGACTCGGATGATTATCTACGTGAAGGGGCGCTTGATGTGATTGATCAGGCATTAAGGAACACAAATGCTGATATACTCTTGTTTCAAGCGTCCAGACATGAAAACTTCCGCATACCTTTTGCAGAGCTTCCTTTTAAAAATGGAGAAATAATAGAAGGCGAATCTATGAGAAGGATTTATGAACTGCTATGTGGCAGTACAAAGCTGAACAATCTTTGTACAAAGGTAAGCAGAAGAAGTGTAATTGACATAGACAAAAACTACAACTCACTTGCACACGTTAAAAATGGGGAAGACCTGTTGCAGAGTCTACCGCTGTTTGACGCGGCGTCACGTATAGTTTATATTAAAGATAATTTGTATTATTACAGACCAAATCCTGTTAGTATTACAAACATTTATAATCCGTCTTATTTTTCTTCAATCCAATCTGTACAAGAAGTACGTCTGGCCTATGCAAAGAAGTGGAATACCGGTGATGGGGGAATAATTAATTTAGCACGCGCAAAGGCAAGGAGCGCGTGTATAGAAGCTATGAAGAGCATAATTAAAAGTGATATTTCGTGGGAGGAAAAAAGAGAAAAATTAGATGAGATTACTCAGGATTCTCTTTTTTTACGTGTCAATGAGAAGCCAAGAAAAGGGCAAGGAATCAAGAAAGAAGCCATTGCATATCTTGTTAAGAGAAGAATGTTTCGTGTACTGAGACTATTGTTTGCTCTGAGGAGAAAGTAAAGTGTCCTTGAGAAGAAAAAAAATGGGATTGAATGCTGTTAGCTCCTTATTGTTGCAAGCCGTAACAATGATTTTCGGTCTGATTGTGCCTCGGCTGGTTATAGGAACATTTGGCTCGGAGGTTAATGGCCTAGTGTCATCAATTACACAATTCTTATCATACATTACCCTGTTTGAAGCAGGAATAGGTGGCGTTACGCGCGCCCTGTTATATCGCCCACTCGCGCGGGGGGACAGGGCGCAAGTCAATGGTTTAGTCAGATCGACTGAGTTTTTTTTTAAACGCTTGGGCTGGCAGTACCTTCTTTATGCCTTCCTCCTTTCTGTTGCATATCCACTAGTTATTAATCATAGCTTTGATGTATTGTTTACCGGGAGTATGGTGTTGATTCTGGCTGCCAGTACTTTTGTTCAATATTATTTTGGAATACCTTATAGTATTCTGCTACAAGCTGATCAACGAAATTACATTTCTATATTGCTTCAAACAGTGTCGGTTACACTGAACGGGTTACTGACGATTCTGTTGATAGGATTGGGATTTGGTATTCACGCTGTAAAGATTGGGAGTGCTGTAATCTATGTGCTTCGTCCTTTGGTGTTGAGATACTATGTAATCAAAAATTATAAAATACCCAAAGATGTACAGGGTATTCCTCTCCCATCTGAGCAAAAACGCGCAGGCGTATTCCATAACCTTGCATGGTTTTTAAGAACAAATTCTTCCATTGCCATCCTGACAATATTGACGGATTTAACCAGTGTATCGATCTACTCCGTATATTATCTTATTGCTTCCTCTCTTTCAAAAATTGTAACAAGCATTACAAGCGGAACGGAAGCTATGTTTGGTAATGTAATGGCAACGGAAGAGGTTGATTACACAAGAATAATGTTTGGCAGATTTCTTTTTTTGATGAACATGGTATCTGCGATCATTTTTTCAACGGCAGCTTGTGTCATCATACCATTTATTAAACTATATACACAGAGAATAAGGGATGCAAATTATATGCTTCCACTATTTGGTCTTTTATTATTGGCATCAGAATTTATCTACTGCGTAAGAAAACCATATCACGATATTATTACTGCCGCAGGTCATTTTCATGAGACAAAAAATTCTGCCATAATCGAAGTAATACTTAATGTTGTATTGGCAATTTTGCTGGTTGTTAAATTTGGTATATCTGGCATAGCAGTTGCTTCTGTCATTGCATTATTATATCGAGCGGTATATTTTATTATTTATCTCAACTCGCATATTATCTATTTTCCAATGTCAAAATCCATTAAGTATATGTTAATTGCCCTTTTTCAAAGTTTCCTCTCGATCGTGTTGTTTGACACTTTATGTAAAATGAATGCAGACAGTTATCTTGTCTTGATTTTCTATGCTGCTGGTGCATTTCTGCTGTCAAGTTTTATTACTGTTGCACTTAGCCTGGCATTTTTCCCTGATGAAATGAAATTTATATGGCATCTAGTTGTGAAGGGCAGGGAATACAATACAAAATAGGATTTGATTGTTGAAGAAGAACAACTCGGTCATCTCGAAGCTTGTTTTGATCGGTAAAGTGCAGTACTTTTTAAAAAGATGAAAGGAAACAGAGCAAAGAAATGAATGTCTTGATCACGGGTAGCGCGGGCTTTATTGGTTTTCACCTGTCACAACGATTGCTTGATGCGGGAGAAGAAATTGTTGGTTTAGACAATCTCAACGATTATTATGATGTCTCCCTAAAGCATAATCGACTGAAGGAGCTATCCTCCTACTCAAACTTCACTTTTATACAAGGCGACCTGACAGATGAGCAAATGATTAGCAACCTGTTCATAACCTTCTGTCCCGACCTGGTCATCAATCTGGCAGCGCAGGCAGGTGTGCGCTACAGCATCACCAACCCACGCGCCTATCTGGAAAGCAATATAATCGGTTTCTTTAATATCCTGGAGGCCTGCCGACATCATCCGGTGAAGCACCTGCTTTATGCATCCAGCAGCAGTGTATACGGCAACCAGCAGAAGACGCCATTTTCCGTCAGCGATCATGTGGATCGCCCAATCAGTCTGTATGGCGCGACCAAGAAAAGCAACGAGCTGATGGCTTACACTTACAGCCACCTTTATAGTATCCCAAGCACCGGGCTGCGTTTTTTTACCGTGTATGGTCCCTATGGCCGGCCGGACATGGCTTACTACTCCTTCACAAAAAAAATCCTGGCGGGAGAGACTATTCAGGTGTTCAACAACGGCGATATGTACCGTGATTTTACCTATGTGGATGACATCGTTACCGGTGTTGCCAAAATGCTGCACCATCCTCCGCAGGGGGCGGATCCGGCGAAGGTGTATAATATCGGCAATAACAAGCCCGTGCAGCTGATGCACTTTATCCGCACGCTTGAAGGCGCCCTCAGCCGTGTTTATGGCCGTGAGATCAAGGCGAACATAGAGTATTTTCCTATGCAGTCCGGTGATGTCTACCAGACTTACGCGGATGTTAAGCCCCTCATGAGAGAGTTTGGATTCAAACCGGAAACGAGTATAGAAGAAGGTTTATACGAGTTCGCGAAGTGGTATAAGGACTATGAGGGTGAAGCGTATGGAGAAAGATCGGATAAAAGAAAAAGTGACAATTGAGATATTATGGACAGGTGGATTCGATTCAACATTTCGAGTTTGTCAGCTATTGCAAAAACTCGGCATTATATAGATACAGGGCCGTTCAAGATAGTTCTTCAAGCTGGGAAGAAGCTCAAGAACTGATTAGGAAACAATATAGATTATTCTTTGAAGGACAGAAGCATGAATAATAATGAATACTATTTCACGATTGCTGTTGCTGGCACCGGCTACGTCGGCCTATCCAACGCGGTGCTACTGGCACAGCACCACGCGGTGACGGCAGTGGATATCATCCCGGAGAAGGTGGAGATGATCAACCGGCGGGTTTCGCCCATCGCGGATGCCGAGATAGAAGATTACCTGGCGAACAAGCCCCTGAACCTGACCGCTACCCTGGATGGCGCGGCGGCTTACCGGGAAGCGGATTTTGTGGTGATCTCCACGCCCACCAATTACGACCTGGTGAAGAACTACTTTGATACCTCTTCCGTGGAGAGCGTGGTGGAGCAGGTGATCGATGTCAACCCGGAGGCGGTGATCATCATCAAATCCACCGTGCCGGTCGGCTATACGGAGAACCTGCGCGCCCGCTATGCCTGCGACAACATCCTGTTTTCGCCGGAGTTTCTGCGCGAGGGAAAGGCCCTGTACGATTGCCTCTACCCCAGCCGGGTGATCGTAGGCGTGCCCGTGGGCAACAAACGCCTGGAGAAAGCGGCGGAGGACTTTGCCCGGCTGTTGGTGGAAGGGGCGATCAAGGAAAACATTGATACCCTGTACATGAATCCGACGGAGGCGGAGGCCGTAAAGCTGTTTGCCAACACCTACCTGGCGCTGCGGGTCAGCTTTTTTAACGAGCTGGATACCTACGCGGAGGTACGCGGGCTGAATACCAGAAACATCATCGACGGCGTCTGCCTGGACCCGCGCATCGGCTGCCACTATAACAACCCCAGCTTTGGTTACGGCGGCTACTGTCTGCCCAAAGATTCCAAGCAACTGCTGGCTAACTATAACGACGTGCCCAACAACATCATCGGCGCCATTGTGGACGCGAACCGGACACGAAAGGATTTTGTGGCGGATCGCATCCTGGCGCGCAAACCGAATATTGTGGGCGTATACCGGTTGACGATGAAAGCTGGCAGCGATAACTTCCGCGCCAGTTCCATCCAGGGCGTGATGAAGCGCATCAAGGCCAAGGGCGTTGAAGTGGTGGTATATGAGCCGACGCTGAAGGAAGAGCAGTTCTTCAACAGCCGCGTTATCCGGAACCTGGATGAGTTCAAGCGAGTCAGCGACGTGATCGTCAGCAACCGCCTGAACAAAGAGATAGAAGACGTGGCGGAGAAGGTGTACACGAGGGATATCTTTGGCCGCGACTGAACGCGGACAAAGAAGAAAGAATTTAATTTTCTATTGTGATAGTGGTACGCCAGGTATGCTTCTATTTCGAATCTTTGATTGTTGGATATAAAAGTTCTTGAGTTTCCGCAAAACGCAATGAAGGATGAGTAAAAGAGCCCCTGAAAGCAACTCATAGTGAGTTACGACGAAACGCAGTTTGAGGAACATCTGAAGCAAGGTCAAGAATGGCATACAAAATAAGCCTGCCCATGATGTGTATTCAGTTTGCTGACCTCAGCAGAGCAGAGGGAATGATAGTTGCCGGAACTTTGGACGGCCAATATGGAACCACCTGCGTATCCCCTCACGAGCCTGTGCCAGTATGCGGAATACACCCAGGCCGAAGCGGTACAGTACGAAGGAGATATCCTCCTCATTCTTCAAAGACCGCGCGACACGGGCAATAGCCATCCTGAGGTTGGAACATCGATTCTTCTCCGCGAGCAGACAGAGCAGGGCAATGGCATAGCTCAGATAATGATTCAACGCGTTCATAGCCTTCAGGCTGCGTACACGGAATCCTTCAAAGCCAAAGTGTTGCTTCTTGAAACGGAAGTACTCCTCGATCCGCCATCGCGTGAAGTAGGTCCGGACCACGCGCCGGACGTCCTCCTTGCTTGTGACAGGAAGATTGGTTGCCAGCATCATGGGCGTCTGAGATAAGCCATAGATCAGGATGAGCTTCAGATTCCTCCTGCTTGCGGTGATCCGGACATTGACGCAGGTGAACCAGCATTCCGTTTCCTTACCGCCAAACATGACATGCCCCTTCAGCTTTCCTTTTCGGGAATCCCGCAGGGTCGTTGCCTTGTACCACTTGCCTTTGAAAAAGAGGAGACGCTTTTCAGTCAGGCGGACAATGAACTTTCCTTCACGCTTGTACATGAACTCGAATAAACGGTTCATGTCATAGCCCCGGTCAAACACATAGGTTGAGTCGGGGAAATGAGCCATGGTCTTTTCCAGCGCTGTAAAGGTGATATCGTTAGTGGATACATAGTTTTGCTCATGTGATGAATGGATGAGGGAGAATAAGCTGAGAGGCTGCTTTGTCTTTTCACTGATGGTGGTGATCTCAGTTACAAGGTAGCCTTTTTGAATGGCATGATTGGGGTCTGAGCCATCTCTGACCAGGCCCAAAGACTCAAAGGCTTTCCCATAGGGTTTGATGACTTCGCTGTCGTCTACGAAGACAGGCGCGTTTTCTCGGCTCAATCCCCGCGCGAGAGACAAGTAGTTCTCACCGATACTCGAATCCATATCCTCGGTGAGCTTTCGGGACAGGCGTTCGATGGTATTCTTCTTTCGGATGTCTTCCTGAAGCGCGTCCGCAATCCGTGACAAAACGCAACTCCCTGATCCCAGGATACCGTAGATCATGTCGGCGGCAAACTTTTTCTGATCCTTGCTTGCCCCACTGCTGAGGCGCTTAGAGAAGCCTATAATTTCGCGCTTGAGTTGGTAGGTATTTGTGGTAGAATGACGCATGAGGGATCCTCCTGATTTTGTTTAGTAGTCTTTTGTTTAGACGCATTAATTCTACTACAAAAACACTGAGGATTCCTCATTTTTACAAGTTTATGTATGTATTTATGCTTTTTTCACACCATATTTCTTACTTTATACTTTGGGTTACGGCTTTTATCCGTTTTCTTTGCTTTATTACGCTGTCAATACGGAAACTCAAGACGCCGCCCTATTGACAAAAACAAATATATGATATATGATTCCT
>CAZYKQ010000086.1:0-8627 GCA_964648235.1 uncultured Christensenella sp. | reverse complement strand
CAATATAGACACAAAATGTATTGTTTTTTGTTATAGCCCCTGCTATAATCCCCAACATATAGTAGGAAAGGGGTAGGGCATCGATGAATTCTTTGGCGGAATTGATCGTAATTCTTTGGCTAATGTCAGCCTTTTTTCTCTTCCTCTATTCCGCGCAGCAAAAGCGCCGCGAGCGTCAGATGCTTGACGCTCTGCGCCGTAGTCCCCTGTATGCCAGGCTTTACAGAAAGCTTGATTATCTGTTCCGCCATTATGAGATCGACCAGCTTCGTATCGAGCAAAACGGCGTGACCGTCACTTCCGTTATGCCGGCTCACACACTGCTCAACTTTGATTTTAAGCAAAACGGCAACAGCAAACGGGGCAGCGATACCTCCCGTTTGGTGATGCAGTTGCTATACAGTGATTTTCCGATGCTTGCCACCCGGGATATCTACAAAATCAGCCGCTACTGCGTCTACCGCAGCAACGGCAAAAAAGAGCACGCGTTCAGTTTTACAATGCGGCGCAGTCACAAAGAAATGCTGCTGCGCAACCGAATGACGGCGCGTTTCAGATTTCTTTATTAGCGATAATTACAATCTTGCGCTGTATTCAGGCAGGGGCGGCAAGCCTTGGTCGAGAGCCTGCTCCACATAACGCTTCAATGCTAGCAAGGGGATCGGATCAAGGCCAGGTTCTGTTTTTTCGATCCCTGAATTCAGGATGCTCCGCAGCCATATAACAGCTTGTGATTCTATGCGCTGGGCATCGCTTCCAGGCCGATAACAGTGGCGGCATACAAGCCCGCCTGCCAATGGCGATAACCATGCCGCCTGCCCCTCCTCAATGCTCTGCGCGCACAGGGCACAGTGTTCAAGCCTTGGTTTATAACCGTTTAGCGCGGCGAAATGCAATAGGAACGCGGCAGTCACAGCGCAAGGATCAAGCTGAGTATAGGCAAGCCGGTGAAGCGATCTGGTCAACAGGATCAGAAGATGCTCCTGCGGCTCCTCCGGCTGAGCCGACAGCTCAGCACACCGCAGCATGATGGCCGCATAGCTTAGTTTATCAAAGTCATTTCGCAAGGGATAAAAACTGTCTTCCGCCTGGCATGAAGTTACGATCTCATGCCCTTTTCCTTTGTACAAGACATAATCCCCCAGAGTAAACAGCTCGCTGGCCGCCATAAGAGGACTGTTAGGCTTTCTGCAACCCCGCGCCACCGCGTCCACCCTTCCGCGTCCGGGTGTCAGCAAGGTCAGGATGCGGTCATTTTCCCGCCAATCAGTTTTGCGCAACACAAGCCCTTTTGTGTTTGAATAGCCCAAACCTCAGCGCTCCTCTCCCATAAAAAACACAGCGACAGTACCGGGACCCGCGTGCGCGCCGATCACAGCTCCAATCGGAGAAATGAAAATCTCCTCGATCTTAGGAAGATTGTCTCTGAGCAACCCCGCCACATACTCGGCGTCCTCCGGCGCGTCGGCATGGCTGATGAAGAAGCTGCCTTCAAGCTCCGGCCTTGATCGTCTGACGGCGATCTCCGCTAACGCCTTCAAAGAGCGCTTACGTCCCTGAAGCTTTTCAAAGGCAACAAGTCTGCCTTCCCGGTTAACCTGAAGCACCGGTTTGATACGCAGCATGCTCCCGATCAATGCGGATCCTCGGCTGAGGCGTCCGCCCCGGTAAAGATGGTTGAGATCGTCCACCGTAAACCAATGGTTCACATTCAGGCGATTATCCCTTGCCCACTGAGCATTTTCCGCGAGGCCCATCCCTCCGGCTCGGTTTTTAAGCATTTGATCAATCAGTAAACCAAATCCCAAAGAGGCCGCCAAACTATCGACTACAATAACCTTTGCCAGGGGATTATCTTCCATCATCTGCTCGCGTGCGGACATGGCGCTCTGGTAGGATCCGGAAATGCCGCTGGACAAAGGCAGACACAATACGCCCTCTCCTTCATCTGTAATTTTTTTAAACACATCGTAGTAGGAAGCAATTCCAATCTGAGATGTGGAAGTTTGTTGGCCATCACGCATCTTCTGATAAAAAGAAGAGCAGTCGACCTCGTCACCCACCTGGTAACTGTACTCCTTTCCTGACATGCTATAGGTCATGGGCATCAGTATGAGGCGCTCCTGCGCATGCACATAGGTCTTAGGCAAATCAGAACATACGTCTGCAACAAGCCAGTAATTCATGGACAGCCTCCAGTCGTTATTTCTGTACATTGTAGATATAAGTGTCTAAAACGTCAAGCGATTGCGTTATTGGCACAGCCTGAAAAAACATGTATAATAGCACAGATAAGATAAATGCAAGGAGCGGATGAGATGGTCGATTTGCAGGCCTTTGTCAAGGAACTGAACCTGACAGTACTCTATGGTTCGTCACAGGACACATGGGACTTATCCTCCCCCGAGATCAACAGGCCGGGCCTTGAATTGATCGGCTTTTATCAGCACTTCGCGCACGAGCGGCCGCAGGTGATGGGTAACGTTGAAATCAGCTATCTGGAGTCTTTGCCTCCCGAGGAGCGGGCACAACGATTGGAGAAATATTTTTCATACCCTATTCCGGTCATTATTATCTGCCGGGGGCTGATCCCGCACAAGGAATTGCTGGATGCCGCTCGCGAGCATAATGTGCCCGTTTTGCAGTCCCAGGACTCGACCACCTCTTTTATCGTGGATGCCATCCTTTACCTTAGCAAGGTATTGGCTCCCCGCACCACCAAGCATGCCGTGCTGGTGGATGTATACGGAACCGGTATCCTGATCACCGGTGAAAGCGGAGTGGGAAAATCTGAGTCAGCACTGGAGCTGATTAAGCGCGGGCACCAGCTGGTAGCCGACGATACGGTGGATATCCGCCGTGTTTCCAAAGAACGGTTAACCGGCGAAGCGCCTGAGACCATACGTCACTTTATGGAAATACGCGGCATCGGCATCATTGACATCCGCGCGATGTATGGTGTTGGTTCCGTATTGCTGAACAAGCGCATCGACATGGAAATCCACTTGGAAAACTGGAAAGAAAAAAAGGAATACGATCGCCTGGGCCTGTCAGAGGAATACACGGAGATCATGGGTGTACGTATCCCGTATCTGGTCATCCCCGTTCGCCCCGGCCGTAACCTGGCGATCATTATTGAAGTTGCCGCACGCAATTTCAGCCTCAAAAAAATGGGCTATTCGGCCGCCAAAGAATTGGACCGCCGCTTGAATGCCATGATGAATTTTTCAGACGAAGTCTGAGGAGGATAAAAAACAATGCATTATATCGGGATCGATCTGGGCGGCACCCATATCAAAGCCGGTATCGTTGATGACCAGGGGCACGTGCTTGCCAAAGCGGAAACCGCTACCTTAGCCTCCCGCCCTTATCAGGATGTTGCGCGGGACATGGCGATGTGCAGCTTAAAATCGCTGGAGCAAACCGGACTGACGCTGAATGATATCGGCGGCATAGGCATTGGCATTCCCGGCCTTGCCGACAATGTGACAGGCAATGTCATCTTCTGCACCAATCTTGGCTGGTATGACATCCCGCTTCGTGATGAGCTGCAAAAATATATGAATCTGCCCATTCTGATTGATAATGACGCGACGGTTGCCGGCTTTGCCGAGAGCATTGCGGGCGTCAGTCGCGGGGCTCATTCCAGTGTGTTTCTGACGCTGGGTACCGGCGTTGGCGGCGGCATCGTCATTGAAGGTAAACCCTGGACCGGCGCCCATGGCGTTGCCAGTGAAATCGGGCACCTGACAATGGAGATCGATGGCATTCCCTGTACCTGCGGCAAATCCGGCTGTCTGGAGCGCTACTGTTCCGCGACTGCTCTGATCTACATGGCGGGCGAAGTATGCCAGAACAACCCTGAATGCGAATTGATGCAGCGCGCGGGCGGCGATCCCAAGAACATCACGGGGCGTATGGTCATCGAAATGGCCAAAGAGGGCGATGAGTATGCCTTGAAAATTTTCCACCGCTACACCAAATATTTGGCGCTGGCAATCAATACGATCATTTCCTTTATGGATCCGGAGATGATCGTTTTAGGCGGCGGTATCAGCCATGCAGGGCAGTTTTTAGTGGACGCGATCAATGAAAAGCTGCCGGATTATCTGATGTTCAAGACTTTGCCCTACAGCCGTATAGCATTGGCAAGTCTGGGCAATGACGCAGGCATCATCGGCGCCGCCATGGTCAGCAAGGTGGGCCTGGACTACGAAGAATAATCAATTAGAGGAGCAATGCATGCAGACCACACTGATTTCTGATTTGTTTAAGGGTGCGCCGAGTGACGGCGATATTGTTACCGTACAGGGGTGGGTAAAAACTTTGCGTGACAGCAAAGCATTTGCCTTCATTGAGCTTAACGACGGCAGCTATTTCAAAAATTTGCAAATCGTATGTGATGAGAGCCTTAAGAACTTCAAAGAAGTGGTTAAGCTAAGCCTGGGCAGCTCGCTGACGGTGACAGGGCAAATTACCTTGACGCCCGGTATGAAGCAAGCCCTGGAGTTAAAAGCGGCCACTGTGGAGGTGGAAGGCCTGTGCGCGGCAGATTTTCCGCTTCAAAAGAAACGCCACTCTTTTGAATATTTGCGGACCATCAGCCACTTGAGGGCTCGCACCAATACATTCTCGGCCGTGTTCCGCGTTCGATCATTGGCTGCGCAAGCCATCCACCGTTATTTCCACGAGCGGGGCTTTGTTTACGTGCATACCCCGATCATCACCACCAATGACGCCGAGGGCGCCGGTGAAATGTTCCAGGTCACAACGCTCGATATCAATAAGCCGCCTCGTACCGATCAGGGTGAGGTTCGTTACAAGGATGATTTTTTCAGCAAGCCTGCTTCGTTAACCGTTTCCGGTCAATTGAATGGCGAAGCTTTCTGCATGGCTTTTCGCAACATCTATACCTTTGGCCCCACCTTTCGCGCTGAAAACAGCAACACGCCTCGGCATGCCGCGGAATTCTGGATGATCGAGCCGGAAATCGCGTTTGCGGATTTGGATGACGATATGGCCCTGCAAGAGGATATGATCCGCACCATTATCGGTGATATTCTGCGCGAAGCACCCGAAGAAATGGCTTTTCTCAACCAGTTTGTGGATAAGGAACTGATTGCAAGGCTTGAGCATGTGCGTGACAGCGAATTTGCAAGATGCAGTTACACCAAAGCCATTGAGCTGTTGATCGATTCAGCCCGGAAGTTTGAATTTCCTGTCAAATGGGGCATGGACCTTCAGACCGAGCATGAACGTTGGTTGACGGAGGAATACTTCTGCAAACCCGTTTTCGTTCACGACTATCCCAAAGACATCAAAGCCTTCTATATGCGCATGAACGATGACGGCAAGACGGTTGCGGCGGTTGATCTTCTTGTGCCAGGTGTCGGCGAGATGGTTGGCGGCAGCCAGCGTGAAGAGCGCATTGAGCTGCTTGATAAGCGCATGGAAGAGATGGGAATGGAGAAGGAAGCGTATGGATGGTACGCGGATCTGCGCCGGTTTGGCACCGTGAAGCACGCGGGTTTTGGTATTGGCTTTGAACGGCTGATTATGTATTTAACCGGCATGTCCAACATCCGCGATGTGCTGCCTTTCCCCCGTACCGTCGGCAACGCGGAGTTTTAAATGCTGAAGAACCTTGCCATCCTGGGAAGAGCGGCTAATCCGCTCTTCCCTTTTGAATAAAACCAGAAGAAGAAATCCGACGTCTTCGTCTTCCCTTGGCGCAAGTCAAATATAAAAAGAGGGTAGAATACAAGCATGATGTATGATTTGATCACTGTCACCAGCATGGGCGTCCGCATCACACCCGATCTGCGCCAGCCTGCAGGGCATGGAAACCAGTTTACCATGCAGGCAACCAGCGCCGAAAGCAACGTGCTGAGCGTATCCGCTTCCCTTGGCTTAAAAACCAAGGCGCTGACTGCCTTCGTCAAGGGAAGCCCCATATCCGCTTTTATCAAGCGCGAATTGGGCCGCCGCTTCATTGCCTTTGAGGGCCCGGACATCGAGCCCGGTGGGCCCTGGGGCTTCCGCCATCAGTTCAATATCGCGGACTCCGGTTTCGGCCCCCGCGGTCCCCGCGTACACAATGATCGCGCTGGCGAGGTGGGGCTGGAATTGGGACATGAGTATTTTGATCTGGACCGTATCTTTAAAACTGAAGGAGCCCGGATGATTCACTTCTCTGGCTTGTTTGCAGCCCTCTCCCCCAAAACGTCTGCTTTTTGTCTGACATTGGCCCGCAAGGCCCAGGAAAACGGTTGCCTGATCAGCTTTGATCTGAACCACCGTGCTTCCTTCTGGCAAGGACGAGAAAAGGAGCTTCAAGAGGCCTTCCAGCGCATCGCATCCGTATCCGATATATTAATCGGCAACGAGGAAGATTATCAGCTGGCACTGGGAATACATGGGCCCGAAGCCGGCGGAGCGGATGTAAGCAAAACAGAAGAGTTCAAATCCATGATTGCCCGGGCGAAGGTGATCTACCCGAATGCCAGTGTATTCGCGACCACTCTGCGCCAGGTCATCAGCGCCAACGAACATATCTGGGGCGCGTTGCTCCATATGGACGGACAGTGGTATACCGCGAGCCCCCGCAGCATCCAGGTGATTGACCGCATCGGCGGCGGTGACGGCTTTGTAGGCGGCATGCTTTATGGGCTGCTTCGAGGCTGGGGAGGCGAGCAATGCCTGCAGTTTGGCTGGGCTGCGGGTGCCCTTGCCGCCACATTGACTGAGGACTACGCATCCCCCGCCGATGAGGAACAGGTGTGGAGCATTTGGGAAGGAAACGCGCGCGTAAAGCGCTGAAATGATGGAGGAATATATGAAAAAAGCTGATATCGGCCTGATCGGCCTTGCCGTCATGGGTGAGAACCTTGTTATTAACATGGAGAGCAAAGGATTTACCGTGGCAGTCTTCAATCGAACAACCCAGAAGGTCACCAATTTTATGGAAGGTCGAGCCAAGGATAAGAATATCATTGGCGTTTACAGCCTGCAAGAGCTTGTGAATGCATTGGAAAAGCCGCGCAAAGTAATGCTGATGGTAAAGTCCGGCCAGCCGGTTGATGATTTTATTGAGCTGTTGCTGCCGCTGCTTGAAGCAGGCGACATCATCATCGATGGCGGCAACAGCCACTTCCCGGATACCACCAGACGAGCCAGGTATGTGGAGTCCAAGGGGCTTCTCTATATCGGCACAGGCGTATCCGGCGGCGAAGAAGGAGCGTTGAAGGGCCCCAGCATGATGCCGGGAGGATCCCCGGAAGCCTGGGTGCATGTAAAGCCTATTTTTCAATCCATCGCTGCGCAGGTAGAGGGGCAGCCTTGCTGCGACTGGGTAGGTGAAGACGGTGCCGGTCACTTCGTCAAGATGGTGCACAACGGTATCGAGTACGGCGACATGCAGCTGATCGCTGAGAGCTATCTGCTGATGCGTGATCTGCTTAAATTAAGTGCCGATGAAATGGCCGCTGTCTTCTCAGACTGGAATAAAGGGGAGCTTGACAGCTATCTTATTGAAATCACTGCGGCAATATTAGCGGCCAAGGATAAAGACGGCAGCCCTCTGGCAGATAAAATACTTGATACGGCCGGTCAGAAGGGAACCGGGAAATGGACAGCCATTGCTGCCCTGGATGAAGGCGTCCCGCTTACAATGATTGCCGAGGCTGTGTTTGCCCGGTCCCTTTCAAGTGACAAAGATGGCCGTGTAAAAGCTGCCGCTCTGCTGGGGCAAAGCACCCCCGTGTTTGGCGGAAACAAACAGGCATTCATCGAAAGCATCAGACAAGCGCTGTACGCTTCCAAGATCATCTCTTATACACAGGGGTACCTGCTGATGGCAAGCGCTGCTAAGACTTACGGGTGGAACCTGAACTTCGGCGGCATTGCCATGATGTGGCGTGGCGGATGCATCATCAGAAGCGCCTTCCTTGGGAAGATCAAGGAAGCCTTTGAGCAGGAGCCCGCGCTTGAAAACCTGCTTTTTTCCTCTTATTTCTCCAAGGCTGTCCAAGATGCGCAGACCGGTTGGCGTGAGGTAGTCGCACTGGCGGCTACGGAAGGCTTGTCGCTTCCCGCAATGAGCAGCGCCCTTTCGTACTGGGACGGTTTGCGAAGCCGTCGTAGCGGCGCTAACCTTCTGCAAGCCCAGCGGGATTATTTTGGCGCGCACACCTATGAGCGCGTGGATCAGCCGCGCGGCCAGTTTTTCCATACCAACTGGACAGGAGAAGGCGGGGATACCTCCGCCGGCGTCTACAATGCCTGAAGCGTCAGTCAAAGGATCGGGTTCTTCCTCTGCAGGCGGCCGCGCAAGGCAGGCAATTCTTCGCCTCAGCTTTCATGCCGCTGCGTTAAAGCATCCCCGGAGTTCCCAGGTCTTTCAGCTGTCCCAAATTAAAGAGGATGTAAATTGACATTCAAAAAACGTTAATATTCTCTCATATTTTTGCTTGAATCTTAGCAAGTAAAGATGTATACTATCAGAGGGTACGCTTGTGCCCCGCAATTGACCGAATCTTAAGGAGGAGACCCAATGACAAAGGTTGGTATTAATGGTTTTGGACGCATCGGGCGTCTTGTTCTGCGCGCGACGCTTGAAAACTTTAATG
>CAZYKQ010000085.1:0-8795 GCA_964648235.1 uncultured Christensenella sp. | reverse complement strand
GAGTATACCATGATCAGGAATTATATTATAGTATTAAATGTTACAAGGTACTAGAGAACATAAATCCTCATTGTCCAGAATAAAGGCTGGGTATTAGACCCGCAAAATGCTGACATTCGATTGAAGCTGCGCGAGGCGTTTTCGGCGTGGTATGATGCCGCCAACAACGAGCAGGACAAAAATTGCTGCATTTTGAAGATCCGCCTTACAGACGGCATGCTGATCAAAGAGCATCACGCCCTGCGCTATCAGATTGATTTTGAGAATGAAACCGCCTTGGTGAGCAAAAACTGGGGTGAGTTTAAGTAAAGGAGGCCGTGAAATGTTAGAACTGCCCGAAACCTGTGTCATAGCCGGCCAGATCAGCAAAACGCTCGTCGGCAAGACGATTTTGTCCGCGACCGCGAACGCCAGCCCGCATTCGTTTGCTTGATACGGGAATATCAATTTTTGCCCGGTGTGCCAGAGGTGGGAGAAATGAGTATGACCGAACTTGAACGCGTAAGCGAAGAAACAATGCGCTTTATGCGCGGGAAGTATAAGCTCGACGAGGTGCCGGGCAAATATTACGACATAGACTGCCTCAAATTCCGGCAGGGCAAGCGGACGATTCTGTCTGTCAACATACATGAAGATCATTATGATTTTCAAATCATCTACGGAAAAGCGGAACGCGAAAAATTTGAGGCGCGGCTTGATGAATTTCCGCAGGAAATACAAGAGCTTTACAGCAAATCCCGTGCTCTCCCCGATGGGCTGTGGATGCTGATCCGGGTGGATAATCTGGAAATGCTCGAAGCTGTCAAGCAGATGATAATGATAAAGAAAACGCCCAATCGCAAGCCGTTTCCCAAGGAACAGGCGGTTTATGCCGACTGTGGACACCGCTGTGATCTGTGCGTCCACTACACCGGCGGAACAATCAGCGACGAGTTGCGTATGGAGCTTAAAGAGCGGCTTACTCGCGTGTACAAATCCAATGACTGGGGTGAAACCATGATGCTCTGCCCGGGTTGCCGCGACAACCAATTCCCGGATTGGAACGGCGACCCATGTCATCAGAAAAAGTGTGCTGCCCAGAAGGGGATCGAACGCTGTCGGGCGTGCGATGTTTATCCCTGTGAAAAGGCTCTGGCGGGTTTGCGCGGTAAAATCGAAGCCAAAAGTATGCTGGCCGATGATGTCACATGGGCGATTCTGCCCTTCGTCCATGAAGAATACGGAAATTGAGAGGTTCTGCATATGAAGCATAGTTCGTCGAAAAAAAGAAGTTTTTGCAGTTGAATGCAAAAACTTCTTCTTTTTACGAGTTTATGCTGTGTCAATTTTCGAGGTCAAAGTAAAAGCGGGCTTATACCTTATCCTTGGCCTAAGGCATGGTTGGCGGCGAGATAGCCGTATGCGAGGCCGGGGCCGATGGTGCTGCCGGCGCCCCAATAGGCATTCGCTGTCGGGGAGGCGACGCAGTTGCCGGCGCCGTAGAGACCGGGGATCACCTGGCCGTCCCAACCCAGCACCTGAGCCTTGCCGTTCACCGCCGGGCCGCCGTTGGTATCCAGTGTTCCCGCCGCCAATACGATGGCGTAATAGACACGGAGTCGGCGGGACAAGCCCGCCTTTTCACAGAGGGGTATTTAGCAAGCAGAATCCTCATGTTCCTATAGATAACCCTCTGTGAAAAGCGAAGCGCCTCTGTGCGCTGTGCGAGCCGCAGCCCCGTCCTTTACCTAATGTTTGAAAGTAGTATCAGATCAGTTGTTTACGGGCGCCTCGTTTGGAATGCGCAGGCTGTCCACGCCATTGCTAAAGACAAAGGCATCCGGATAGCTTTCACGGGTCAGGAATTCAAACTCGACCGTGAATCGGGTAGGTTTGGTTTCGTCAGAGAGTTTGATCTTAAAGTCATCCGCGTATTCAGCATTTTCAAGGTACCTGCTGCCGCCGCCTGAAGTTGTATAGGGTTTGTCATCACCCTCATCCATGAGCGCACCGTCTATTGCCCATGTCCACATGATGTCATCACAGCGCTCCGCGGTAACGCCCGCGTCCGCGGTCATCTCTACCCTGACATAGACGCGGATGGGAGATATCAGCATTTCCGCAAGACGCAGGCTGTAGTCACTGAAGCGGAGGTCCGGAATTGCCCGGATGCGCCTGACGCCGGGCAAGTCCTTCACCGGCATGGTAAAACTCAGTTCCTTGTTGTCGATGCTTTCCTTCCCCCGGATGGGCAGGTCAACCCGCAGTTCGTCCCCGACAGCCATCTCGGACAGGTCATATTGGATCCAGGCAAGGGTTTCACCGTTCTGTTCGCCGGCATGGACGCCTGCTTCACCCAGCGGATTGACATTTTCCCCGTTGACAATGGCGCGGGCGGCGAGCCGAATGAGCAGGTTGATCAAGGAAGTCGGCTCCTTCCTATCGCTTGCCGCGAGGGTTTCAGGGTCTTCCAGAATCTGCCGGGCGCAGGCGATCACCATTTCGGGCTGTTTATCTTTCAATGCGGCGGTCAGGAGGCCGTATTTATTGCTGCCGGTCATCATGTACCGGCGGCCTTTTTCCGCGTTGACGCGCTCAAAAGCGCGAAGGGCCGGTATCAGCACCGTGCGTGCTACTGCGTAATTGTTTCTTGCTTTTTTTGCGCTACCTGTCTTCCATAAACTGTATCCGCGCGATGCTGTCCAGCTGATCTATCAGCATATCGATGCTCATATCACTGCCCGTAAAAAGGCTGAGCGCGCTCATGATGGCTTCGTCACGCTCGCTGTAGGGGCTGTTCATGAAAATCGATCGTACCGGCACGGCAAAACGGGACAATATATCATCCTTGATGCCGATCCATTCCGGGGAAATAAGCCATTTGTTTTCGGCGTTGATCTGATATCTTTCCTTTTCATAAGCCAACTGCCGTTCAAGCTCGGTCTTTTCCGCTCCCGTAGCTTCCATGGCCGCTTGCGTCAGGCTGTCGATCCTGTTCTGAAGATATATCAGGTTTTCTTCAAGATCCGGGTTTTCAAACGGCTGCGTTTTATCGGCATACAGGGTGTACTGTGTCTGAATATTGGCTTGCCCGGCGCAAAAAGCGATAAAATCGCGCGCTGCGTCTTTATTTTGAGACAGGGGGTTAAGGATCATCACCTCCATCTCCGCGCCGCACAGGCGGGGGGAGCCCTCGTCTACCGCGGGCGGCAGAATTGAAATAGCTTCGTCCGCGTCAAGGTACTGCAGCCCGAGGCCGTGAAGCGTGGGCATGATCAGCGGATAGAAAACGCCGTCCATAGGATTGTCAAACAGCGCTTTATGCCGGTCAAGCGCGTCAAGGGCCGCGCGGAAGGCAGGGGTGTCGAAGCTGACGGCCTCCGCCTCCGTTTCCTTATCCAGCAAATACTGGTAGACGATATCGCTGAGCAGCCCCGTCATCCCCATGGCCGTATCCAGAAAGCTGTGATCCGGGTAGGCGTCCGAATAGCTGTCCTGCCATTCCTGCGCCCTTTGCAGCAGTTCCTCATAGGTGGCGGGATAGCCGCCCATATCAAGCGCCTCCCACCGGGTGCGGTTGATGGCCCAGGCCTTCACGGTGATGCTCAGGGGGAAGGCCACCAAGCGCCCCTCGCGCGTCAGCGCCTCCCGGATGGCGGGGTACAGCCTGCCTGACAAGTCGCGAAGGGCCGTGTTGTCATCCAATGTATCCGCGAATCCCTTCTCCCGCGCGTCATGGTAGAACTGCGCGGTGTTGAGGATGTATATATCGATGCCGCTGTCGCGGGAGAGCATGGATTCCTGAAACTGCAAAAAGCCCGAGGCCCTCTCTCCCACGCCGATGGCAACGTCCGGGTGCAGCGCCGCATAGCGCTGTATCAGGCGGCCGTCCATCTGCCCCATGATCCGAAGGCTTGTTTGCTGCACGGATCCTGCGGAGGACACATCGCGCACATACACGCCGTTATCCACATAGACAAAGCGCGAGGCATCCAGGAAGAAGGCCCGCGAGGCGAGGCGGGGGAAGCTAACAGGCACAAAAGCCTTTTGTTCCGTCTTTCCGCCTGCATCAAGCGCGTTGACTGCCCCCTCAACGGTGACATAATACAGCCCCCCGGTCAGCGGGCTCACCGCCGGGGCGTACATGGTTTCCGGGCTGTTGATCACGATGTCATCAAGTTTTCCCGCCGAAAGGTCATAAGGCTTCCAAACCGCGCCTTCCCCTTCCCCGCCCGGAAACGCTAAAAGAAGGCTGCCGGGCGCGCCGGGGGCCGCCGCCAACAGGCCGTCGATATCCATCAGCCGCATGCTGTCCGATTGGAGATCCCAGGCGTACAGCTGCCTTTCATCCCCCTTTTCATAGGTGAAGCTGCCCAGCACGATATACATCATTCCCTCAGCGCCGAACAGGCTGATCAGTTCCTTGCGCTGCCTCTCCCCCTGATCTGTATAGTACAACTGATCCTCGGGGATCGTGGTCACCGGGAGCATGCTGTCCCCGGCCAATTGGCTGATCTTCCCTGTATAGGGATGCAGGCCCCAGAGTGAACCGCCCAGCGCAAACAGGCGCCCCACGCCCTGCTCCCACAGCCCTCTTTCAAAGGAGGATTCGGGTTCCCAGGGGGTCAGGGTTTCCCGCTGAAAGGGGACCAGGTCAATGATCTTTTTTAATGGAGCGTTGGCCTGATCGTCCTCTGCCAGGTAGATGCCCAGATTGCTCAGAATGTACAGATCCCCATCCGCCGCGCAGGCATCCATCACGATGCCGATCTCCTCCCCGTTCAAGACGGAGAAATTGTTAAGGCCATCAGCATGGGCCCGCGGCGGGGCGGCAAGCGCAAAGATGAGCGCCAAGCAAAGCACATACGATAATGTCTTGATGATGTTACTTCTTGGATGATTCATTGTGTAGCTCCTTTCGGGATAAAGCAGCGGATAACCTGTCGCTGCGTGAAACGCAAACCGCGCAGGCAGATGCTGCGCAGCCGCACAGCGGAAAAACAAGGATAACACCTCAAAAAAACGCCGCTTAGGGAGAATATCATTGCGCTGGGTCGGTCTGCCATGGGCCATTCCCTGGGATCCATCTACAGCGGGATAGAATGGGCGGGAAGGCATAGAAACATATAAGGCCTGTGTCCAACAGGAAACCGCCGTTTTTCACCCGACTTTTCAATGCAGCGCCCAAGCTTTTCATTTCCCCGCGTCCTCCCACGTGATGATGTCCGGGGATAACAATCTGTGTTCGTCTGTGCTGAAAGGGTCGAACAGTTGACCCGTTTGGGCATTGATGGCAATTTGCCGGCAGGTATCGCTGTGCCAGTAGGCCTCTGACCAGGCACCCGAGTAAGGGTCCTGATCCGCCGTTTGCATAAACTCGCAGGTAATTCCCCAGACAGGCACCAGGATAAAGCTATTCCACAGGTCATCCGCGTCGTGGAAGGGGATATAGCATAGGCTGATGGTATAGATATCCCGTATAAGGCCTCGCTTGATCAGATCCTCCACCACAGGCTTGACGGCTTCAAAAGGCAGCAGCGGAATATCGTCATGGATGACGCCTGTCTCCTGTATCAGATTAGCAAACACGCGGTAGGATTCCTCGTCGTATATGGTTGCGTCTACTCCAAACATAGGCATCACGTCACCAAGGGCCGGCCCGTTTCCGGGATAATACAAATTATCCACATTCGCCATCACGGGCATGCCTCGGATTTCCTGCGTCAGGCGAAGTTCATATTTACCATGATCAAACAGGCGCTTGCCCGTCTGCTTCAGCCTGGGCGTGTCCCACCCCACGCCATAGAGCGGATAAAGCGGCACATCCTTGCCGGAAATCAAGCTCAGCTTTTTCTGTACAAACTCAAAGGCCTCCCGCATATTGAGGGAATGATCCTCCGCGTAGCTTGCGGCCCAATCGGCATGCGGGTCGTCCCGCAAGCCGTACTGGATTTTCCCCCGCCACTTTTCACTGCTGTATTCTTCATTCATATTATATTTAAAGTAGGTGGTGCCTTGTTCCGGGATAAGGCTGAATCCATAATAGGTATGCGGGTCCTTATCGGGTTTCGCAAAATATTGCTCCCACTTGGCGGCCTCGTCGCCGGTGACGGGGAACCAGCGTGCCGCCCGTAACACGGGCGCGCTTTCCACATCGGGTATTTCGATCTCCGCGTCAATGTTAATGGTTCTGCCGTAGGCCTGATAGGTCTGTTGCCAATGAGTGCTGCCTGCTTTCAGATCCTTGATGGAGTGCCAGCCGTTTGCCTGCGCTGCCGCAGCGGAAAGGCAACAGGAGAGGATGAACAGCAGAGCGAGCGATAGGGTCAGGATCTTTTTCATATATTGACCTCCTTTGTGCTGAAAGAAACCCGCTGCGGGACGCCAGGATGCTGATGCGGCTTGGAATGCTTCGTGTCGTCATCCTATCCTTCGCCCACCGCAGAGTCAATGGGGCAATTGTAACAATGCTGCAACGCGTCATTGGATGAGAGCCGTATCCCTCGGATCAGTTGTTCAGGGGCACCTCGTTTGGAATGCGCAGGCTGTCCACGCCATTGCTAAGGACAAAGGCATCCGGATAGCTTTCACGGGTCAGGAATTCAAACTCGACCGTGAATCGGGTAGGTTTGGTTTCGTCAGAGAGTTTGATCTTAAAGTCATCCGCGTATTCAGCATTTTCAAGGTACCTGCTGCCGCCGCCTGAAGTTGTATAGGGTTTGTCATCACCCTCATCCATGAGCGCACCGTCTATTGCCCATGTCCACATGATGTCATCACAGCGCTCCGCGGTAACGCCCGCGTCCGCGGTCATCTCTACCCTGACATAGACGCGGATGGGAGATATCAGCATTTCCGCAAGACGCAGGCTGTAGTCACTGAAGCGGAGGTCCGGAATTGCCCGGATGCGCCTGACGCCGGGCAAGTCCTTCACCGGCATGGTAAAACTCAGTTCCTTGTTGTCGATGCTTTCCTTCCCCCGGATGGGCAGGTCAACCCGCAGTTCGTCCCCGACAGCCATCTCGGACAGGTCATATTGGATCCAGGCAAGGGTTTCACCGTTCTGTTCGCCGGCATGGACGCCTGCTTCACCCAGCGGATTGACACTTTCCCCGTTGACCATGGCCCAGTCAAGGCTGCTCCAGTTTACGCCGTCCTTTTCGGCGGCCTCAAAGCGGAAGTCTCCGTTGTAAACTTTCGCGTCATCAAAGGGCGCCCGGGCATCCCGCTCTTTTGTCGAGTGCACAATCCGCAGGTATTTTCCGTCATATACGGCTTGGGTTACGGTGACGTCCACATGGTCAAAGCTTGCGCTTGCCAGGTTCTTGTGCATAAGGTCATATGCTTCCTTTTGAACAACCGAGAATTCTTCCCTTTTCCCTTGGCCCATCAGATCAAACAATCCAAAGCCGTCCGTCAGCGCGAAGGCCGCGGCAGCCACAGCAATCAGGGCAACAGCAATGATGGCGGACAATGATATTTTTCGTTTCATAACCGGCTTCTCTTCCTTTCGTACTTGGTTCAATACACGCCGCTTCAAAGCCTCGCTCATGGTCAGGCCGGACAAGCGGGCATTCAGTTCTTCATTCAACTTACTCTTCATCGAAATACCACCCTTCCAGCTTGTTTCTCAGCTTATTTCTGGCGCGTTTCAGGCGTGATGATAAAGTGGATTCATTGATTGACTGAGTTTGCGCGATTTCACGCAGGCTGATTCCCTGGTAGTAGTGCAGCAGGATGACTTCGCGGTACTTGCGTGGCAAGTTCATCACTTCATTGATGAGCGTGTCGTCACTTGCCGTGAATTCCTCGCCGGTTTCGGGCAGTTCCTCCAAAGAGCGGCCGCTTTCGTGGCGGAACCATGTACTGCGCCTGATATCGCGGCAGCAGTTGATTGCTATGGCGCACAGCCAGCTCATCTCACTGCAGTCCCCGCGGAAGGTATCGAATTTTCGGTACGCTTTCACAAAGGTTTCCTGCACCGCGTCTTCAGCCAGATGAAGATCACCGAGGTTAAGGTAGCACAAGCGTAACAGCCCATTGCCGTACTGTTCCATCAGCCGGCTGATATCCGCTTCCCGGGCTTTGTCCGGTACCTGACAAAGTTCCATTGCCTCGCCCCCTTTCGATCAGTTAGACGTGTGATGATATAATTATCGTTCAATTGTGTGAAATTTTCCATAGAATAGAATATAGTTGAAGGATGCGGACCACGGAACACACGGAAATCACGGAAGGGGACGGGATGAAAAAATGCTAAATGAAGACTGAACACACGACAGATTTGAAAGCTCAAAACGGACTGCTTTCATAACGTGATATTTCGTTGTATAATTGGAAAAGTTTGGGTGTTTACCTCTGCAATAAATATAGTTACAGGAGGATACATACTGTGGATATTCAAACCGTATGGATGAACATTAGGAAGAATGAGGGCGAGCAATTTCATACAAAGACAGGGATTGCATTTGTGTATAAAATTACTGGAAACAGCGTCCAGCCGATACCTGTTAATGGCTCAAAAATCTTTCCCATCTCACAGGCGGTACTTGAGAAAAGCATGAAACTCATGCCATTTAATAATACTGTTCCGTTGCAGAAGTTTAGAGCGCCATCATACATCTATGCTTTGTTGACGGACAAGCGGATAATATAAAGCACAATCTTATCGTATTACGCTCATCTTCTGACGCTGCATAATTTGCTGAAAATAAGAAGTTTCTGCAGTTGAGTGCAAAAACTATGTTTTTTCTCGAGTTTGTGCTATGCGAATGCTTCACAGAAAAATCTAATATCTCTCATGACAAAGCACCCTT
>CAZYKQ010000084.1:0-8813 GCA_964648235.1 uncultured Christensenella sp. | reverse complement strand
TTTTGAGCAGCTTGCTGAGCGCCCGCGCTTCACGGACGCCGGGAACCATCCAAAGAGAGTGGCGGAACAGATCGCGGTATTCGTCGTTGGAATACGGATAAAGGCTGTTGACATCATCACGAGTGATCAGATTCAGAAAGCTCCACACATCGGCTTCATGGTAGAAGTCACCCACGCTTTGCCCGTCGGGTATTCCTGCGTGGTCAATTCGCAGATTGCCCGTCCATGTGCGAAAAAATTCGCGGAAGTTGAACGCTTTGTCCTCAAGCTCAACATAACGAGCTTCGGAGATGATTTTGCCCAAGTCATAGGTATAGATCCACAGCTCCGGCAGCTCGTCATAAGGGTTGGAATCGCCGAAATGCTCTGCATTCCAATCGCGCTTGCTGCGCTGCTCCATGACATAATCCCATGTGTAAATATTATTGTCATAATCTTTCAGTATGTTGAACGGCGTACCCGACAGAGCAAGAAACCACGCACTGTGCACGCCGTCATCCTTGACAATCTTCTTGATAACATCGTCGCCCAGCGCAGTCGTTGTTCCTTCGTGAGCTTCATCGACGATAACTAAATCCCAATCAAGAGAAAACACCGCATCGTTCTTATCGAATTTGCCGCCGACAGTAGCGGAGCCTCGCAAATCCTGTATGGAGGCGAAATATACGAACTTCTTGCCGCTGCCAATCAGATAGTCAATATCCGCGCCGGTGCTTTTTGAGCCGTAAATATATCCGTCGCCGTCATGAAAGATTTTACCGAAATCCTCATACCAGCCCTTATCAACGACGGGACGGTGCGTAATGATGATGGTCCGCGAATATCCAGCTTCCTTGATGACCTGCAAGGCGGACAGCGTTTTACCGAAACGCATTTTTGCATTCCACAGCATTCGCTTTCCGGTCTTGAATTGCTTGAGGGTCTTGGAGATCGCGTCCTCCTGTTCGGGTCTGAATACGATGGGAACATAAGCCTCGCCGGAAGCGCCAATGAAGTTGGGCTGGCCCTTCTTCACGGCGTCGATGGCTTTCTTGACTGTCTGTAAGTCAACCGCAAACCACTCTTTGCCGGAAGTGTTCTTGATCTGCTTTTTCGGTATGCCGGAGTTGATAAGCACACGATGAACGTCATAATCACGGAAGGGTTTTATCTCGAATGAGCCATCGGCATTTTTTACGGTGCGGACAGCAAGCTCCGTATGCAGCAGTCGCGGCGTAAGTCCGGCTGTGTTCGTATATTGCTTGATCCTCGCAAGCGCCGCCTGATTCAGTTCCTTGCTGTTGGGGGAAAGGCTGTCTATGGAGCTGTCTGTGTAAAGTGAGGCGTCACCCACTTTCAGTAGCCCTTTGTGCGACTCAGCATTAATTTCAAAAACATAGATAACCTTATAGCAAAACGACGCGCCAAATTGCTGGATCATTGCCTTACCTCCTTTAACAAAGATTTGTATTCGAGAATTATCTTTGAGCGCCAGTCCTTTATGCGGCAAAGCTTAGAAAACGCTTCGTTTTGCGGTTCATACTGACTATCAATATATCCAATATCAAAGAGCGTCAACTGATTTGGGTTTTCTCTTGCTTTACCATAGGGGATGGTGCAAGTTATTCCGTCCATTTGCCATGCGTTCCACGAGATAATTGTAGCAATCGCTTTCAACTCACGCAAAGTCGGTTCTCTGCGCAGATTGAAGCGGATATTGTCAATGAAGGTATAAAGCAGGTTTTCCCGCGCCAGCAGCAGATTGTCGCCTTGAAACTCATAAGCGTATGTGCTTTGAAAAGCTCGCGTCGCCCATTTGAGCCACTCGGTTTCGTCTGAGGCATTTTCATTAACAGCACGGAGCTTTCTGTCTAAGAGACCGATTCGCTCTTGCAGAGGAATCATTTTGCCGGTGGACGCGTCATAGCGGCTCACAAGATACGGAGCCTCGCCGCACGATATTTCCATGCGGTTTGCGTCAACATATTTCTGCCATGTACGGCTTTTACTATCTGGAAAAATAATCGGTTCCTTGCTTGCTTTCCATGTGGTTCCGTCGGAGGTGTTGAATACGTCCTTCCTGCCAAACCACGCTTCATCGATCAAGTTGTTTTGTGCGTTGCATATCCATGACGGGGTGAACACCTCAGCCTTGCCCCGTGTCCTGCTTATCTGATTACTTTGAGTTTTCGTGGTACGCGGTTGAATCAATCGCGTGTTGTTACCGATTATCAAATCCGGCAGTATCGGCTTTCGGGGCTCGTAAAGCTCACCCATGTAGGCGTAATCATCCGACGCCCAAATGATATTATTGCCGGTTGTCCTGTCAAACAGGAGAATATCTAAAAGCGGATAGCTGTAGTCAGCAATGTTCTGTTCGATAACATCTATTCCATTAACAGACTGCACCTTTCCACCTCCCATCCAATACTTTTCCGTTCACACATTTGCAGTATCATCGGCGACAAATTCCAAAATGTCATCGACACCGCAACTAAGAGCTAGGCAAATCTTCTCTATGCTTTCCATAGATATATACTCATCTTTTTTCAGTCGAGTGATAATATTGGCGCTGAATCCGGCACGCTCCGCAAGCTGCGCATTAGTCATCTTTCGGTCAATCAACAGTTTGAAAAGCCGATTGTATAGAACAGACATAAGACCTGCCCTCCCAGATTTAGAGTACGATTATATCGTATCACGATGTTGTGAATATATCAACGAGTTTATGATCGGCTCACAAAATTATTTACACTTCTGTTCTATCTATAAAGGCTTACTTATGCCGTAGTGGCGACTTTATCTCGTTAATGGATAAAGGAAGGGGCTAAGGTCCACACAGAGACTCTGTGCGAGCCGCAGCCCCCTGCTTCAATACTTGATGAGTCGGCTTGATATGTCAAGAGACAATTGCTTCCTGCCTTCTCATTTTCGCTTGAGAGGCCTGAAAGGCCAGAACCTTCCAGGTGTCATCCGCGCACGTCAGCGTGTGTACAGGCTTATTTCATCCTCGCCTTCCATCTGTTCCCAGGTGAGGATGGCGGGGCTGTAGCTCTTGATGGCTTTGTCGTAGGGGGCCATGTATTCGCCGGTTTGGGCGTTGAAGCGCAGCTCGGCTATGCCGTCTTCGTATTCGATCATGCTATCAGCCTGCTTTTCTTGTTGCTTGGCACTGCCCGGATAGATCGGGGCCAGCACCTGCCAGACCGGGACGGCAAGCAGCGCGGCATTCTTTCGGGCTTCGTTGTCGCCGGGGGCGATGTATTCCTCATAGTACAGCTCGTAGCACAGCTGTATCCAGCTGACATCCAGCAGCCTGCCGGAGTCGATCATCTGCCGCAGGGTGCCCAGCATCCGGTCGAGGTTGGCCAGCGGCAGATCCTCAACCCGCCGGCCTGTCTGCCTGAGCAGGTCGCCGGCGGCATAAAATTCCTTCTCATTGAGGATTTTCATGTACATGGATGCGCCCAGGTCATAGTGCGGGCCGCTTTCGTGGTACATGTGGGGCAGCAGCGTGACGCCCTCAAGGAGCTGGACGCCCGTGAACACATGATACCCCTGCTCATAGCCCGTGACGGGCCGGCTTGTGTCGTAGCGTTTCTCGGGAGAGGCCTGATAATCCAGCACCTTGTACCGGGCGCGGACAACCTTCCTGTCATACAGCGCGACCTGGCCGGGGTCCACGCCCAGCGCGGCGTAGAGCTGTTTCATCAGCTCAAAGGCCTGATCGGAGGTGAAGGGGTTGTTCTCCGGCTCGCTTTCATCGGTGAAAAAATCTCCGGCCGGATTCTTCGCGTTGTACTTGATGTCAAAGTAGGGGCTGTCCGCGGTCATGGCGTTGATGCTGAAACTTGTGCCCGTCCAGGCGGTTGAAACCTGCAGCCCGGTATCCGCGCCAGCGATTGCCCTCAGAACGGATGTCAGCGTCTTATCATTCACAGGGATCCACCGCAGCCTTGGCACCGGCATGCTGTCGCCCCCGGGAAACAGGATGGGCGCATCGATCGTCTCGCCCTCCCCGGCGCCCGGACTGTGGTACAGGAAGCGCTCGGGCGATACGGTTTTCAGATCCTTCAGGCTCAGGTACTTGGGGACGGAAGCCGCGGCCTCCATAATGCCGGGCTGCTGTGTCGGCTCCGGCGGGGCCTGGGTGGGCGCGGCAGTCGGCGTCGGGCTGGGCGTAGGGCTGGGGGTCGGCGTGACGGCGAAGTCGCCCGGATTCAGCGATTCACGAAGGGGCAGGGGCGTGCCCGGGGTGGCGGAGGCGGCAGGCAGTACCTCCGGCTGGGGGCGGGGCAGCGCCATATAAAGCAGACCGAAGACCATCGCTGCCCCGACCAAGGCGTAGCCCGCGCGCAACAGACCGGGCCTTTTAGAGGGCCGGCGGCGGAGCGTTTCGCGCAGGCGCAGATACCCTTCGCGCCTGGCGGATGTGATCCGATCTGTCCGGGGGGCGTTCATCTCCCACAGGAGACTTTCGCAAGCGGCGATGAAGGCGGTGTCCATCCGGGCGGGGCCTTTTGCCTCCTCCTCGCGGATGGCGCGCAAAAGGCGGGCCTTCAGCTCATCACCAGTAACTGTCCCGTCCTTCAGCGCCCGCTTTAAGGCTTCAAGCGCCAGGTGATTTCTTGCTTCTTGCGCGTTCACCGTTTGCCCCCCTCTCTTTATATAGTGCATGAAAACCAAAAAGGTTGCGGTTTGGAAGGATCACTTTTTTAAAATCTCCCGGGCCTTGGTCCGTATGCGGGAAACGGCGCTCTTAACAGCCGACATGCTGGCCTTGCTTTCGCCGGCGATTTCCCTCATTTTTTTACCTTTGATAAAGTAGTTTGACGCGACTTCCCGCTCGACGGGGGTGAGGGCTTTGAGGACCTCTTCCACCTGATGCTGATCGGCTTCCCGATCAATCCAGGCATCCAGAGCGCTGTATGGATCCGCCATCGGCAGGCTTCCCTCCTCGTCCAGCGACCAGGCGATGCTATGCCTTTGCCTGCGTTCTTTGCGCAGAGCGTCCTTCATGCGGTTTTGACAGGTCAGCACCAGCCAGCCGGAGGGGTTAGGGTGATTGGAAAGCTTTTGCCAGTTCCTGTCGGCGGCAATGAAAGCCTCCTGGATGACGTCCGCAACCAGATCGGAGCAGCTGGAATCGTAACCCGTCAGCCGGTAGCACATTTTTTCGAGCAAGTCAAAATTGGCCGCGTAAAGCCTGCCGATAAACTCCTCCCGCTCGTTTTGCAGCTGCATGCCGCCGTCCTCCAGACGATGTGGTGATATCCCTTACCCTTCATTATACTGCATGGACAGAGTAAAGGAAGAACGGCGCGCAAATTTTACAATTGCTTTGATATCCCCGATACGCTATATTGTCCAAAAGACAGCGGGGAGGAAGGATGTTGAAGATAATGGCGGGCTCACCGGCCTCGGGCAGGCCGGGGGACATCAGGAGGAATGAGGCGGAAATCACCCGCTTGATCGACCAGGCGCTGGGCCAGGGGGCGAGGCTTCTGGTTCTCCCGGAAATGTGCCTGACCGGCGCCTCCTGCGGAGATCTGTTTGAGTATGATCTGCTGATGGAACCGGCCAGGGTAGCGGCGCTGCGATTGGCGGAGCGCTGCAAAGGGCTGTGCTGCGTGTTTGGCTTGCCGCTGCGCATAGAAGACAGAATATACAGCGGCATGCTGGCCGCCGGGGAGGGGCAGCCGCTGGGGTTTTGGCTGCGGGATGTTCCTTCGCCCTTCGTGTCGCGGGCTGTTTCGATGGCCTCAAAAAAGATGCTGATCAATTTGAAGGGCATGGCGGTAGAGGATATCACGGGCCGGGCCCTGCCCATCGGCGGCGGCGACAGCCTGGGGGTATCCTTTGCGGCCGCGGATAAGATCGCGCAAGAGGCAGAGCGCATGTACAGGGCGGGGGCGACAACGGCCATATTTCCTGCCGTGCATGCCGCCTTATCGGGAAACGCGCAGATCAGGCGCGACCAGGCGGTGAAAGCCGCGTCTTCAGGCGGCCTGTGCATCCTTGTGAACGGCGGCTACAACGAATCCTCCACCGATTGGGCATCCGACGGCATGGCGCTGATTGCCTCGCCGGAGGGGTTATTGGCTCAGACAGCTCCCTTTTCGTTTGAGGCCGCCGTCTATCCGGATCACGCGCAGCCCCTGGAAGAAACCCATTATAAGGAAGAGGCTGATCCGGCCATGCCCTATGCCCCGCCCGCGGGCCCCCTTCGCGAGCGCTGGTGCCGCGACGCGGTCGATATTGCGGCTCACGCCCTTCGCCTGCGCATGGAGCGGATCAAGGCTGAGACGGCGGTGCTTGGCTTGTCCGGAGGGCTTGACTCGGCGATGGCGCTTGTCATCACGGCCCGCGCTTTTGAAATGATGGGGCTTGACGCCAAGGCCGGTATGGCGGTTTATTCCCTGCCGGGTTTTGGCTCGAGCCGGCAGACCCGCGAAAATTCCGCCATGCTGGCCCGGGCGCTGGACCTGCCGCTTGAGCAGATCGATATCACAAGGAGCGTTTCCCTGCACTTTGAAGAGATCGGGCACGGGGGCCTTCATGACGCGGCCTTTGAAAACGCGCAGGCGCGCGAACGCACGCAGATCCTGATGGACATTGCCAATATGCGCGGCGGCCTGATGGTGGGCACAGGCGACCTGAGTGAGCTGGCCCTGGGGTTCACAACCTATGGCGGCGATCACATGAGCATGTACGGTGTCAACGCCGGTTTGTATAAGAGCGCCCTTCGCCTGATCTTGAGCCAGACGGCGGCGGACAGTGAAAACCTCCTGTTAAAGGAGGCCCTGGAGCGCATCCTGCGCACACCCGTCAGCCCCGAGCTTTTGCCGGGGCAGGCAGGGGAAATCGCGCAGAAAACGGAGGATATCGTAGGCCCCTATGAGCTGAACGATTTTTACCTGCACTATATCCTGACAGAGCGCCGGGACCCCGCGTCCCTGTACGCGATGGCCAGGGATGCCTTCGGGGATAAATACAGCCCGCAAGAACTGCTGGGGCGGATGAAGAGCCTGTTCAGACGCTTTTTCGCCGCGCAGTTCAAACGCAGCTGCCTGCCGGACGGCCCGCAAATACTGGGGGTATCCCTCAGCCCGCGCGGCGGCCTCTCATTGCCCTCAGACGCTTCGGAAGCGCTGTGGATGCAGGAGATAGAGTGCCTGCAGGCTCTGCATACCACCGATGCAAAAGCATGAAGGCATGATCAGCAGCAGACAGCATTTTATTCCGGCAGTTTCGTGCCGTCGGCCGCCATTGTATGGCCATTACGCAGCAAGGAGATAAGGATATGAACCAGAACCTCACCATGATGACGGACCTCTACCAGCTGACCATGCTTTACGGCTATTACAAACAGGGCATGAGCGATCGCACGGCGGCGTTTTATATGTTTTACCGCCCGGCGCAGGGGCTTGATTACGCCGTCGCGGCAGGCATGGCGCAGCTGCGCGATTATATCCGTGACCTGCGCTTTACAGACGATGATATAGGCTATCTGCGCGGGCTTTCGCTGTTTGACGAGGACTTTTTGGAAAGCCTGCGCGGTTTTCGCTTTACAGGGGATATCTGGGCTGTGCGCGAGGGGGATTTTATCTTTCCGGGCGAACCTATTATCAGGGTGGAGGCGCCGCTGTGCCAGGCTCAGCTGATCGAGACGGCGATGCTGACCCTGGTGGGGCACCAGACCCTGATCGCGACCAAGGCAAACCGGGTGGTTCGCGCGGCGCAGGGAGGCGCTGTGATGGAATTCGGCCTGCGCCGCGCCCAGGGGCCGGACGCAGGTTTGTACGGGGCGCGCGCGGCGGTGATCGGCGGCTGCGGCTCTTCCAGCAATGTGCTGGCGGGGCAGATGTTTAACATTCCCGTCAGCGGTACGCATGCCCACAGCTGGGTGATGAGCTTTGAAAGCGAGCTGGCGGCTTTCCGCGCCTATGCCGATTGTTTTCCGACAAAGACGCTGCTGCTGGTTGATACCTACGATACCCTGCGGTCCGGCCTGCCCAACGCCATTGCTGTATTCAAGGAGCAGCGGGCAAAGGGCTATGAGCCCCTGGGCATCCGCCTTGATTCCGGGGATCTGGCCTATCTGAGCCGTAAGGCCCGGCATATGCTGGATGAGGCAGGTTTTCCCGAGGCGAAGATCTGCGTCAGCAATGACCTGGACGAATACCTGATCCGGGATTTGCAGCTGCAGGGGGCCTGCATCGATCTGTGGGGCGTGGGGACCAAACTGATCACTTCGGCCGGGCGGCAGGCGCTGGGAGGCGTGTACAAACTGTCGGCGCTTGAACAGGGCGGGAAGATGCTTCCCAAAATCAAGCTGTCCGATACCCTGGAAAAGATCACCCTGCCGGGCAGGCACGAGCTTTGGCGGCTGTATACCGGCGATGGCATGGCGGCGGCTGATCTGATCGCCTTGTCGGATGAAAAGATTGATTTTGATGCCCCTTTGACCATCTTTGATCCGCAGGACACCTGGAAGCGGATGCGGCTGGAGGGGTATGGGGTCAAACGGATGCTTGAGCCCCTGTTTATCGCGGGCGAAGCGCAGCCGATTGAGGAAGATCTGCAGAAGATCAGCGCCTACCGGGCGGCCCAGGAGAGCACCATCTGGGAAGAGTACCTGCGGCCTGTGAACCCCCACCGCTATAAAGTGGACCTGTCAGATGGTTTGTGGGCGCTCAGGAGGCAGCTGATGGATGAAGCTTCCCACGGATCATAATGAAGAATATCCCGTAAAAGCGGAAGGAATCATGAGGCAAACAGCGGAATATCTATGGACAAAAACTGTCAAATGAGTATACTGTAGATGTTTTCGG